>NZ_JBVVPO010000063.1:11491-32625 GCF_055811795.1 Bradyrhizobium sp. MI1.7
TAAACTCATGGGGGGGGGGGCGCCCCAACACCCCCCCTGGGGGGGTGCACGCGCCGCCCCCCGGCCGCCCCCCCCGCGTCGCTTGCGGCATATTCTAAGGTGGTGGGCACGCTTCGCTTTGCCCACCCTACGGGACCGCGGAGAAAACTACTCCGCCCCGATCCCCGCACGGATCTCGGCACGGAACTCGTCGATCAGCTTGAGACCCTTCTTGGTCTCGACATGCCAGAAGGTCCAGCCGTTGCAGGCTTGCGCCCCTTGCGCCACGGCGCCGATGCGGTGGATCGAGCCGACCTTGTCGCCCAGCATGATGGCGCCATCGGCACGCACCAGCGCACCAAGCTTCTTCTTGGCGTCGAACAGCTTTGTGCCGGGCATGATCATGCCGCGCTCGATCAGCTCGGAGAACGCGACCCGCGGCGCTTCGCGCGCGGTCATGAACGGGGCGAGGCTTTCTTCCGGCAGCGGCTCGATCGCAGCGATGCGGGCTTCCGCCGCCTTGGCATAGGTCTTGTCGCGCTCGAAGCCGATATAGGAGCGGCCGAGACGCTTGGCGACAGCACCCGTGGTGCCGGTGCCGTTGAAGGGATCGATCACGAGATCGCCGGGCTTCGACGACGACAGCAGCACGCGCGCGAGCAGGCCTTCCGGCTTCTGCGTCGGATGCACTTTCTTGCCGTCGGCGCCCTTGAGGCGCTCCTCGCCGGTGCAGAGCGGGATCAGCCAGTCGGACCGTGCCTGCACGTCCTCGTTCGCCGCCTTCAGCGCCTCGTAGTTGAACGTGTAGCCCTTGGCTTTTTCGTCACGCGCGGCCCAGATCATCGTTTCGTGCGCGTTGGTGAAGCGGCGGCCGCGGAAGTTCGGCATCGGGTTCGACTTGCGCCAGACGATGTCGTTCAGGAGCCAGAAGCCGAGATCCTGCATGATCGCGCCGACGCGGAAAATGTTGTGATAGGAGCCGATCACCCAGATCGTCGCCGACGGCTTCATCGCGCGGCGGGCGGCAAGCAGCCAGGCGCGGGTGAAATCGTCATAGGCGGAGAACGAATCGAACTTGTCCCAGTCGTCGTTGACGGCATCGACATGGGATTCGTCGGGGCGCTTCAGATCGCCCTTGAGCTGGAGATTGTAGGGCGGATCGGCGAACACGAGGTCGACCGAACCGGCCTGAAGCTTCGACATCTCGGCGACGCAATCACCGAGGATGATGCTGTGCGAAGCGGACTCAAAATTTGTGCGGGGCGCCCTTGCAGACGCCCCGCGACGCGACACTACCATGACTCAAGAACTCTGACTCAGGCGACGCTGTCGGCGACGCGGGACCAAACAACCGACTGACCGCTACAATGGAGCGGCAAAGTAAAAATCGACTTAACCCGCCGCTTTGGTGAGCAGCCCTCGCATCACGCATTGTGCGCGTTTCGCTCTGCGCATTCGTCGTGTTTTCCAGTGTATTTCGTATTTCTTCGCGTTGCGGGAGCAGTCAGGTCGCCAAATTTCTCTCGGAAAAAATTGCACGACCCCGGAAAAAATTGCTGGCATCGGCATGCTGTCGCACTAGGCAATAATTGCCGAGCGGGATATTGATTAACGCATTGGAAATTTTACGTGTGTGGCGCGTTGAGCTTTCGCGCTTCTGCGCCCAAATGACGCCAATTGAGGACTGAGGGAAACCCGCCATGCGTTATGATGATTTCCGCCGCAGCGACGACATTGAGGATCGCCGCGACGGCGGTGGCGGCATGGGCGGCGGCGGAGGCGGGTTCGGCCTGCCGATGGGCGGCGGCGGTCTGGGCATCGGCACCATCATCGTGCTCGGCCTGGTCGGCTATGCCTTCGGCATCGATCCGCGCATCCTGATCGGCGGCGCCGAGATCCTCACCGGCGGCGGCCAGGCGCCTTCCTACCAGACCGATCGTCAGTCGACCTCCGCCAAGCGCGGCGCGCCGACCGACGAGATGGGCAGCATGATCTCCGGCATCCTCGGCGAGATCGACGACCGCTGGAGCGAGATCTTCCAGGCCAGCGGCCAGTCCTACACCGGTCCGAAGGTCGTGCTGTTCCGCAACGTCACCAATGGCGGCCGCTGCGGCCGGGCAGAGTCGGCGATGGGGCCGTTCTACTGTCCGCCGGATCGTACCATCTTCCTAGACACCAGTTTCTTCCGCGAGGTCGAGACGCGCTTCCGCGGCTGCTCCGGCAAGTCCGCCTGCAACTTCACCACCGCCTACATCATCGCGCATGAGGCCGGCCATCACATCCAGAACCTGCTCGGCATCATTCCGCGCGTGACGCGGCTGCAGCAGCAGGCCGGCAGCAAGGCCGAGGCCAATGCGCTCCAGGTGAAGGTCGAATTGCAGGCCGATTGCCTGTCCGGCGTCTGGGTCAATCGCGAGTCGAAGAAGCGTCCGAACTTCCTCGAGCCCGGCGACATCGACGCCGCGTTGACCACGGCGAGCGCGATCGGTGACGACACGCTGCAACGCCAGGCGACGGGACGCGTCGTGCCCGATTCCTTCACGCACGGCTCGGCGGCGCAACGCAAGCAGTGGTTCATGACCGGCTACCAGCAAGGCACCGTCCAGGCCTGCAACACGTTCGGCAGCGGGTCGTAGTCGCCAGGACATCGTGCCCCGGACGCAGCGCAGCGCTTCTTCAGCGGTGCGCTGCAGAGCCGGGGCCCACAATGCCGGTCTCCCAAGCCTCGGAAATGGGTCCCGGCTCTGCGACGCACCGCTGACGCGCTGCATCGCGTCCGGGACACGAGAGGAAGGACCAATGGCCTCGATCGACGACTCAAAACAATTCATCCCGCTCAACATCGCGGTGCTCACCGTCTCTGACACGCGCGCGCTCGCCGACGACAAGTCCGGCCAGACGCTGGCCGACCGCCTCACCGCGGCGGGCCATCATCTTGCCGCGCGCGAGATCGTCACCGACGACGTCGAGGCGATCCGCGCCGTCGTCCGCCGCTGGATTGCTGATGCCGGCGTCGACGTCGTCGTCACCACCGGCGGCACCGGTTTTACCGGGCGCGACGTCACGCCGGAGGCGATCGAGCCGCTGTTCGAGAAGCGCATGGACGGCTTCTCGATCGCCTTCCACATGCTGAGCCACGCCAAGATCGGGACGTCGACGATCCAGAGCCGCGCCACCGCCGGCGTCGCCGGCGCCACCTACATCTTCTGCCTGCCGGGCTCGCCCGGCGCCTGTCGTGACGGCTGGGACGGCATCCTCGCCGCCCAGCTCGACTACCGCACGCGTCCCTGCAATTTCGTCGAGATCATGCCGCGCCTCGACGAGCATCTGCGAAGGGCGAAGGCGCAGGGCGCGACGGTGTGAGTGCGTTGCTTTGACGCTGCTTTGCTGAGCTAGGCGCGGACCTCTTCCCTTCCCCCTTGTGGGAGAGGGTGGCTCGCCGCGGGGCGGCGAGACGGGTGAGGGGTCTCCATCCGCACGGACCGCTCGGAGACATACCCCTCACCCAAGCGAGTTCGTATCTACTGGCGTCGCTGCCCTCTCCCGCAAGGGGCGAGGGCACAATCATGCGCATCGCGCCCGCTGCGCCAGCGACTAGCTCTTCCGTCTCAGCGAGCTCCACACCACGCGCCACATAGTCCGGCGCGCCTCCACGTGCAACCGTCGCGCCCGGCGCTTGTAGAGATCGACGAGCTCTCCCGTGATGAGCGCGTGCCGCCGCATCAGAGATCGCGCTCCCAGGTTTCACCGGTGAGGTTCTGGCCAAAACTGCGATGCGGCTCGGTGGCGGTCAGCTTGAAGCCGGCATCCTGATAGATTTTTCGCGCGGCGACCAAATTGCTCTGCGTCCACAGCGTCATCCGCCGATAGCCGCAGGCGCGGGCAAAGGAGACGCATTCGGCGACCAGCCGTTGGCCTAGCCCCTGGCCTCGCGCGGCCGGATCGAGCAGCAACAGGCGCAGCTTGGCAACGTCGTCGCTGGCCTTGACCAGAAATACCGAGCCGACCGGCCGGCCCTCGATGTCGGCGATCCAGCAGCGCTCGCGCGAGGCATCGTAGGAGGTCATGTATTTGGCGACGATCTCGGCGACCAGCGCCTCGAAGCCGGAGTCGAAACCGTATTCGCTGGCGTAGAGCGCGCCGTGGCTCTGCACCACCCAGCCCATGTCGCCCGGGCGGGGCTCGCGCAGGGTCGCCCGCGGGGATGGCGTGCGCGGCATGGCGAGCAGCCGCTCGATCGTCTCCATCGCACCGGTGAGCTTGCTGCGCTCCTCATCCGGCAGCGGCCGCAGCATCGCGGCGACGTCGTCCTGGGACGAGCGTTCGAGCCTGGCGAACGCCTGGCGGCCCTTCGCAGTCAGGCTCAGCTGAACCTGCCGGCGGTCGCTCGGAAGCGGCTTGCGCGCGATCAGGCCGCTTTCATCGAAGTTCTGCACGATGCGGCTGAGATAGCCGGCGTCGAGCCCGAGCGCGATGCCGATCTCCTTGGCCGACTGCTCGCCACCATGGGCCAGCTCGTAGAGCACGCGCGCCTCGCTCAGCGAGAACGGGCTCTTCAGGAGCTGCTGGTCGAGCACGCCGAGCTTCTGGGTGTAGAAGCGGTTGAAGGCGCGAACCGCCTGGACCTGGTCGTCGGCGACCTGTTCGGTCGAAGCGGGGCCGGATGGCGAAGGGCTGGATGACGAAAGGGCTGATGGCATGGGTCACCTCGATACTTGCCATTGTCAAACAATTATTTGACTTTGGCAAGTATTAGATCGGTGACGTCAGCCGACCATGACGATCCGGCTGCGCAGCATGGTCCGGGACGAGCGGCCGAGCCGCCGGAGCAGCCGCGCCTCGGAACGGCGGGCCTGGGGCGGGTAGCCGCCGATCCGGTCGTAATGATCGCGCGCGATCAAGAGTCCCTGATCGCCGAGGGGGCCGACCAGTTTGCGCACCACGGCCCAGAGGACGTCGCGAAACCCGGTATCGGCATAAGGCGACCGTGTGTAGCGGAACACCGCCGCGCGATCCCTGCCGCTGGTCGAGACAGCCTGGATGAACTGGGTGGTTTCCTCGATCCAGCCGGTCTCCAGCACGGCGCCGGCCGGGAGGAACATCAGCCAGGGCGAACGGGCCTGGAGCGCACCGGCGGCAAGCGCCGCGCCCTGCGAAGAACCCTCGAAGCCGATGAAACGGCAGCCTGCGACGTCGGCAACGCGCTCGATGACACCGTTGCGGGTGCCATCGACCAGCAGGACTTCCTTGATGATGCCCGCAGCGGCACCGGGTACCAGCGCGGCCAGAGTTGCGACCGCCGTCTGCTCGACGCCTTCGGTCGGTATGATGACGCTCAGCATGATTGAGGCTTCGATGTCTGCACTTCGGGAGAAGCGTAGCTTGTTATGAATGTGTCATAAACACGCGGCGTCGCCGAGTGCAACTTTTCGCCGGTGTTCCGGCATGCGATGGTAAATCGCCGCCGGTCTATCGCAGCCGAATATGTCGTGCGCGGGGTGGCCCTGTTGCCCAATGTTTCCGCGAATGTCGTTTCCGTGAGCTTCAAACGGGGGCTTTCTCTGCCGATATGATCGGGGCGAGGACGGCACGTTCCGCAAGGCTGCACCGGCAGTCTGACACAAACCTTTCGACGGGAAAAACGTGCAACGCTCGCCGCGCAAAGTGAGATAGTCCAGTGAACGCCGATCAACTTCCCGTTGGCACCACGCCAACATCGCCGAAGCCGGAGGCCGCGCCGACCCTGCGGATCCGCGCCGTGATGCTGGGCGAACGCATCAATCCGTCCGGGCTCGAGCTTGGCGCACCTGTCTCCTCGACGCCTGCTGCCTTCCGCGTCCATGCCGGGCTCGTCGTGATCTTCCGCTACGGCGTCGTGGTGCTGATCGGCCTCCTCCCTTCGGAGGAGAAGGTGCTGATCGACAGCCTGAAACCGCGGGTGACCGGCGAGCTCAGCCCTTTTGAAGAGGAGATCGCACAGGCGCAGCTCTGCAAGGATGAGAACGCCGAGGCGATCCAGCCCGGCGGGCCGATCTGCCTCGCCAAATTCTCCGACGATCGCCTGCTGATCGTTGCGGACGCGCTCGCCAAGAGCACCTCGCTCGCCCGCGACGAGCGCCGCGTCGCCGCGGTCTTCGACGTGATCGAGCCCTTTGCGCGGGGACTCGCCGAGCAGGGCCGCACGCCGCCCCGGCGCAAGGGCATCTTGCAACTGATCGGCAATGCGCTTCTGGTCCAGCAGCGCGTCGCCGGCCGTGTCGCGGTGGCCGAGAAACCGGACGTGCTCTGGGAGAAGCCCGAGCTCGACCGCCTCTATGCCCGTCTCGAAGACGAGTACGAATTGAAGGAGCGCCTCGATACGCTCGAGCGCAAGCTCACCGCGGTGTCGGAAACCGCCAACGCGCTGACCGACATCATCGACACCCAGCGCTCGCTGCGTCTGGAAATCGCAGTCGTGGTGCTGATCGTGATCGAGGTCGTGATCGGGTGCATCCAGATCCTGTCGGGCACGCATTAGATCGGCCTGAGATCGGCCTGCACGCCACTGTGCGGGCGGGGAACCGTCGTTCATGTAGATGAACGTTGATCCAAATCAAAGGCACGAAGCTCCAGCGCACGAGACTTCGATCGGACCCGCGGTCAACGCGATGTGCAGCTGTCCGCGGCTTCCTCCCTCGAAGAAGGAGTACGCTGATGTTGCGTCAAGCTCTCATCGCTTCGGCAGCCGCAGCTATGCTGCTTGTCGCCTTCACTCCCGATGACGCATCTGCCCGCGGCGGTCGCGGCGGCGGCATGCGCGCAGGAGGTTTCCACGGCGGTGCCGTGCGGGCAGGAGGCTACCGCGGGGGCGCGGTCGCGGCGCGTGGATATCGGGGCGGTGCTGTCGCCGTGCGCGGCGGGCGTTACGGCTATCGGGGCGCTTATGCAGGGTATCGCGGATATCGTTACGGCGTCGGTGCGGCGGCAGTGGGGGCCGCGGCGATCGGCGCAGCTGCGACGGGGGCCTACTACCGCAGCGGCTGCGGCTATGACGCTTACGGAAACTATGTTTGCCCGGGCGGGTACTCTCCGTACTGAGCGGAGCGACGTAGTTGGCCCATGGTGCTCGAAGCGCTGGCGAAATCGTTTGCTTTGCGCACCATGGTCATTTCGACAGTGGCGCAGCAGCGCTGCGACAAGTCATGGCCCGACAAGTCATGGTCCGCTGAAATTCTCCCACGGGGGAGAAGGGAAAGATGCAGCGGTCGACCGGGCTTTCATTTCGCTCGCAGCACAGCCGCGCAATGCCGAGCGATCGTCAGCTCCTCATTCGTCGGAATGACGAACACATTGACGGTGCTGCCACTGCTGCTGATCCGCTCGCGTGCCGCGTCATTCGCACCCGCGTCAATATGTACGCCGAGCCACCCAAGCCGCTCACCAATCGCGGCGCGGATTTCCTTCGCATGCTCGCCGATGCCGCCGGTGAAGACCAGACAGTCCAGCCCGCCCAGCGTGGTCGCCATCACCGCGACCTGCTGCGCCGCACGGAAGGTGAAGAGCTCGACCGCCTGCCGCGCCGCAGCCTCACGGCTCGCCAGCAGCGTGCGCATGTCGGCAGAGATGCCGGAGACGCCGAGCAGGCCTGACTCGTGATAGAGCAGGTGCTGGACATCCTCGACCGACATCCTCTCGTGCTGTTGCAGATAGAGCAGCACGCCGGGATCGATCGTGCCGCTCCGGGTGCCCATCACGAGGCCATCGAGCGGCGTCAGCCCCATCGTGGTGTCGACGCTGCGGCCATCGCGCAACGCGCACAGGCTGGCGCCATTGCCGAGATGCGCGATGACGGTGCGCTTGGCAACGAACTGCGGCGCGATTTTCGCGAGGCGCCCCGCGACATATTCGAACGAGAGGCCGTGAAAGCCGTAGCGCCGGATACCGCGCTCTTCATAGCGCCGCGGGATGGCGAAGCGGCTCGCGGGTGGCGCCATGCTGTGATGAAAGGCGGTGTCGAAACATGCGATCTGTGCCAGGTCGGGCTTTATTGCCCTGATGGTGCGGACTGGTTCAAGGCACCGCGGCTGGTGCAGCGGCGCCAGTGGCGTCAGTGCGTCCAGCTTTGCGTAGACGTCGTCAGTCAGCTCAACCGGGCCCGAATAATCCGGCCCGCCATGAACGATGCGGTGACCGACGGCGCGCAGGCGGTGGTCGGCAAAACGCTCCTCGATGAAGCCGAGCACCTCCGCGAACAGATGACCGCTGTCCGCATCGGATGCTTCCCTCTGCGTCTCGAACAGGTCTCCGCCCGCAGGGCTTTTCACCACGAGCCGCGGCTTCGCCTCATGCTCGTCGAGCAGGCCCTTGCAGAGCAGGGCAGGCTCGTCCGCCGCGATGTCGAACAGGCCGAACTTGATGCTCGACGAGCCCGAGTTGAGCACGAGGGCCGACGCCGTCATGACGTCAACCCGCTTTGCCCGGCCAGACCCAGTCGCGAATTTCAGGCATGTCCTCGCCGTGTTCGCGCACATAGTGCGAATGTTCGATCAGTCTGTCGCGGAACTGCTGTTGCACCTGCGCGGCCTTGGTCGCCAGACCCGGCACGCGCGCGATCGCCTCGATCGCGAGGTGATAGCGGTCGAGCCCGTTGAGGACGACCATGTCGAACGGCGTCGTCGTGGTGCCTTCCTCGGCAAAGCCGCGCACATGCATTCCGGCATGGTTGGTGCGGTTATAGGTGAGACGGTGGATGAGATAGGGATAGCCGTGATAGGCGAAGATCACCGGCTTGTCTGGTGTGAACAGGCTGTCGAAGTCACGGTCGGACAGGCCGTGCGGGTGCTGGTCTTTCGGCTGCAGCGTCATGAGGTCGACGACGTTGACGACGCGGATCTTCAGGTCGGGCAGCGCCTTGCGCAGCAGATCGACGGCGGCGAGCGTCTCCAGTGTCGGCACGTCGCCGGCGCAGGCCATCACGACGTCGGGCTCGCCATCCGCATCCTCCGTGCCGGCCCAGGTCCAGATGCCGATGCCGGCATCACAATGCGTGGCGGCGTCCTGCATCGACAGCCATTGCGGCGCCGGCTGCTTGCCGGCGACGATGACGTTGATGCGGTCATAGGTGCGCAGGCAGTGATCGGCGATCCACAACAGCGTGTTGGCGTCGGGCGGGAAGTAGATGCGGACGATGTCGGCCTTCTTGTTGGCGACGAGATCGACGAAGCCGGGATCCTGATGGCTGAATCCGTTATGGTCCTGCCGCCAGACATGCGAGGTCAGGAGATAGTTCAGCGAGGCGATCGGTCGCCGCCAGGGCAGATGTCGCGTCACCTTCAGCCATTTGGCGTGCTGGTTGAACATGGAATCGACGATGTGGATGAAGGCCTCGTAGCAGGAGAACAAGCCGTGCCGTCCGGTGAGCAGATAGCCCTCGAGCCAGCCCTGGCAGAGATGCTCGCTCAAAACCTCCATCACCCGGCCGTCCTGGGCGAGATGCACGTCGTAAGGCTCCGTCGGCTCCATCCAGACCCGTTCGGTCGCCTCGAACACGGCATCGAGCCGGTTTGACGCGGTCTCGTCCGGACCCATGATGCGGAAGTTGCGCGTTTCTGCGTTGAGGCGGATGACGTCGCGCAGGAATTTGCCGAGCTCGCGCGTTGCTTCGCCGGTGACGCCGCCGGGCTGCGGCACGTCCAACGCAAAACTGCGGAAGTCCGGCAGCTTCAGCTCCTTCTTCAGCAGGCCGCCATTGGCGTGCGGATTGGCGCCCATGCGCCTGTTACCGTCGGGCGCCAGCGCCTGGAGCTCGGGAATGAGCGCGCCGCTGCCGTCGAACAGCTTCTCGGGCTCGTAGCTGCGCATCCAGTCTTCGAGGATTTTCAGATGCGCCGGGTTCTCGCGACAGCTCGCAACGGGAACCTGATGCGCGCGCCAAAAGCCCTCGACCTTCTTGCCGTCGACCTCCTTCGGGCCGGTCCAGCCCTTCGGGCTGCGCAGCACGATCATCGGCCAGCGCGGCCGCTCGACGCTCTTGCGGCCGTCGCGGGCATGCTGCTGGATCGAGCGGATGCTGGCGAGCGCGACGTCGAGCGCATCCGCCATGGCCTGGTGCATCAATTCGGGATCGTCGCCCTCGACGAACAGCGGCTCGTGGCCGAACCCGCGGAACAGGTCGCGGATCTCCGCGTCGCGCATCCGTCCGAGCACGGTCGGGTTCGCGATCTTGTAGCCATTGAGGTGCAGGATCGGCAGCACAGCGCCGTCATGGGCGGGATTGAGGAACTTGTTCGAGTGCCAGGACGCCGCGAGCGGGCCGGTTTCCGCCTCGCCATCGCCGACGACGCAGGCGACGATCAGGTCGGGATTGTCGAATGCGGCGCCATAGGCATGCACCAGCGCGTAGCCGAGTTCGCCGCCTTCGTGGATCGAGCCTGGCGTTTCCGGCGCCGCGTGGCTCGGAATGCCGCCGGGGAAGGAGAACTGCCTGAAAAGTTTTCGCAATCCGTCTGTATCGCGCGCGACGTCAGGATAGATCTCGCTGTAGCTGCCTTCGAGATAGGTGTTGGCCACCATGCCCGGGCCGCCATGGCCGGGACCGCAGATATAGAGCACGTTGACATCGAGCGCGCGGATGACGCGGTTGAGATGGGCGTAAATGAAGTTCAAACCGGGCGTCGTGCCCCAATGGCCGAGCAAGCGCGGCTTGATGTGCTCCGGCCGCAACGGCTCGCGCAGCAGCGGATTGTCGAGCAGATAGATTTGCCCGACGGAGAGGTAGTTCGCGGCGCGCCAATAGCGATCGAGCAGATCGAGCTCGCTGCTCCCTGAGGCCGATTGTCGTTGATTTGTCATGTTCCTGCTGACCTTCACCCAGCGATCGACACCAACTTTGTTCCGGTGCGATTGATCCCTGTCCGGCATCGAACAGGATCGCCGCGACGGGTGTGTTGCGTGAGGTCAAGGGACCGCGCCCGAAATTTGGGCGGCTACTGTGCATGGGGTTGTTTTTGAGTTTTTTGTTTGTGTTCTTGATTTGTTCCTTTTGCGTGCTATCTTGGGTTCATGAGTCCAGCATCCTCTCATGCTCTCAAGCACCCGCCGGTCACGGCGCCCTCCGAGCCGGCGGGTGCGGACTCTGATTTTCCCGAACTGGCGGTCGCCATCGACAAACAGCGCAGGCGAGGGCGGGGCGCCCAGTCCAATGCCAGCGGCCGCTTCGAGGCCGAGGCCCGCGTCGCCTTCGACGATGGCTGGCAGAGCCTGGAGGAGCTGCCGCCGTTCAAGACCACCGTCGGCGTCGATACCTCGCGCAAGGTGATCACCCGCAACGAATCCCCCGATATTGGCTTCGACCGCTCGATCAATCCGTATCGCGGCTGCGAGCACGGCTGTGTCTATTGCTTCGCGCGGCCGACGCACGCCTATCTCGGCCTGTCGCCGGGGCTCGACTTCGAGTCAAAGCTGTTTGCCAAGCCCGATGCGCCGGCGCTGCTCGAGAAGGAGCTGGCCGCGACCGGCTACGAGCCGCGGATGATCGCGATCGGGACCAACACCGATCCGTATCAGCCGATCGAGCGCGAGCGTAAGATCATGCGCGGCATTCTCGAAGTGCTGGAGCGCGCCGGCCACCCCGTCGGCATCGTCACCAAGTCGGCGCTGGTCACGCGCGACATCGACATTCTCGCGCGGATGGCCAAGCGCAATCTCGCCAAGGTCGGAATTTCCGTCACCTCGCTCGATCCAAAGCTGGCTCGCACCATGGAGCCGCGCGCATCGACGCCGCCGAAGCGGCTGGAGGCGCTGAAGCAGCTTTCGGACGCGGGTATTCCGACCACCGTGATGGTCGCGCCCGTGATCCCCGCGCTGAACGATTCCGAGATCGAGCGCATTCTCGATGCCGCCGCCCATGCCGGCGTCAAGGAAGCCTCCTACGTGCTGTTGCGGCTGCCGCTGGAGGTTCGCGATCTCTTCCGCGAATGGCTGATGGCCAATTATCCAGACCGCTACCGCCACGTCTTCACCCTGATCCGCGACATGCGCGGCGGCCGCGATTACGACGCGAAATGGGGCGAGCGGATGAAGGGCACCGGACCGATGGCCTGGACCATCGGCCGCCGCTTCGAGATCGCCTGCGACAGGCTTGGGCTGAACAAGCGGCGCTCCAAGCTGACGACGGATCACTTTGCGAGGCCGAAGCGGAACGGCGATCAGCTCAGCCTGTTCTGATCGGGAAACGGAAGAGGCGTAGCATGAGCCAGGAACTTACCGCGCCGGTGCCGCGGCTCACGGTCATCACACTGGGTGTGAGCGACATTCGTGCCAGCATCGCCTTCTATGACGCGCTCGGCTTCTCGCGTCGGCTGAAGGCGACCGGCGAGGCCGTCGCCTTCTACGATACCGGTGGTCCGGTGCTGGCCCTGTTTCACTGGGACAAACTCGCGGCCGACGCCAAGTTGCCGGACAATCCGAGGCCCGCGACCTTCCGCGGCATGACGCTCGCCTGGAACTGCGCCACGCGCGGCGAGGTCGATGCGGTTCTGGCCTTCGCCGTCGGCAAGGGCGCGGCGCTGCTGAAAGCGGCGCATGAGACCGACTACGGCGGTTATTCCGGCTATTTCGCCGACCCCGACGGCCATCCCTGGGAAGTCGTGGTCGCGCCCGACATCGAGGTCGGTGAGGACCGGCGGGTGCATCTGGCGGAGTAGGCGGCTGGTCTGAATAACGGGAATTGTCCGGGGTTCCCGGTTGCGCCGGCCGGGCCGCTTGCGCACGATCCCGCCCATGATTCGGGACAAGTCCACCAGGAAGCCGGCCAAAGACGCGCCAAAGAAGGGCGCGTCGAAGAAGGATGCCGCCAGGAAGGCAGCGCCTGCGAAGACGGCCAAGGGGGCGGCCAAGGCCCCGGCCGGTAGGCAGGGCGCCATCATCGCCGTCGCATCGCCGACCTTCCGCCGCGAGCGCGCGCTGATCAAGCGCGGCATCTGGCCGGTTGCCGGCTGCGACGAGGCCGGCCGCGGGCCGCTGGCCGGACCCGTGGTCGCGGCCGCCGTGATTCTCGATCCCGACCGCATTCCCCGCGGCATCGACGATTCCAAGCGCCTGACGGCCGAGGAACGCGAGAAGCTTTTCGACAAGATCTGCGCCACCGCGCAGGTCTCGGTCGCCGTCGCCTCGCGCTCCCGAATCGACCGCGACAACATCCTGCGCGCCTCGCTGTGGGCGCTGAAGCGCGCCGTGGTGGCGCTGCCCGACTCGCCGCGTCATGTGTTTGTCGACGGCCGCGACCGGCTCGACACCGCCTGCGACTGCGAGGCCGTGATCGGCGGCGACGGCATCGTCCTGTCGATCGCCGCAGCCTCGATCATCGCCAAGGTGACGCGCGACCGGCTGATGTGCGCGCTGGCGCAGGACTGCCCCGGCTATGGCTTCGAGCAGCACAAGGGCTACGCCGTCCCGGAGCACCTCGACGCGCTCGACCGCCTCGGTCCCACCATCCACCACCGCAGCTTCTTCGCCCCCGTTGCCGCCGCCCGCGCCAAGCACATGCCCTGGACCGTCGAGCCGGTGCGGGACCTGTTCGCGGTGACCGAGATGGAAGTGCAGCTAGAAGCAAGCGTTGAAATTGATGCGTCAGCGGGCCTGTAGGGCAGACGGTCGTTGCCACAACGCGCAGCGCCCTTTATCAAAACAGATGTGAGCGAATAGGGCCGGCTGGACGGGTTGGCTGCATCTTTCGGACGTTGCATGCGGTTTACCTCCCTGGTCATCGAGCTCATTCGCGCCCGGCCGCGGCTGATCGTGTGGATCGCCGTGCTGCTGCAGGCCGCGATGTGGCTGTTCGTGGCGCTGGTATTTTACCGCAGCCCGCCCGGCACGCTCGCGACCCTGCTGGCGTTCGGCCGCGAATACCAGGTCGGCACCGATCTCGGGCCGCCCTTGCCGGTCTGGCTCGCCGACATCGCCTATCGCGCCGCAGGCGGCCACGTGTTCGGCGTCTATGTCCTCGCCCAGCTCTGCGAGGTCGCGACCTTCATCGCGCTCTATCATCTCTCCCGCGCCGTGGTCGGCTCACAGCAGGCGGTGCTCGCCGTGCTGCTGACCATGACCGTGCTGGCCTTCTCCTCGCCGGCGCTCGACTTTGGCCCGCTGGTGCTGGCGCGGCCGCTCTGGGCGCTGCTGCTGCTGCATTCCTGGCAGATCATCGGCCAGCGCCGCGGCAATGCCTGGTTTGCCTGGTCGATCGAAGCGGGCCTCTTGCTGCTGACGACGCCCGCGGCGATCTTCCTTCTCCTCCTGCTCGTCGTCTTCGCGGTCTCGACCGCCGGCGGACGCCGGACGCTACGCGCGCTCGATCCGCTGTTCGCGCTGATCGTCGTCGCCGTGCTGGCGCTGCCCTATGCAGTCTGGCTGATGCGCGCGGAGACGCTTGTCATGCCGACCCTGCCTGAGGTCGCCGAGCTGAACGCTCGCGCGCTGCACGCGGCCTGGCTGCTCGGCGGGCTCGTGCTCGGCGCGGCGGCGATCCCGGCGCTGACCTTTCTCAATAGCGGCCTGTTCGTCGCCAAGGGCGAGGAAGCGCCGATCATCTACCGGCCGCCGGTCGAGCCGCTCGCGCACAACTTCGTCTATTTCTTCGCGCTGGCGCCTGCGCTCGGCGCGGTCCTGATCTCCGGCGTGCTCGGGCTCGATGCCGTTGTCGGCGGCGCCGGTGTCGTGCTGGTGGTGTCGGGACTTGCCGTGGTGGTGGCGGCTGGCGACCTCATCGCGATGCGCCGCGCGCGGGTGCTGCGGACGGTGTGGGCTGCCGCCGTCCTGGCGCCCGCAGCCGGCGTCGTGCTCGCCGTGCTGTTTCTGCCCTTGACCGGCGCCAACGAGATTGCGACCTCGATGCCGGCGCGCGCTATCTCGGATTTCTTCGACGAGAGCTTTGCCCGCCGCACCAATCATCGCCTGCGCGCGGTCGCCGGCGAGACCCAGCTCGCGAGCCTGATCACGCTGCATTCCGGCCGGCCGCATCTCTTCATCGATGCCCAGCCCGCGCGTACGCCGTGGATCAATCAGGCCAAGTTCAGCGAGACCGGCGGCGTCGTGGTCTGGCGCGCCTCCGACACCGCCGGCACCCCGCCGCCGGAAATCCTCGCGCGCTTTCCCGGCATCGTTCCGGAAGTGCCGCGCGCCTTCGAATGGCTGGTGACCGGCCGCCAGCAGCTCTTGCGCATCGGCTGGGCCATCGTGCGGCCGAAGGGGACGTAAGTCGGGAATCGTAGGGTGGGCAAAGCGAAGCGTGCCCACCACGCATCCATGATCGCGGAGAGAGACGGTGGGCACGGCGCTTTGCGCCTTTGCCCACCCTACGAGAGCTCGCTATCCCGCCAGCACCTTCGCGATCGCGCGCAGATCCTGCCAGGCCAGCCGCTTGTACGATGGCGAGCGCAAGAGATAGGCCGGATGGAACGTCGGCAGCGCGCGGATGGTGCGCCCACCCGTCTCGTAGTCGAACCAGCGGCCGCGGGTGCGCATGATGCCTTCGCGCGTCGACAGCAGCGTCTGCGTCGAGGGATTGCCGAGCGTCACCAGCACGTCGGGATTCACCAGCTCGATCTGGCGCTGGATGAAAGGCAGGCAGATCTGCGTTTCCTGCGGCGTCGGCGTGCGGTTGCCGGGCGGCCGCCAGGGAATCACGTTGGCGATGTAGGCAGTGGTGCGGTTGAGCCCGATCGCGCCGATCATGAGGTCGAGCAGCTTGCCGCTGCGCCCGACGAAGGGCAGCCCCTCGATGTCCTCGTCGCGGCCCGGCGCCTCGCCGACGAACATGATGCGCGCCTGCGGATTGCCGTCGGCGAACACCAGCTGCGTCGCGGTGTGCTTCAGCGCGCAGCCTTCAAAATTCTGCATCAGCTCGCGCAGTGCCTCGAGCGTCGGCGCGGTACGCGCGGCCTCGCGCGCGGAGGCGATCGCAATGTCCGGCGCAGGTGCGGCCTCGCCGCGCATCACCGCGGGCGCGGCAACAGGCCGTGGTGCCTCAACCGGAGGTGCGGCGCGTGGGGCCGGCGGCGGAGCATCCAATTCCGCCAGGCGGTCGACTGGTTCCTCCGCGAGCGCGCAGTCGACCCCGGCCTCCAGATAGAAGGCGAGAAGCTCTCGGACGGTGGGTGCGGGTTCGGGGATCATTTGGAAAGTCAGACTTTTACTATATCAGTTTGGGGTGCCTTGCATCCCAGTGGAACGCATTTCCGTGGTTGTCCTACCCGGAAAAATCGGAAACAAGGGGGCGCAAATGACGAGGAACCGTCTCAAGGGCTGAGATCAGATGAGCACCGAAGAACTTCCCCCGCGCGAATCCATGGAATTCGACGTCGTCATCGTGGGCGCCGGCCCGTCTGGCCTGGCGGCCGCGATCCGGCTGAAGCAGCTCAATGCCGATCTCAACGTCGTCGTGGTGGAGAAGGGCTCCGAGGTCGGTGCGCACATTCTCTCCGGCGCCGTGATCGATCCGGCCGGGCTCGACAAGCTGATCCCGGACTGGCGCGAGGATTCCGACTGTCCGCTGAAGACGCAGGTGAAGGACGATCGCTTCTACTGGATGACCGCTGGCGGCGCGATCAAGCTGCCGAACTTCATCATGCCGCCGCTGATGGATAATCATCACTGCTATATCGGCTCGCTCGGCAATGTCTGCCGCTGGCTGGCGCGCAAGGCCGAGGCGCTCGGCGTCGAGATCTATCCGGGCTTTGCCGCAGCCGAGGTGCTCTATGACGAGCAGGGCGCGGTGAAGGGCATCGCCACCGGCGACATGGGCATTGGCCGCGATGGCAAGCCGAAGGACTCCTTTACCCGTGGCATGGAACTGCTCGGCAAGTACACCCTGTTCGCCGAAGGCGCGCGCGGCAGCCTGACCAAGCAGCTGATCGCGAAGTTCGCGCTAGATGCCAACAGCGAGCCGCCGAAGTTCGGCATCGGCCTCAAGGAAGTCTGGCAGATCGATCCCGCCAAGCACCAGAAGGGTATGATCCAGCATTCGTTCGGCTGGCCGCTCGACCTGAAGACCGGCGGCGGCTCGTTCCTTTATCACTATGACGACAATCTCGTCGCCGTCGGCTTCGTCGTGCATCTCAACTACGACGATCCGTATCTGTCGCCGTTCGACGAGTTCCAGCGCTTCAAGACCCATCCCTCGATCCGCGGCACCTTTGAAGGCGGCAAGCGGCTCGCCTATGGCGCGCGCGCCATCACCGAAGGCGGCTACCAGTCGGTGCCGAAGCTGAGCTTCCCCGGCGGCGCGCTGGTCGGTTGTGCGGCGGGCTTCGTCAACGTGCCTCGCATCAAGGGCGTGCACAATGCGATGGGCACCGGCATGCTCGCCGCAGAGCATGTCGCGGCCGCGCTCGCTGCCGATCGCGCCAATGACGAGATCGTCGACTACGAGAACGCCTGGCGGTCCTCGGCGGTCGGCAAGGACCTGTTCCTGGTCCGCAACGTCAAGCCGCTATGGTCGAAGTTCGGCACCGTGCTCGGCGTCGCGCTCGGTGGCTTCGACATGTGGTGCAACACGCTGTTCGGTGGCTCGCTGTTCGGCACGCAGTCGCATGCGAAGCCCGATCGCGCCACGCTTGATCCGGCGAAGAGCCACGCGCCGAAGAACTACCCGAAGCCGGACGGCAAGATCTCGTTCGACAAGCTCTCGTCGGTGTTCCTGTCCAACACCAATCATGAGGAGGACCAGCCGGTCCATCTCAAGGTCGCCGACATGAACCTGCAGAAGACCTCGGAGCACGACGTCTTCGCCGGTCCCTCGAATCGCTATTGCCCGGCCGGGGTCTATGAGTGGGTCGAGGAAGGCGCGAGCCCGCGCTTCCAGATCAATGCCCAGAACTGCGTCCACTGCAAAACCTGCGACGTGAAGGACCCCAACGGCAACATCACCTGGGTTCCCCCGGAGGGCGGCGGCGGCCCGAACTACGAGGCGATGTAAGCCGGGATCATTGGACCAAAGCGATCAGGCCGGGGTCAATGTGACGTGCCCCCGGCATTGTGACGCACGTTCGCGTGAGAACCGGCCCGGGGTAGCGGTCCGCGGCCACGATAAGGCCATACTGGCAGCGTCTTGGGGCGTAGTAGGCCGATTTGGGGCGTGCGGAGGGGATCGCATGCCCGAATCCTTGCGGTGAAGCGCCAAAAGCGGCATTGTCGGCCCGACGGTTCCGGGTCCCCATGCCACCGGCCGCGTTCGCATGCGATACGGCCTACTGCTGCAAACCCAGGCACTACAACTCAAGGCGAGCCCCTGATGTTCTCAAATCGTTTCAACCGCTGGACTGTTGCCGCCATCGCCCTCATGGGCACCGCGATTGCGACGGTCCCCGGCGCGGTCCTGGCGCAGACGCCGGACCATCCGTCCGACACGGCGGCGCAATTCCCGACCCGGAACGATCTGAAGTCGCTGACGACCTCCGGCAGCTATCTCGCTGCCCGCCACGCCAGCGTCGAGCGCGATGCGGCCTCGGCCGCCGCCTTCTACCGCTCGGCGCTCCGCACCGATCCCAAAAACAATGAGCTGCTCGATCGCGCCTTCATCTCGTCGGTTGCCGACGGTGACATCGACGAGGCGGTCAAGCTCGCCGAGCGCGTCCTGACCATCGACAAGACCAACCGCGTCGCACGTCTCGTCGTCGGGGTGCACGATCTCAAGATGAAGAAATACGCGACCGCGCAAACCAACATCAACCAGTCGATCCGCGGTCCGATCACCGATCTCGTCGCCACGCTGCTGTCGGGCTGGGCCGCCTATGGCGCGGGCGATGCCAAGGGCGGCGTCGCCACCATCGACAAGCTCGCCGGTCCGGAATGGTATCCGCTGTTCAAGGACCTCCATGCCGGCATGATCCTCGAGCTCTCCGGCAAGGAGAAGGACGCCGGCGTCCGCTTCGAGCGCGCCTACAAGCTCGACGATTCCATGCTGCGCGTCACCGAGGCCTATGCCCGCTGGCTGTCGCGCAACAAGGATTCCGCGGCCGCGACCACCGTCTACCTGGCTTTCGACAAGAAGCTCGCCCGCCATCCGCTGATCGTGGAAGGCCTGCGCGACACCAAGGCCGGCAAGAAGATGCCGCCGCTGGCCGACTCCGCCCAAGCCGGTGCCGCCGAAGCGCTGTACGGCATCGGCGCCACGCTGACCCGCCGCGGCGGCGAGGATCTGGCGCTGGTCTATCTCCAGCTCGCGCTCTATCTCCAGCCGACCCATCCGCTGGCGCTACTCTCGCTCGCCGACCTCTATGAATCGGTGAAGCGGCCGCAGATGGCGATCAAGGTTTATGAGCGGGTGCCCGCGACCTCGCCGTTGAAGCGCAATGCGCAGATCCAGCTGGCCATCGATCTGGATTCCGCCGACCGCACCGACGAGGCGATCAAGATCCTCAAGGGCGTCACATCGGACGATTCCAAGGATCTCGAGGCCATCATGGCGCTCGGCAATATCGAGCGCGGTCGCAAGAAGTTCGGCGATTGCGGCGCGACCTATTCGCGGGGCGTCGACGTGCTGCCGGCGGGCAACGACAAGGCCAACAGCGTCTGGTACTATTATCGCGGCATCTGCGAGGAGCGTTCCAAGGAGTGGAGCAAGGCCGAAGCCGACATGAAGAAGGCGCTCGAGCTCCAGCCCGACCAGCCGCATGTCCTCAACTATCTCGGCTATTCCTGGATCGACCAGGGCGTGAATCTCGACGAAGGCATGAAGATGATCAAGCGTGCCGTCGAGCAGCGTCCCGACGACGGCTACATCGTCGACTCCCTCGGCTGGGCCTACTACCGCATCGGCAATTACGAAGAGGCGGTGAAGAACCTCGAGCGCGCGATCGACCTCAAGCCCGAGGATCCCACCATCAACGATCACCTCGGCGATGCCTATTGGCGCGTCGGCCGCACGCTGGAAGCGAAATTCCAGTGGGCCCACGCCCGCGATCTCAAGCCCGAGCCGGAGGAGCTTCCGAAGATCGAGGCCAAGATCGCCAACGGTATGACCGACGATTCGAACTCTTCGGCCGCGCAGGCGGACAAGAAGAAGGACGACGGCAAGGGCGGCTAAGAGTGCGTTTGGGGGCTGATCGCCAATGTCGGCGTTGATTGAAGAAGGGCGCGCGAAGGTCAATCTGAGCCTTCGCGTGGTCGGCCGTCGTGCCGACGGCTATCATGATCTCGAAAGCGTGGTCGCGTTTGCCGACTGCGCGGACCAGCTGACGCTGGAGCCGGGCGGCGAACTGAAGCTCGTCACCACCGGGCCGCTGGCCGCGGCCTGCGGCGACACCGCCGACAATCTCGTGGTCAAGGCGGCCAGGCTCCTGGCCGAGGCCGTGCCGAACCTGAAGCTGGGCGCCTTCGCGCTCGACAAGGTGCTTCCCGTCGCGGCCGGCATCGGCGGCGGCTCGGCCGATGCCGCGGCGGCGCTGCGGCTGCTCGCGCGTCTCAACAATCTGTCTCTCGATGATCCGCGCTTGCAGAAAGTCGCGCTCGCGACCGGCGCCGACGTGCCGGTGTGCCTGGTCTCGCGCGCCTGCCACATGACCGGCGTCGGCGAGCAGCTGCTGCCGCTCGCGCTGCCGAGCATGCCCTGCGTGATGGTCAATCCGCGCGTGCCGGTCGCGACCAAGGACGTGTTCCAGGCGCTGGGCTTGCGCAACGGCGAATTGCTGGTGGGCGCCACCTCTGTCCTCGACGCCCCGGCCTGGCCGGACGAGGGCGCCTCCATTGCCGATTGGGTCGACGTTCTCGAAACCGTGGCCAACGATCTCGAAGCCCCTGCGTTGCGGATCGAGCCCGTGATCGGCGAGGTGCTGGAAGCCTTGCGTGACTCCGCCGGCGTCAAGCTTGCCCGCATGTCCGGCTCCGGCGCGACTTGCTTTGCGATCTGTGGCGCAGCGAGCGATGCGCATGCCGGCGCGGAAAAGATCCGGCGCGACCACCCCGGCTGGTGGGTGCATGCGGGGACGTTGAGCTAGGTTTTTCCCCGACGACGGTGCCGTAGGGTGGGCAAAGCGAAGCGTGCCCACCAAACTTATTCTCGCAATCTGGCTGCGTGGGGGGGGGGGGGCGGGGGGGGGGGGGGAGGAAAACACCCCCCCCCCCCCCCGGCGCACAAAAACACACAAAAACCACCACCACCCCCCCCCCCCCCGCGAGGGGCG
>NZ_JBVVPO010000063.1:32635-37382 GCF_055811795.1 Bradyrhizobium sp. MI1.7
CCGACATTGGTGTTGTTTTATACCGGGCTTTTTCTCGGCCGCCACTAATCGTGGGTATACCACAACTCCCTTTGGTTGTCAAACTCTAAGCTGCCCCACCAAACTTATTCTCGCAATCTGGCTGCGTGGTGGGCACGGCGCTTTGCGCCTTTGCCCACCCTACGGCAGTGGAGCTAGCCGCCGTCTTCGGCCAGCCCGAGAAACCGCCGGATCTCACCCAACACCTCTTGCGGCTTGTCATGCTGCAGCCAGTGTCCGGCGCCGGCGATGGTTTCGATGCGCGCCTGCGGGAAGTAGCGCTCCAGGCCCGCAGCCTTGGCGCCGGCGAGAAAACTTTCACCGGCATTGAGCAGCAGCGTCGGGCAGGCAATGCGCGACCACAGCGCGACGTGATCGTCCGGCCAGAGCCGGTGCGGCGCAGAGGCGCGCTGGTAGGGATCGAACTTCCAGCTATAGGTGCCGTCGTCATTCCGCCGCGAGCCGTGCGTTGCAAGATGCAGCGCGAGGTCGCGGGCGAGGCGCTTGTTGTGAAGCACCATCTGCGCGGCCGCGTCTTCGAGGGTCGAATAGCGGCGCGGCGTGCGGTCGTGCAGCCTGTCGAGCTGGCTGACCCATTTGCTGATGCGCTCATGCGTCGGCGCTTTGGGGGTGTCCGGCAACATGGTGACGCCGTCGAGGACGACGAGCTTCGAAACCAGTTCGGGGAACGACCCCGAAAAGATCAGGCTCACCATGCCGCCCATGGAATGGCCGATCAGAGTCACCTGAGGCGCTGCGATGCTGCGAATGAGCTGCGCGAGGTCGTAGACATACTCGGTCAGCGCGTAGCTGCCGCCCTTGGTCCAGTCGGAATCGCCATGACCGCGCAGATCGGGCGCGAGCACGTGAAAATGCGGCTGAAGCGAGCGGGCGATGGCGTCCCAGCTCCGGCAATGATCGCGGCCGCCATGGACCAGGATGGCGACGGGCGCGCCGTGATTGCCCCAATCGGCATAGTGCAGCCGCAGGCCGTGGGACTCGTAAGTGCGACTTTGCGGGGCGAGCATCGGGCGTCGATCCTTCGAAATGCCGGACGAGATAACAGCACGACTGGAGTAGCCTGCTGCCGGCCATTCCACAAGCAAGCCGCAGGTCACGGGCGCTTCGGCGGCGAGCTCGTGCCGGCTAGGCGGCGCATGGCGCGTCGGCGCTGCCGGGTCTTGCGCATCTTCGCGTCGTGACAGCGACGCGCGGTGCGCGACAACGACCTTGTCAGGAGGCGATAACGCGACCAGGACATCATCCTCATCGAACTCTCCATCGCAACAACCATGGGTGAGCCGCGAGCGATGGGTCGTTCGAATTCCACGCGTTACATCTAGGTCATTACGGGTCGGAAAGTCTTTCGGGCCGATGGCGACAATGTCGCGCGCACGCCGTCATCGCGAGCGGATCGCCTCATCGAAATCGTTCATCGGTATTAAACCTGCGTAAGGCGCCGAACGCAGGACGCACTCGTCGCCTCCAACGGATGTTAGGAGGTGAACATCATGAAACTTGTATCTGCGTTTGTCGGCCTTGCCGCGCTTGGCGGGGTCACGCTGTCGAGCGGGGCTGCGTCAGCAGCACCGATCGAGGTGCCGACCGGCTATGTCTGCAATGAATGGGGCCATTGCTGGCAACGGCACTACCATGGAGGCTACTACCATCCGCACTACTGGGGTGGTTACGGCTGGCACCATCATTGGGGTGACGGCTGGCGCTGGCATCATTGGGCTCGCTGGCACCGCTGGCATCATTGGCATCAGTGGTGAAATCCGAGAAAGGGGCTTCGGCCCCTTTCTTTTTTCGGCGGATGCCGTCGGGAATGACGCGAGCTAGGTCTGCACCGGCCGCCGCGCCAGCGCAAGTGAGAGGCCAAGGCCGGTGATGAAGACGCCCGAGCCCTGCGTGAGACGCCGCATCAGATGCGGCCTGCCAATCAGCTGCGTGCGCGTTGCAGTTGCCATCAGCACGACGACGACATCGGCGAGCGTGTTCAGGATCACCGAGATCGCGCCGAGCACGATGAATTGCAGCGTGGGGCTCGATCCCGCGGGATCGAGGAACTGCGGAATGAAGGCGAGGAAGAATGCGGCGGTCTTCGGGTTCAGCGCCTCGACCAGCACGCCGTCGCGGAACGCGCGCCTGTCGCCGACGGGCTCGCTCTCCAGCGAGAGCGCGCGGCCGGCGCTGCGGAAGGTCTTGATGCCGAGCCAAACCAGATAGAGCGCGCCGATGAATTTTACGACGGCAAACAGCTCCGCACTGGCAAGGATGATCGCGGAGATGCCGAGGCTGCCCGCGACGACATGAACCAGCCCGCCGAGCGCCGTGCCCGCAGTTGACGCAAAGCCGCTGGCGCGCCCCTCCGACAAGGTCCGCGCCGCGACGTAGAAGATGCCGGGGCCGGGAACGGCGGCAATGAGACACGCTGCGGCCAGGAACAGCCAGAAATTCGTTTCGATCATCCCGTTTTGGTAACGTAGCGTGCTGCGATTGCAAGGCCTCTCGTTCAGCCCATCCGGCGGAAGATCACGCTGGCATTCACCCCGCCGAAGCCAAATCCGTTGGAGATGGCGTTGAGCATCGGCATCGGCCGCGCGCTGCCTGCGACGATGTCGATGCCATCAGCGCCGGGATCTGCGTTTTCGAAATTGCGCGTCGGCGGCGCGACCTGGTCTCGCAAGGCGAGGACGGTGAAGATGGCCTCGAGGCCGCCGGCGGCGCCGAGCAGATGGCCGGTGGCCGATTTCGTCGCGCTGACCGCGATGCCGCGGTTGCGGCCGAACAGCGCGGCGATCGCGCCGAGCTCGCTCTCGTCGCCGGCCGGCGTCGACGTCGCATGCGCGTTCAGATGCTGCAAATCCGCGGGCGCAAGCTTCGCCTGGCGCAGCGCGATCTCCATGGCACGGCGGGCGCCGTCGCCGTCGGGCGGGCCCGACGTCATGTGATAGGCGTCCGCCGTCGTGCCGTAGCCCACGATTTCCGCAATCGGGGAGGCGCCGCGCGCCAGCGCATGCTCCAGCTCCTCGATCACGAGGATACCGGCGCCTTCGCCCATGACAAAGCCGTCGCGGTCGCGATCGAACGGGCGCGAGGCGCGCGCGGGCTCGCCGTTGAATCCGCTCGACAGCGCGCGGGCCGCGGCAAAGCCGCCGATGCTGACGATATCGATGCAGGCTTCCGCGCCGCCGCAGATCGCGACATCGGCTTCGCCTGCACGGATCATGCGCGCGGCATCGCCGATCGCCTGGACGCCGGCGGCACAGGCCGTGACCGGTGTGCCCAGCGCACCCTTGTAGCCGTATTTGATCGAGACGTGGCCGGCGGCGAGATTGGCGAGAAACGAGGGGATGGTGAAGGGCGAGAGCCGGCGCGCGCCGCGCTGCTCGGTGATGCGCACCGCCTCCGCCATTGCCGGGAAGCCGCCGACGCCGGAAGCGATGATCGTCGCGGTGCGTTCCTGTGCGCTCGCATCCTGCGGCGCCCATCTGGCCTGCGCGACCGCCTCTGCGGTCGCGAGCAGGGCGAACAGGATGAAGCGGTCCATCTTGCGCTGGTCTTTTGGCGCGGCAGCTTGCGCGGGGTCGAAGCCGCCTTCGGCATCGTCGGCCTTGTCGGGCACGAGACCGGCAATGCGCGCGGGCAGTGCCTGCGACCATTCCGGCAGAGGGCGCAGCCCGCTCTGGCCGGCGCGCAGCCGGCGCCAGGACAGTTCAACACCGCAGCCGAGCGGCGACACCGCCCCCATTCCCGTCACGACGATACGACGCATGTCAGTCTCCAGCCGGCGCAACGGCCGGGTTCATGGCTTTGAGCGAGGCGAGCCGCTTGCGCATCCCGCGACTGGCGCGGGGACCCGGGACGACGACCGCATTGGCGAGGGTGATCGGACGCATCTCGGCGGCATCGACCACGATCGGATCGAACGGGCGAGCGTCACTCCGATTCGCCAGCACGATGGATTCGCCCTTGGGCGCGAGATGCCTGTTGCCCCAGGCCAGCAGCGCCACGACCACAGGGAAGAAATCCCGCGCCTTCTCCGTCAGCACATATTCGTAACGCGGCGGCCGTTCATGATAGCGGCGGCGGACGAACATGCCGCTCTCGGTGAGATGGGCAAGGCGCCGCGACAGGATGTTCGGCGCGATGCCGAGACCTTGCGAGAATTCGTCGAACTTCGTCGCGCCCTGGAACGCATCCCGCAGGATCAAGATGCTCCACCATTCACCGACCGTCTCAACAGCGCGGCCGACCGGGCATTCCAGGATGGAGGGGGATTTGGGCTGCATGGCGGGAACGTAGGAGAGTGGCTTGCAAAATGCAAGTCACTGGGCAGGCGGCGGCGGGTAGAGTGAGCGGTGAGGATGCGGAGGTGGGGCTGGCGGTGAGGTGCGCGGCGGGCGAGCGGTAAGTATGTGAAAGCAGGTCTGGTGGTGGGATTTAAGGTAGCCGCCGGATAGCCGCTATCGTGCCCCGGACGCAGCGCAGCGCCTCTTGGCGGTGCGCTGCAGAGCCGGGGCCCATGTTGCGGAGAGCCTTGCGTGTCGCTTCCCGGCTCTGCACAGCAGCGTTTCCCGCTGCAGCGCGTCCGGGACAAGAGAGGGAATGCGCCGTTGCCTAGCTCTCCGTCATTGCGAGCGCAGCGAAGCAAAAACCCCGGGTTCACCCGGCGGGGGATGGTTTTGTTGAGCGCCGCGCCGCCGTGGCGCCGGGGAGGAGCGGA
>NZ_JBVVPO010000063.1:37392-48633 GCF_055811795.1 Bradyrhizobium sp. MI1.7
TCTGCGGCGGTGCCCTCGCCCCCCTCTTTGGCCCCCCCGCTAAAAAAACCCTTCGGTCCCCGGGGGGGTTTTTCTGGATTGCTTCGCTGCGCTCGCAATGACGACGTGGAAAGAGCGTCAGGCCCTCGCGCCTAATGCGACCTTGCCAGACAGAACGCGACCACCTGCTCCAGCGCGCTCTTCATCGGCGAGGACGGGAACAGCGCCAGCGCGTCGACGGCCATGGCGCCGTAGTGCTGGGCGCGGCTGAGCGTATCTTCCAGCGCGCGGTGCTTGTTCATCAGGCCGAGGGCGTGGTCGAGGTCGGTGTCGCCGATCTCGCCGCGCTCGAGTGCCCGGATCCAGAAGGCGCGCTCGGTGTCGTTGCCGCGGCGGAAGGCGAGCACGACCGGCAGCGTGATCTTGCCCTCGCGGAAATCGTCGCCGGTGTTCTTGCCGAGCTTGGCGCTCTTGCCGCCATAGTCGAGCACGTCGTCGACGAGCTGGAAGGCGATGCCGAGATTCATTCCGACCGAGCGGCAGGCGGTCTGCTCCGCCTTCGGGCGGTTGGCGATCACGGGGCCGACCTCGCAGGCGGCCGCGAACAGCTCCGCGGTCTTGCCACGGATCACGGCGAGATATTCGTCCTCGGTGGTCGCGGTGTTCTTGGCGGCGGCAAGCTGCATCACCTCGCCCTCGGCGATGGTGGCGGCGGCCGCGGACAGGATGTCGAGCGCGCGGAGCGAGCCGACCTCGACCATCATGCGGAACGCCTGGCCGAGCAGGAAGTCGCCGACCAGCACGCTCGCCTCGTTGCCCCAGAGCATTCGCGCCGACAGCTTGCCGCGGCGCATCTCGCTCTCGTCGACGACGTCGTCGTGAAGGAGCGTCGCGGTATGCATGAATTCGACGGAGGCAGCGAGCTTGATGTGACCGTCGCCGGTGTAGCCGGCGAGGTTGGCCATGGCGAGCGTCAGCATCGGGCGCAGGCGCTTGCCGCCGGAGGAGATGAGGTGGTTGGCGACCTCCGGGATCATGGTGACCTCGGAGCCGGTCCGCGACAGGATCGTGGCGTTGACGCGCTCCATGTCACCAGCGACAAGGGCAACCAGCTGTTCGATCGACGCGCCGGGAGTTTCGAAAGGTACGATGACGGCCACGCCGGTCTCCAATATTTGCCCCGGAGGGGCTATTCTGATGCAAATACAATAGAAACTGGCAGCGGATGCGGCAAGTGCCGCGGAACCATTGACATTTGCCGCTTTAGCCCCTTTCAGGCAGGAGACGTGCGTTTTGCGTGAACTGGTTCGGACCAACGACATGGTGCTGGTGTCGGCGATCGGCGCGCTGCTCGACGGCGCCAACATCCATCATCTGGTGCTGGACCAGAACATGAGCATTATCGAGGGCTCGCTGGGTATCCTGCCACGGCGGATCCTGGTCCATGAGGATGACGCCCAGGAGGCCAGGGAGCTCCTCACCGAGGCCGGCCTCAGCCATGAACTGCGCGGCGATGATTGACGTCGTCACAGACTTCACCGAGGACGCCTTTCTCGGCGGGCAATTGCGCTTGAAGCAGAAGCGGTCCGGCCACCGCGCCGGGCATGACGCCATCCTGCTCGCGGCGGCGACGGAAGCGCGGGCGGGCGACCGCGTCGTCGATCTCGGTGCCGGCATCGGCACCGCCGGGCTGGCGCTTGGCCGGCGCGTCGCGGGAATCAGCCTCAGCCTGGTCGAGATCGATCCGGAACTGGCGGAACTCGCGCGCGCCAATGCGGCGGCGAATGCGATCGCCGCCGAGACGATCGTGCTCGACGTTACGGCCGACGCACAGGCGTTTGCGGCTAATGGCCTCGCGCCCGACAGCGTCGACGTGGTGCTGATGAACCCGCCCTTCAACGATCCCGCGCGCCATCGCGGTTCGCCCGATCAGGCGCGCCGCACCGCGCATGTTGCGAGGGAGGAGACGCTGAATGCATGGGTGCATGCGGCGCGGCGCATCCTCCGATCGGACGGCGCGCTGACCCTGATCTGGCGCGCCGATGGGATCGCGGAGGTCTCGACTGCGCTGTCACGCGGCTTCGGCAGCCTGTCGATCCTGCCGGTTCACGGCGAGGCGGGACGGCCCGCGATCCGCGTACTGGTGCGCGCCGTCAAAGGCGGCCGGGCTCCGACGCGACTGCTGCCGGGCCTCATGCTCAACGACGAGTCAGGCGTGCCTAAAAATCAGGTGACGGAGATTCTGGAGGGGAGGGCGCTCTTGCCGCTGGCGGAGCCGCGACGACTTACTGCGGAAGCGATTCCGACTGCTGCTCTTGCGGGGTCGTCAGGCGGATCGCCATGAACAGCGCACCGACCAGCAGCAACAGCAGATAGATTTTCATGGTGTTCTCCGCTGCCTCATTGCAGCTTCCCAACGGGGAATCTGCAAAACACGTTCCGGGCACTTCCAATGACAGTCGCGTGATAAGAAATGGTTAAGCAGAGGTAACGGCATGGCCGAACAATTGAACGATCGTGAGGGTTCCGGCCTGGCCGACAAGCTCATGCAATATCTGCCGGCGCGCTTCCGTCCCGGCACCGCGGTGGTGCCGGTGGTGCGGCTGTCCGGTGTGATCGGTGCGGTGACGCCGCTGCGCCCGGGCATGACGCTTGCGGGCGTCGCGCGGGTGCTGGAGCGGGCATTTTCGTACCGGAACGCCAAGGCGGTGGCGCTGGTGATCAATTCGCCCGGCGGCTCGCCGGTGCAGTCGCGCCAGATCTATCTGCGCATCAAGCAGCTCGCGGCGGAGAAGAAGCTGCCCGTGCTGGTGTTCGTCGAGGACGTCGCGGCGTCCGGCGGCTACATGATCGCCTGCGCCGGCGACGAGATCATATGCGATCCGTCCTCTATCCTCGGCTCGATCGGCGTGGTCGGCGGCAGTTTTGGTTTCCAGGAGGCAATCAGGCGGCTCGGCATCGAGCGGCGGCTCTACACGGCCGGCGCGCACAAGGCGATGCTCGACCCGTTCCTCCCGGAAAACCCCGACGACGTGGCGAGGCTGAAGGCGCTCCAGCGCGAGATCCACCAGATCTTCATCGCGCTGGTGAAGGAGAGCCGCGGCGCGCGGCTGAAGGGCGCCGACGACACCCTGTTCACCGGCGAATACTGGGCCGGCGAGAGTTCGATCGCGCTGGGGCTTGCCGACGGCATCGGCGATCTCCGCTCAACTCTTCGTGCCCGCTATGGCGAGAAGGTTCTCACCCCTGTGATTGCGCAGCCGACCGGTCTGCTCTCGGGCCTTTTGGGGCGGAAATCGCCCGGTGCGGGCCAGCTTTCGGCCATGGAATCAATGGCCGGCCTGCCGGACGAGTTGATCTCGGCGGTCGAGACGCGGGCGATTTGGGCGAAATTCGGGTTCTAGGCGACACCCTCCCGCGCCATTTGGTCCGGGCCGAGCCAATTGCGGCGCGGCCCGGTCTGCGCAAGAATGTGCGTGGGGGCTGAGCACTAGACAAGGATCGACCGATGCCGCCGTTTGTCGCTTTCGCGGGCGTCCTGGGCGGGCTTGCCGTGGTCCGCTGGGCCTACAAGACCGCTGTCCGGATCAACCATGAGCTGGAGGAGATGCGCCTGTCGCGCGTCGCTGAAGCCGCCCATGCCGGGGATATTCAGAAGCTGAAACGTGACCCCGTGACCGGAGCGTATCGGCCCGGCTAGGCCGCGCTGCCGTAGGGTGGGCAAAGGCGCTCTTGCGCCGTGCCCACCATTCCCTTTGCAATTGTGGTGACGATGGTGGGCACGCTTCGCTTTGCCCACCCTACCGCACCGTCTCCGGACCAAGGCGATCGGCCCGAATCCGCCCCCTTTGCCTTGATTCCCATCCCCGCCGTCGATACGGTCCCGCGCGATTCAAAACCCCCCGCGAGAGCCTGATCTGACGATGGACGCCTCATTGCCCGCCCATATGCGCCCGGAACGCTCGTTCCAGGGCTTTATCCTCGCGCTCCAGCGGTTCTGGGCCGAGCAGGGCTGCGTGATCCTGCAGCCCTACGACATGGAGATGGGCGCAGGCACCTTCCATCCGGCGACGACGCTGCGCGCGCTTGGGCCAAAGCCCTGGAACGCCGCCTATGTGCAGCCCTCGCGCCGGCCCAAGGACGGCCGCTACGGCGAGAATCCGAACCGGATGCAGCACTACTACCAGTTCCAGGTGATCATGAAGCCGTCGCCGCCGAACCTTCAGGAGCTGTACCTGAAGTCGCTCGCCGCGATCGGCATCGATTCCGCCGTGCACGACATCCGCTTCGTCGAGGACGATTGGGAAAGCCCGACGCTGGGCGCCTGGGGCTTGGGGTGGGAGTGCTGGTGCGACGGCATGGAAGTCAGCCAGTTTACCTACTTCCAGCAGGTCGCGGGATTTGAGTGCGCGCCTGTTGCCGGCGAGCTCACCTATGGGCTCGAGCGCCTCGCGATGTATGTGCAGGGCGTCGACCGCGTCTACGACCTCAACTTCAACGGCCGCGAGGGCGACGCCAAGGTGACCTATGGCGACGTGTTCCTGCAGGCCGAGCGTGAATATTCGAAGCACAATTTCGAAGTCGCCGACACCGCGATGCTGTTCGAGCAGTTCAAGATGGCGGAGACGGCGTGCAGAAAATACCTCGAAGCTGGCTGGAAGGACGGCAAGCGCGAAGCGCACCTGATGGCGCTGCCGGCCTATGACCAGTGCATCAAGGCCAGCCACGTCTTCAACCTGCTCGATGCGCGCGGCGTGATCTCCGTGACCGAGCGGCAGAGCTACATTCTTCGCGTGCGCGAGCTGGCAAAGGCCTGCGGCGAGGCCTGGATCCATACTGAAGCGGGCGGAGCGGCCTGATGCCCGATCTTTTGCTTGAACTGTTCTCGGAAGAAATCCCCGCGCGCATGCAGGCCAAGGCGGCCGACGATCTGCGCCGCATGGTCACCGACAAGCTGGTCGCCGAAGGCCTCGTCTACGAGGGTGCGAAGGCGTTCGCGACGCCACGTCGCCTTGCGCTCACCGTGCACGGCATCCCCGCGCGCCAGCCCGATCTGAAAACCGAACGCCGCGGTCCGAAAATGGGCGCGCCCGATGCGGCCGTGCAGGGTTTTCTGAAAGCGACAGGTCTAAACTCGCTCGACGAAGCAAAGATCCAGCGCGACCCGAAGGGCGACTTCTACATCGCGTTGATCGAAAAGCCCGGCCGCGACGCGATCGACGTGCTCGCGGAAATCCTGCCGGTCATCATCCGCACCTTCCCCTGGCCGAAATCGATGCGCTGGGGCGCGCGCTCCGGCAAGCCCGGCTCGCTGAGCTGGGTGCGTCCGCTGCACGCGATCACCGCGACCTTCGGGCCTGAAACTGAAGAGCCCGATGTCGTCAAATTCTCGGTCGACGGCATCGAGACCGGCCAGACCACCTACGGCCATCGCTTCATGGCGCCGGCGGCGATCAACGTACGCCGCTTCGAGGACTATGAGGCGAAGCTGAAGGCTGCAAAAGTCATCCTCGATCCGCAGGCGCGCAAGGACATCATCTTCGCCGATGCCAAGGAGCTGACGTTCGCGCAAGGGTTCGAGCTGGTCGAGGATCAGGTGCTGCTGGACGAGGTGTCGGGCCTCGTCGAATGGCCCGTCGTCATGATGGGATCGTTCGAGCCGGAATATCTCGCGATCCCGGAAGAGGTGATCCGCGCCACCATCCGCAACAACCAGAAGTGCTTTGTCGTCAGGGATTCCAAGACGGGCAAGCTGACCAACAAGTTCGTCCTCACGGCGAATATCGAGGCGGCCGACGGCGGCAAGACTATCGTATCAGGCAACGAGCGCGTGATCCGTCCGCGCCTGTCGGATGCGAAGTTCTTCTATGAGACCGATCTCAAGACGAAGCTTGAAGACCGCCTGCCGAAGTTCGAGCAGATCGTGTTCCACGAGAAGCTCGGAACTCAGGCGGAACGCATCAAGCGCATCGAACGCCTCGCCGCCGAAATCGCGCCTTTGGTCGGTGCCGACGTCGCGAAGGCCACGCGTGCCGCGCATCTCGCCAAGGCCGATTTGCTGACCGAAGTCGTCGGTGAATTCCCGGAAGTGCAGGGCTTGATGGGCAAGTACTACGCGCTGGCCCAGGGCGAGGATGCCTCTGTCGCCGCCGCGTGCGAGGAGCACTACAAGCCGCAGGGCCCGACCGATCGCGTGCCGACCGATTCGGTCAGTGTCGCCGTCGCGCTTGCCGACAAGGTCGACACGCTCGTCGGCTTCTGGGCGATCGACGAGAAGCCGACTGGCAGCAAGGACCCGTATGCGCTGCGGCGTGCGGCGCTGGGCGTGATCAGGCTGATCGCTGAGAACAACCTGCGTCTGTCGCTCATGAAGGTGGCGGCATCTGCACTCGCGGGCCTGTCGCTGAAGTCGGCCGATGCGGAGAAGCTTCCAAGCGATCTCCTCGCCTTCTTCGCCGATCGCCTGAAGGTCCAGCTGCGCGAGCAGGGCGCACGGCACGATCTCGTCGACGCCGTGTTCGCCCTCGGCGGCCAGGACGATCTCCTGATGATCGTCCGCCGCGTCGAGGCGCTCGGCAAGTTCCTCGAGAGCGATGACGGCAAGAACTTGCTCGCTGGTATCAAGCGCGCCAGCAACATCCTCGGCATCGAGGAGAAGAAGGACAAGCGCGCGTTCGACGGTGCGCCGGATGCTGCGCTCTATGGCCTCGATGAGGAGAAGGCGCTGGCGAAGGCGATCGGCGAAGTGCAGGCGGAAGCAAGCGCCGCTGTCGCCAGGGAAGACTTTGCCGCCGCGATGAGCGCGATGGCAAAGCTGCGTCCGCCGGTCGATGCGTTCTTCGAGAAGGTTCGTGTCAACGACGACGATCCGAAGGTGCGTGAGAACAGGCTGAAGCTGCTCAACGAAATCCGCAGCGCCACGCGTGCGGTCGCGGATTTCTCGAAGATCCAGGATTGAGGCTCTCGTGCCCCGGACGCAGCGCAGCGCTTCTTCAGCGGTGCGCTGCAGAGCCGGGGCCCATGTTAACCTCGTGCTCGTAGCTTCTGGGTCCCGGGTCGCGCTGCGCTTGCCCGGGACACGAGAGCGTGCACAGACGACGCCCAAAAAAGCCCCGCCCGGCGGGGGGAGAACCGGGCGGGGCCTGATGTCCGTACTACGCGATGCGCGCCAGCCTGATTGAAGTGACACGCCGGACATCGAGTTGATCGGAAGCGTTTTCAAGCGAAGTGGATACCGGTTCGCGTGAAGAAAACGCGTTCAGACGAGAATCTAATCCATCACCTCGACGACGCGCCGCGAGCGCGGCTCGACCAGCACGGTTGCGCCGTTTACGACGGTGTAGCGGTAGGTGGTGGCGCCGAAACGTTGCGGCACGTCATAATAAGTGACGCCGCTTTCAGGTAAGGTGGCGCCGACCACCACGCGATCCGGGACACGGAAGGCCGGCACACGTTGCTCGACGACATATTCGCGGAATGCCGGCCTCTGTTCGACCGCAATCGTCGGGCCGCTGTCGACGACGACAGGCGCGCGGCCAACGGTGAGACCGGATTGCGCAGACGCTGCGATCGGCGAGCCGAGCGCGGCGCCAAGCGCAGCGAGGGCGAGAATCCTGTTCCGCATGGGCAACTCCTTCGAACTGATTTCAGCCGGCGCTACTGGCGCGACCGGTTGCCAATGCATGTCCCCTTCGCAATGTTCCGGGAAAAGCCCTGCCGCATCAGCGGCAATTTCGGGCAGTTTTCGCGAAGCCGGGAACCTGTTCGCGCCTTGTGCGTCTCTACCCGCGGAACCCGGTCCGGTATGATCCAGCCGCGATTCGCCTCACGTCACGGAAAGACAATTCATGCACATCACCGTCGCCCACATCTCGCCGCTTCTGTCGCTGCTTGCGGGCGTGCTCATCCTGATCATGCCGCGCCTTCTCAACCTGATCGTCGCGATCTTTCTCATCATAAATGGTGCGATCGGGCTCGGATTGTTGAAGTGGCTCCATCTCTAGGCCTTCATTTTCCGGAACTCTTCGACTTGCGCGGGCCTGCCCAAAGTGGTGTAAGGCGCGCGATTTCCCTTTCCTCTCGCAGGTTGTGTGCAAGCTATGGCCAAAGCCGCCTCGAAGCCCAATAAAACTCCAGCGAAAACGCCAGCGAAATCAAAGTCCTCCGCCGCGGCGAAGGCCGCGCCGGCGGCTCGCAAGGCACTCGCCAAGAGCGCCCCGAAGCCGGTCGCCAAGGCGGCTGTAAAGTCGGCTGCAAAGCCGGCTGCGAAGCCCGCGGCGAAGGCTGCGACCAAGTCGGCTGCGCCGAAGGTTGCCGTGAAGCCCGCCCCCAAAAAGGCCGCGCCCGCCAAGGCGGCGCCAGCCGCGGCCAAGGCCGGCAAATGGGTGTTCACGTTCGGCGACGGCAAGGCCGAGGGCCGGACGGAGATGCGCGACCTGCTTGGCGGCAAGGGCGCCAACCTCGCCGAGATGGCCAATCTCGGCCTTCCCGTGCCTCCCGGCTTCACCCTCCCGACCTCGGTCTGCACCTACTTCTACGCACACGACAAATCCTATCCGAAGGAATTGCAGTCGCAGGTTGAGAAGGCGCTCGACCATGTCGGCAAGTTGACCGGCAAGGTGTTCGGCGACGTCAAAAACCCGCTGCTCGTCTCCGTGCGCTCCGGCGCGCGTGCCTCGATGCCGGGCATGATGGACACCGTGCTCAATCTCGGCCTGAACGACGAGACCGTGGAAGCGCTGTCGGAACTGTCGGGTGACCGTCGCTTCGCCTATGACAGCTATCGCCGCTTCATCACCATGTATTCGGACGTGGTGCTCGGCTTCGAGCATCATCACTTCGAGGAAATCCTCGACACCTTCAAGGACAGCCAGGGCTATACGCTCGATACGGACCTCAGCGCCGAGGACTGGGTCGGACTGGTCGGCAAGTACAAGGACGCGGTCGCGCGCGAGACCGGCAAGGATTTCCCACAGGATCCGCACGACCAGCTCTGGGGTGCGATTGGCGCGGTGTTCTCATCCTGGATGAACGCGCGCGCAGTGACCTATCGCAAGCTGCACGACATTCCGGAATCCTGGGGCACCGCGGTCAACGTGCAGGCCATGGTGTTCGGCAACATGGGCGAGACGTCGGCGACCGGCGTCGCCTTCACCCGCAACCCCTCGACCGGCGAGAGCAAGCTCTACGGCGAGTTCCTGATCAACGCGCAAGGCGAAGACGTGGTGGCGGGCATCCGCACGCCGCAGGACATCACCGAGGAAGCGCGCAAGGAATCCGGTTCCGACAAGGCGTCGATGGAAGCGGCGATGCCGGAAGCCTTCAAGGAGCTGACGCGGATCTACACGCTGCTCGAGAAGCACTACCGCGACATGCAGGACATGGAGTTCACGGTCGAGCAGGGCAAGCTGTGGATGCTCCAGACCCGCGGCGGCAAGCGCACCGCCAAGGCGGCGCTGCGCATCGCGGTCGAGCTCGCCAATGAAGGGCTGATCTCGAAGAAGGAAGCGGTGACGCGGATCGATCCCGCCTCGCTCGACCAGCTGCTGCATCCAACCATCGATCCCGACGCCAAGCGCGACGTGATCGCGACCGGCCTGCCGGCCTCGCCTGGTGCGGCTTCCGGCGAGATCGTGTTCTCCTCGGACGAGGCGGCCAAGCTCCAGGCCGACGGGCGCAAGGTGATCCTGGTCCGCATCGAGACCAGCCCGGAAGACATCCACGGCATGCACGCCGCCGAAGGCATCCTGACCACCCGCGGCGGCATGACCTCGCATGCGGCGGTGGTCGCGCGCGGCATGGGCAAGCCCTGCGTCTCCGGCTGCGGCACCATCCGCGTCGATTACGGCCGCGGCACCATGAGCATCGGCTCCCGCACCTTCAAGACCGGCGACGTCATCACCATCGACGGCTCGCTCGGCCAGGTGCTCGCCGGCCGCATGCCGATGATCGAGCCGGAGCTGTCCGGCGAGTTCGGCACGCTGATGAAATGGGCCGACCAGGTCCGCAAGATCGGCGTGCGCGTCAACGGTGACACGCCGGAGGACGCGCGCACCGCGATCAAGTTCGGCGCGGAAGGCATCGGCCTCTGCCGCACCGAGCACATGTTCTTCGAGGAGACGCGCATCCGCACGGTTCGCGAGATGATTCTCTCCGAGGACGAGCAGTCGCGCCGCGCCGCGCTCGCCAAGCTGTTGCCGATGCAGCGCGCCGACTTCGTCGAGCTGTTCGAGATCATGAAGGGCCTGCCCGTCACGATCCGGCTTCTGGATCCTCCCCTCCATGAATTCCTGCCGCACACCCATGCCGAGGTCGAGGAAGTGGCGCGCGCCATGAACACTGACCCGCGGCGCCTGGCCGACCGTGCGCGCGAGCTCTCGGAGTTCAATCCGATGCTCGGTTTCCGCGGCTGCCGCATCGCGATCGCCTATCCGGAGATCGCGGAGATGCAGGCGCGTGCGATCTTCGAGGCCGCAGTCGAGGCCGAGAAGCGCACCGGCAAGGCCGTCGGCCTCGAGGTGATGGTGCCGCTGATCGCCACCAAGGCCGAGCTCGACCTCGTCAAGGCGCGCATCGATGCCACCGCGAAAGCCGTGATGCGCGACACCAACACCAAGATCGCCTACCAGGTCGGCACCATGATCGAGCTGCCGCGCGCCTGCTTGCTTGCGGCAGAGATCGCGGAGAGCGCGGAGTTCTTCTCGTTCGGCACCAACGACCTCACGCAGACCACCTACGGCATCAGCCGTGACGACGCGGCGAGCTTCCTCGGAACCTACGTGTCCAAGGGCATCCTCCCGGTCGATCCCTTCGTCGCGCTCGACCAGGAAGGCGTCGGTGAGCTCGTCAAGATCGGCGTCGCGCGCGGCCGCAAGACGCGCCCGCAGCTCAAGGTCGGCATCTGCGGCGAGCACGGCGGCGATCCCGCCTCCGTCGCCTTCTGCCACGATATCGGCCTCGACTACGTCTCCTGCTCGCCCTACCGCGTGCCGATCGCCCGTCTCGCCGCGGCGCAGGCGGCGCTCGGCAAGGCGATCGCGAGCCAGGCGTAAGCGCAGCGTTGAAGTGTTGAATGCGAAGAGGCGGGGCTAAACCCCGCCTCTTTCATTTGAGGCACACTCCACCCACACTTCATTGCGAGCGCCCCACACTCACTGTCATCGCCCGGCTTGACCGGGCGATCCAAGGCGGATTCAAACGGTCGTCGCAACACTCGGAGGTTGGAGGTTGCGATGAACGTTGTAAGGCGCCGATCGGCGCGGT
>NZ_JBVVPO010000064.1:0-39097 GCF_055811795.1 Bradyrhizobium sp. MI1.7
CTACTTCTGCGACCCGCAAAGCCCTTGGCAGCGCGGTACTAACGAGAACACCAACGGGTTGCTGCGACAGTACTTCCAAGAGGACACTAGTACCCACGTTCTTGGATCGTGAGTCGTGATTCAAGACATGGATGATACCCGAAGCAAGAGAAGTCCACCTTTCGAGGAAAGATCGCAAGGTGCTTGAGGCGTGTTGTCGCTCACCGGTGACGTTGCAGCGCGATTTGAAGCGGGCGCGGATAGTTCTGTTGGCGGCGGACGGGCGCAGCACCCGGTCGATTGCCAAGGAAGTTGGGGTCCAGCCGCGGATTGTCAGCCTTTGGCGGCATCGCTATGCTGACGATGGCCTTGAAGCGCTGAAAGACAAGCCGCGGCCTGGCAAGCAGCCGATTTATACGAAGACGACCGACAAGCGGATTCTGAAGCTGCTGGATAAGCCGCCCCCGCAAGGGTTTGCGCGCTGGACCGGCCCACTGCTGGCCGAGGCGTTGGGCGATGTTGACGTCCAATATGTCTGGCGGTTCCTGCGCAGCCACAAGATTGACCTCGCGGCTCGCAAGTCCTGGTGCGAGAGCACCGACCCGAACTTTACAGCCAAAGCCGCCGCTGTTGTTGGCCTCTACGTCGCCCCGCCCGCGAAGGCCATTGTGCTATGCGTGGACGAGAAGCGCTCGATCCAGGCCTTGGAGCGAGCGCAGGGTTATCGGCCAGAGCCACGATTACAAGCCGCATGGCACCACAACATTGTTTGCGGCGCTCGAAGTCGCCACCGGAAAGATCATCGCGACTCATTCAAAACGTCGTCGCCGCGTCGAATTTCTCGACTTCATGAACAGCGTTGCCGCGGCCTTTCCTGGCCGAAAGCTTCACGTTATCCTCGACAACCTCAACACCCACAAGAAAAACGAACATTGGCTCAAGGCCCACCCCAACGTGCAATTTCATTTCACGCCGACAAGTGCGTCCTGGCTCAATCAGGTCGAAGTATGGTTTTCGATCTTGCAGGGTCAGTCGCTTAGCGGCACCTCCTTCACAAGCCTCAAGCAGCTTCAGGAACACATCGATGCCTACGTCAACGCGTACAACGACAAAGCCGAGCCCTTCGTCTGGACCAAGAAAAAGGTCCGTCAACGCCGCTTCAAAGGCCGCCGTATCACTCAGCTCTGATTCCGGGTACTAGGCTGGAAAACGCCAGCGGAGGCGCTTGCCGGTCTGCTGTCATGAATGAGAATAACTCGTGTTGCGACGACTGCTTGAACCCGCCCGGTATGCTTCACGCGCCTATCGCGATGCTCTTACCGGGCGCCGACATCACGGCATCGCTGAGTCTCAAGGGCCGATTGCTACGACAATGCCCAATAGAGAGCTTCTTCTGTACCTTCAAGACCGAGCTCGTCGATCATCCCCCCACAATACCGGCGCCCGAGCCCAACGCATATCGTCGCCTTCATCGAGGCTACCGGACCGGGCTTGATCCCGCCGTCAAATATATCGTCTTCGCCTGACACCGCTCGACCGTGTTAGTAACCGGTATGAGAGTTTCTCGGCGCCGATGTTCCGCTGCGACATTCAAGATCGTAGCGTATGGTGCGACCATCGGGACAGAGGCACCGGGAGCACGAAAGGTGCGGGCAGGCCGATGCATTCGATGAGCCGCGAGCTCGAGTTAGTAGCTGGCCGCCTCTGCGACTCGCCCGGTTGCGCTGAGAGCGCGAATCCGTAGTTGTCGTGTCGCCCGTAGCTCCCGTCTTGTGGTCTGATTGGCAGGAGGTGCGAATGCGACGGGTGATTGGCATCGACGTCCACCGAACCTTCGGGGAGGTGGTGGTTTGGGAGGATGGCAGGCTCCGACATGCGGGCCGCTTGATATGACGCGGACTGCGTTGGAGGGATTTGGCAAGACCCTGCTGGCCAGTGATGAGGTGGTGGTCGAAGCGACCGGCAACAGCATGGCGGTATCGCGGGTTCTGGCACCGTTCGTGGCACAGGTGATTATCGCCAATCCGCTGCAGTTGAAGGCGATCGCCCAGGCTCACGTCAAGACCGACAAGATCGATGCCGGCACGCTCGCCAGTCTGCAGGCGGCCGGGTACCTGCCGCAGATCTGGACGCCTGACGCGGAGACGGAACGCAAGCGTCGGCTGGTGGCGCGGCGCCACCAGGTCGTGCCGCTTCGCACGCGGCTCAAGAACGAGGTGCATTCGATTCTGCACGCGCACCTGATCCCGAAGTGCCCGCATGCCGATCTCTTCAACGGCCGCGGCCGGACGTGGTTGGCCGCCCAACCGTTGCCGGACGATGAGCGCGCGGCGATCGATCGCCACGTGCGCGAGCTTGACCGGCTGACGGAAGATCTGGGCCCTGCTCGACCGCGAGATCGCGCAGGACGCCATAGACGATTCCGCGCTCAACAGATTGATGACGATCACCGGCGTCAACTTGGCGGTCGCTGGGCGCCGCCCATCACGGCCGCATCAGCAAGATCGGCCGCAGTCACGCGCGCGCCATGCTGGTCGAGGCGGCCTGGGCAGCGGCCAAGGCGCCCGGTCCGCTGCATGCGTTTTTCCTGCGCATCCGAGCCCGGCGCGGCCAAAGCTCACCGTGCTTTGCTGGCATTTGTTGACGAAGGGCGAGGATTACCTGTGGGCGCGCCCGGCACTGGTCGCTATCAAGACCCGCGACCCTATCACCTGCACCCCGACGGGAAGCTCATCGATAGCGAGGAGTGGCATTGTGATGGTTGGAGCACCAAGCACAGAGGTGACGGCATTGTAGTTTGGCAAGCCGGTCGGCACCGATCACTGTTTAGCAACGGGCTCGACAACAATCGATGGTAATAGGTCGGCACGCCGATGACGGGGGAGCCACTGACTTCGCGCTCGCGTGCGACTTCCGCATCGGGGTCGAAGGTTGTCGTTTGCAGATGTCTCCTGCACGGCTAGGCATCCAGTACTACCATTCCGGTCTCCGCCGATACGTAGAGAGACTCGGCTTGCCCGAAGCCAAGCGGTTGTTTCTAATGGGAGAGCAGATTGACACCGCCACAATGTTGCGGATCGGCTTTCTCACCGAAACCTGTGCGCCCGAGAGGTTCGAAGCGCGATTGGAGGTCGTTGCCGGAATGCTCGCTCAGCGTTCTCCGGGTTCGCTCCGCGGTCTCAAGGCGACGCTCAATTCAATTTGCCGAGGCACTGCCGATCCGGCAGAGATCAACGCGAGGTTCTTTGAAAGTCTCTCTTGCGCCGATGCTCAGGAAGGGCTGAAGGCTTGGTCTGAGCGCCGCCTTCCTGACTTCGCGGCCGTATGAAGTCTTGCACGCTCTTGCAGCCGGGAGGGCGCGGGGCGTTGATATCCGGATCCGATTTCGCGTCACCCAAAAGACGCATGGTTACTGAGGCGGCGTGACGATAAGAGCAGAAGCGCCGTACAAACCTCCACTTGGAACGCAAGGACGCAGCAATCCGGCGACCTTCGGCGTCCTCTTGCAGGATTTCAAACAGACGACGGAGTTCGCGGACTTGGCCGCGATGATATCACAACTTGAGCGCGAGGAATCGGCTGACCCGATACGCCTCAACCACCCGATGTAGGGTCTCGCGATCAAGATCGATCGAAGCCGAAATGGATCGACTTCTTCGTTGTTTTGCCCCATTCGCGGTGATGCTCGATCCGATAATGCTAGGAGCGCCTACCAGGGAGGCCCGTGGGCTCATGCGCGATGGATCGGGTTTTTCAAAGATTTGCTGAGCAATTGACCGAAAGCACGCATCGAGACGCAGCTCAGGAGAGCATGGCCGAGGTCGCCGCTGCGCTCGAACTGTCGTGCTTCGCATATCTCGCTTTTCCCCGTAGGCCGGGCAGTGCTCCTAATCTGATCTCGACATATCCACCTTCCTGGACCGCCATCTATCTGCAGCGCGGCTACGAATCCGTCGATCCGGTGGTACGTCGGGCAATGCGCCAACCTAAGCCCTTCCGCTGGGGCCTTGGATTCGAAGCGCAAAATCGGTCGGAGGCAGAACGCGCTCTGTTCGAAGAAGCCGCCAAATTTGGGATTCGCTGCGGATTTACATTCCCTATTCACGATGACAAGGGCGCAATCGCCGCGCTGAGCTTTGCAAGCGACGACCGTCGAACTGACTTCGAGCGCTCGCTGGTCGAGCACGCCCAGAGCCTGCGGTTAATCGCAATGTTTTTCCATGCACATGCAAAACGCTTCTGGACGATTGATCGCATGATCGGTGGGGTAGTGCTATCTCCTCGCGAGTACCAGTGTCTCGAATGGTCCGCGCGCGGCAAATCAGCCGGGGAGATCGGGATCATTCTCAGCATCGCAGAGCGAACCGCGGGATTTCACCTGGATAACGCTCGCGCGAAGCTTGGTGTTAGCTCGCTTCGTCAAGCGATCGTGCTGTTGACCGAATCAAAACTTCGAAAATAGATCAACCGCAAGCTGCAAGCACCTGTGCAACTCTACAGGATGTGCTTTCCTGCCTTCTCTGCTTGCTTGCCTGAAGCAAGGCAAGGAGGCAAGAATGATGCAGCTCATCACGCCGGAATACTACGGGGAATTCGTCGACGACCTCACCGAGATGCACCGGCTGCGGTATCGCGTTTTCAAACAGCGCCTGGACTGGAACGTCGAAGTCAGCGGCGAGATAGAAGTCGACGAGTTTGATGTCCTTCGACCCGTGCACCTCCTGAACCGCTCGAACGCTGGACGTATTCAGGGTTGCGTCCGGCTTCTGCCTTCGACCGGCCCAACCATGCTGAGAGACACCTTCCCGATCCTTCTGGACGGGCAGCGGGCGCCACGAAGCGACCGGATTTGGGAGAGCAGTCGATTCGCGCTCGATGTTCCTCCGGATGCGCCGAAGGCAAGTGGTGGACTTAATACTGCTACTTACGAGCTGTTTGCGGGCATGATTGAATTCGGCCTTTCGATTGAATTGACCGAAATCGTTACGGTCACTGACGCCCGGATGGAACGCATTCTTCGCCGCGCGGGCTGGCCGCTCCGCAAAATCGGAAAAGCTCGTCCTCTCGGAAACACCACGGCCATTGCTGGATATCTGGAAGTGTCGACTGATGCTTTGGAACGCATCCGCCAAGCGGGACACATCTCAGGTCCGGTGCTCTGGGCTCCGGTCATCCGAGCGGCCGCCTAGGATCTGGAAGCAAGTACAAACGGGGCATCGCTGCGCATTGGAGCGGAAAGCCCATCTGCTTAAGACTTACGATGCACAAACCACGTCGATCAACACCCTCCCCTCAAGCCGGCAAGGCAATCGAACTGAAACACCTGCGATCGGCCGTTGCTGCGGCCGATTGCGGCAGCTTCCGCGGAGCCGCGGAGTTGCTGAGGTCGCAACAATCGAGTCTCAGCCGAAGAATCGATGAAATCGAGCACAATTTGGGCATCGCCATCTTCGAGCGCCATAGCGGAGGCGTGCGCCCGACGCAGGCCGGCCGCGACGTGCTTCGGCTGGCAAGGACCATTCTGGATGAATTCGACGCGCTCATCGCCACCGCGCGATCTGTTCATAACAGCGGAATCGGCCGTCTGACCGTCGGCTTCTGCACCTCGCTTTCGGCAGGCAATCTGCAAGCCTCGCTACTCGCGTTCAAAGAGCGGTTCCCGCAGATCGCACTTGCGACGGTCGAACGATCACGGACGCGTTTGGCAGCGGCACTTCGAAACGGCGCAATTGATGTCCTGATCGTGACAGGAAACCTCCCATTGTTGGAAACTGAAGAAATGCCGCTTTGGAGGGAGCCTGTTCTTGTAGCCTTGCCCCATGATCATCCGCTCGCCGGGCGCGAGACTGTGTGCTGGACTGACCTGCGCGGCGAGACAGTGCTACTCAGCTACTATGACGCGGGAAAGGAGCTCGAAGATCTTCTGATTTCCAAGCTCCTCTCGCCCGAGGATCGCCCCAAGATCGAGCGCCACGACGTCAGTCGCGCAATCGTCAAAAGCCTCATCAGCATGCACACAGGAATAAGCCTGGTGCTCGAGTCCGATATGGGGGCAAATTATGCGGGCCTGACCTACCGAGAGCTGCGCGATGGCACGGGTCCGAGCCGTTTCGACTTTTCGGCCCATTGGCGAGCCGAAAATAATAATCCAGCCCTGCAGGAATTCCTGAATCTGCTCTCTGAGCGCTATTCCCCGCCGCCCGTCGGACGTTGATGCGCCCGTCGAGCTTTCCGGAAATTCCGGTCCGCGGCCATGAACCGCGCCAACATCGGGGCGATAAGCTTAGCTGGATCCCCGATCGGTTGGCCGGTCTCCTGCGCAAGGATTTCAGCATAGGCCACAAGATCCCGGTGGATACGCGCGGGCAGTTCGTGCGTGACCTTGAGTGGCTTATCGTCCTCGATTGCACCGAGTTTGAGTTTGGCCATTATCGTCCCCTGTACGGCTCGAGCACCAAGTCGCGATTGACGATCACCCGCACCGGATATCCCGGACGAATCGTCAAGGTCGGCTGGATATTGAGATTGCGGCGGACCACCTGCTGGCCCGTCTGGTTCATCGAGTCCGCCGCCCCGCGGCGGAGCGCAGCGATGAGGTCGCTGTTGGTGCTGCCCGTATCCGATCCGGAATTCACCTCGGTGCCGACGGCGAGCAGCGTCGAAAGCGCAGCGGCCCCCAACAGCTCCTTCCAATGGTTGTCGACCTCATCCTCAAGCCCAGAGTAGCCCGCGGCATCTGCGCCCGGCTGCCGCTCCAGCACGATTGACCGCCCATTTGGCATGATGAGGCGCGTCCACACCAGGAGGACGCGCGATTGGCCAAATGCGACTTGGCTATCATACGTCCCGATCAACCGGGCTCCTTGCGGGATAAGGCGAGCTCGCCCGGTAGGGGAATCGTATACCGCTTCCGTGACTTGGGCCGTGATCTGCCCAGGCAGGTCGGACCGAATCCCCGTGATGAGAGCAGCCGGAATGACCGTTCCCGCCTGGACCACAAAGGGAGAGACCGGTCTTGCCAGGCGATCGGGACTGGTGGTTCGACGGTCAACGGAAGCACTGACGAACGCAAGTTTTCGATCCTGGCCATTCTGGGCAAATGCTTCGTCGGATGATGGCGCTGCAATCGATGGGGCTTCACTTGCCGATGTGACAGGAGCCTGTGCGCGGACGTTGGTGCTGGCAAACACCTTGCTGGTGCGTGCCGCCTCGCTCTCCTGATTGACGCGCTGCTGTTCAGCGTCAACACCGAGCGGGCTGGACGTCGAAGAGCCCTGTGCTGCAACGATCGGCCGCCCAAGATCGCCTGGTAAAGGGGGTCCAAGGCGCGGCACCTCCTTCGGTATCTCAGCATAATCCTTCGGCAACGTTGCAAGCTGATCGGCGACATTGTGGTGGTCGGTCGCGTAAAGCTCCTCGGCGGCCGGCGAGCGCGATTGCTTCTCCTGAAGAGCCCAGAAGACCGCACCACAGATGAGCACCAGCAAAAGGGCGCTGCCACCCGCAAGCACCTTGCGCGATAGGCGCGTAACTTGCGGCCGATCTGGCCGGAGCCGAAGGGTTTCGACGATATTTTCCGGCGGCTTAAACCGAGGAGCGTCCTTGGGTGTGTCATTGGGCTGGCCAGTCTCTGTCACAGCGACCTCCCGTCGGTTCGGACGATTCTGACCTTCTGCTGGTGCTCCTCGCCCAGCCTCAGTTCCGCGGCCGCGAACAGCCGGTCCACGATCAGCACATTGCCGTAAGCGCGATAGTTGACGAGCTCGGTCTTGCCATCAGGCCCGATCACGAACAGCGGCGGCATCTCGCCCTGGCCGACGCCGGGTGAAAACTCGATGTAGACCTTGCGTCCATCGTCATAGGCATTGACAGGACGCCAGGGTGGGCTGTCTCCCTCGATGGCGTAGCGGTAACGGCGCTGCACCTGATCCGGAATGACGGGTGTGGGCGGCAGGGCTCGACCACGCGCGGTCCGGTCCTCCGGATAGAACCATGCGACCTGTGGCATGTAGGGCTTTTCCCGGGAGCGGAGTTCGATCAGGTAAGTGCGCCGATCCGTGTTGACGACGAGATTGGTCTCGATCGCCGGACGTGTCGGCTTCACCATGATGTGCACGCGTCTCGTGTCGCCGCTGCCGCTTTCGGTGTCGCCGACCACCCAGCGGGCGGTGTCACCGGCGGCGACCGGTCCCGAGCCGATCAGCTGCTCACCGGGCTCCAGCGAAATGTCCGTGATCTGCCCCGGCGCGGCATAGATTTGATAGAGAGCGCCCGGACTATACGAAAACACCTGCACCGCATTGAAGTAGCCGGCCTTTCGCGGCTGCACACGTGCGGCGTCATTCGCGGTCTCAATCCGTTCAATCGGCTCCTTGGCTTCCGCGTTCTTGCCGCCGCGCGCCGCCTTCCAGGCCGGTGGGACATGCAGCGGCCGCGGCCGATCGTCGGCAAGCGCCGGCAGATCTGGAGCCGGCGGGACATCGCTATCATAGCTGATTTGCGGCGGCTTGAACGTGGTGCACCCGCCAAGGGTGGACACACCAATAGCGAGAGCCAGAGCCAGGCTCGGGCGGACCCTCTGTGACGCAATGAGACCTGACAGCATGACTAGCCCAGCTCCTTCGACCAGTTGATGGCGTTGATATAGATGCCAAGCGGATTCTTGCGGAGGCGATCGAGATCGCGCGGCATCTCCACGATGATGCTAACGATCGCGCTCCACCGCTCGGTTGCGGCCAGCTGACCGTTGTCGTAGCGGCGTTCGACCCAGGCGAGGCGGAAACTCTCAGGCGAAGCCCGGATGACGCTCGAGACCTCGATCGCAATTTGCGTCTTGCCGAGCTTGGCGAATGGATCGTTGTTGCGGGCGTAGTCATTCAGTGCGGCCGCGCCGCGATCGGTTGTAAAGTCGTAGGCGCGGAGCCAGTTTTCGCGCAGGACAATGGCGTCCATCGGGAGGCCTCGCACATGCTCGATGAAGCGCGCCAGGTGAAAGGCGACTTGCGGATCGGTCGGTTGATAGCTGGCGTTTGCCGGAGCAACGGCTTTCGCCTCCCCCAATTTATCGACCTCGACCACCCAGGGCGTGATCGTCCCTTGAGCGGATTGCCAGACCAGGGCGGCGGCAAAGCCGGCTGATAAGAAGAGGCAGCTAAAGCCCATCAAGCGCCAGTTCTTGGCCTGCACGCGCGCAGACCCAATGCGATCATCCCAGACCTGGGCTGCGCGTTGATAGGGAGTGACGGCTTCTGGCGTGCGGCCATAGTGAACGGCCGATCGTTTGAACATTGCTTGACCTCAAGAGATAGCGGGGAACCGAATTCGAAAGAAAGGAGTTCAGTGGTCCTCTTGCGAGAGGTCGACAGATCCGCCGCCGCCTCCGTGATCACCTGAGCGGATCGCGTGGGTTGCCGCTGATGCGCCATGACTGATCGTCTGCGCTCTCTTCATGCGCCGAACCCAGGCGGGCGCACTGTCGGAAGCTCTCGAGGAATCCCCTTCCCCCTTACCGGCATCGCTCGCCGGTCCACCAAGACCAGCTGCGACCGAACGCAAGGGACTTGCGGCGCCGGACGCGCTCGCCTCGGAGCCGGACTGACTCCCCGCCCGAAACACGCTCATGGTGCCGCTTGCAATCGCGCTTCCACCGCGTAGCGAGCCTGCAATCGCTCCGCCGGCGAGACCGGCAGCACCGGCCGCAACGCCAGCGCCAGCCGCAACGACACCACCGGCGGCAAGTCCCGTCCCAACGGCGCTGCCTGCGCCGAGCTGCGGACCTCCGGAGACGATGCCGTTGGCAATCCCGGGTCCGAAAATGCCGAGGCCCAACAAGGCGAGCGCGCCGAGCACCAGCGCCATCGCGTTCTCGATGGTCGGCTGGTTGCCGCCGAAACCTGCCGTGAACTGCGAGAATAAGGTCGATCCAATGCCGACGATGACGGCGAGGACCAAAACCTTGACGCCGGAGGAGATGACGTTGCCCAGCACCCGTTCGGCCGCAAAGGCGGTCTTGCCGAACAGACCGAAGGGGATCAGGACGAAACCTGCAAGCGTCGTCAGCTTGAACTCGATCAGCGTGACGAAGAGCTGGATGGCGAGAATAAAGAAGGCCAGCAGCACCACGATCCAGGCGAACAGCAGGACCGCGATCTGGACGAAATTTTCGAAGAAGCTGACATACCCCATCAGGCCCGAGATGGAGTCCAGGATCGGACGGCCGGCATCGAGCCCCACTTGCGCGATCCGACCTGGCCGCAAGAAATCTGCCGATGACAGGCTCGTGCCCGAGGCTTTGAGGCCAAGACCTGCAAAGCTCTCGAAGACGATGCGGGCAAGGCTGTTCCAATTACCGATCAGGTAGGCAAAGACACCGACAAACAAGGTTTTCTTGACGAGCCGGGCAAGAATCTCCTCATCACTTCCGAGGGACCAGAACAGGCCCGCAAGCGTAAGGTCGATTGCAGCTAGCGTCGTGGCGAGATAGCCGACTTCGCCCCCGACCAGGCCGAATCCGGAATCGATATAGCGCGTGAAGGTTTCCAGGAACTGGTCGATGACGGAGGTGCCGCCCATTGCTCACTCGCTCTGGCTTGGAACGGAGGGTGAGAGGGACGGGAGGCGGCTTTCGTCCTTGCGCGGCACAGGCGAGGAAAATGGCGCGGCGCCTACCCCGCTATCACCGTCTACCGATCCGCTTTTCCCCAAGAACTGGCTGCGCCGTTCCGCCCAGATCCTCTGGCAGTCGAGCAGAGCCTCTCTCTGCTCGTAGGTGACGGTGCGGCATTGCTCGAGCTTTGCCGCCGTCGGATCGGGCTTCGCAGCGGGCGAGGCGGAAGATTGGGTCGCGCTATCGTCGCCGCGCAGGCGAATGGCGCAGGCGGCGACGACCAGGACTGTGAGGCTAACCGCCACCGCGATCGGCAGCCGTTCAAATCTGTTCTTTATCATCAGTGGAACATCTGCACGGTTGTCGGTTGATAGCCCTGACCTTGGGTCAGAAAGCGCCGCATTTGCTCCCTCCCCTGATCCTGGGCACTTGCTCTTTGCGCGGCTTCGAGCGTTTGTGCGCGCCCCTGCGCGGCCACGGTCGCGGTGAGATCCGCAAGCTGCTGGGCTTGCAGCGCAAGGAGCTGGTTGCCGGCCTGACTTGCCTGCAGAGCACCTGACGCGCCCTGGCTCGCCGTGACCAGGGCCGACATCTGGGTGCGGTTGGTATCGAGATTGCCGACCACGGTTGCCTGCACCCGCATGGCGTCCTGCAGGCCGGCAACCACATTCTGCCAGCGTGTCTGGGCGTTGGCGGCGAGGAGCCCATTGGACATGCTCGCGGACGTGGGCGCGTAAGTGGTGGAGAACGCGCGATCGATCTGCTGGACATCGTAGGCAATGCGCTGCGCTTGACTGAGCAGCTGCTGCGTGCGCTGGATCGATTGCACGAGCTGCTGCAACGACGAATATGGCAGGCTCGCCAGGTTCTTCGCCTGATTGATCAACATCTGCGCTTCGTTTTGCAGCGAAGTGATCTGGTTGTTGATCTGCTGCAGCTCGCGCGCGGCCGTCAGCACATTTTGCACGTAGTTGTTGGGATCGAATACGATCCACTGTGCCTTTCCTTCCCGGGGCGCTTGGGTCAGGCTAATTGCGATGATACTTGCTGCCAGCAGCGGACGGAGACGTTTCATGACAAGCCACCTTCCTTGGCAAGCTGCGGAATGAGATTGCAGGCCCAGCCGAGGTCGCGCGCCTTGAGCCAGCCGGTGACGAAATCGTCTCGTCCGTGCTCCTCAAGAACGCGCTCGATGAGAGCCTGGTCGGTCTTGGACGACGCGGCCGCAAAAGCCAGCGCGATTTCGCCAAGGCCGAGCTCGAACAGCCGGTTGCCCCGGCGCGACTGGCAGTAGTAGTCGCGCTTTGGCGTCGCGCGGGCGAGGATCTCGATCTGCCGGTCATTTAGTCCAAAGCGCCGGTAGACGCCTAAGATTTGCGGCTCGATGGCGCGGTCATTGGGAAGAAGGATCCGGGTCGGACAGCTCTCGATGATGGCAGGCGCAATGGCGGAGCCGTCGATATCGGCCAGCGACTGGGTCGCAAACACGACGGAGGCGTTCTTCTTGCGCAGCGTCTTCAGCCATTCGCGGAGCTTGCCGGCAAAATCGGCATCGTCGAGCGCAAGCCAGCCCTCATCGATGATGAGCAGAGTCGGACGGCCGTCGAAGCGATCCTCAATCCGGTGGAACAAATAGGAGAGAACCGCCGGCGCGACACCGGTCCCGATCAACCCGTCGGTCTCAAACACCTGGACGGAGCCCTCTCCCAGCCGCTCACCTTCCGCATCCAGCAGCCGCTCAAACGGACCGCCGAGGCAATAGGGTTGCAGCGCGCGCTTCAAGGCATTGGATTGCAGAAGAACGGACAAGCCAGTCAGCGTCCGCTCCCCAACTGGCGCCGAGGCGAGCGAGGTCAATGCCGACCAGACATGATCCTTGGTCTCGGGCGTGACCTCGATGCGCTCGCGCGCAAGGATCGATGCGATCCAATCGGCTGCCCAACCGCGCTCACCGGTCTCCTCGATCCGCGCAAGCGGCTGGAGCGCCACGAATTCTGCCGAGTCTCCACCAACCGCGCCGCCAAGATCATGCCAGTCGCCACCCATGGCGATGGCCGCTGCACGGATCGACCCACCGAAATCGAAGGCAAAGATCTGAGCGGCTGGATAGCGCCGGAACTGCAGCGCCATCAGCGCGAGCAGCACCGATTTCCCGGCGCCGGTCGGTCCAACGATCAGAGTGTGTCCGACATCGCCGACATGGAGCGAGAAGCGGAAAGGGGTCGATCCTTCAGTCTTGCCGAAGAACAGCGGAGGCGCCCTGAAATGATGGTCCCTCACCTCTCCCGCCCAGACCGCGGAGAGCGGGATCATGTGGGCGAGATTTAGCGTCGACACCGGCGGCTGACGCACGTTTGCATAGACCTGTCCCGGCAGGCTGCCGAGCCAGGCTTCGACGGCATTCACCGTCTCAGCCATGCAGGTGAAGTCCCGGCCCTGGATCACCTTTTCGACGAGGCGGAGCTTTTCTTCGGCCGCGCTAGGATCCCTGTCCCAGACCGTGACCGTTGCCGTCACGAAGGCCTCTCCAATCTGATCGGAGCCCAGCTCCTGGAGCGCGCTGTCTGCATCCATCGCCTTATTGTAGGCATCGGTATCCAGAAGCGTGGACGCCTCGTTGGTCATCACCTCCTTCAGGATCGCGGCAATCGACTTGCGCTTGGCAAACCATTGCCGCCTGATCCTGGTCAAGAGCTTTAGAGCATCCGTCTTGTCGAGCATAATCGCCCGGGTCGACCACCGGTACGGGAACGCCAGCCGGTTGAGATCATCGAGAATTCCGGGCGTGGTCACCGTGGGAAACCCCACAACCGTCAGGACACGCACATGTGCGTCACCCAGCATCGGCTCAAGCCCGCCTGTCAGCGGCTGATCGGCAAGGAGCGCATCGAGATACATCGGGATTTCCGGCACCCGAACGCGATGCCGCTTGGTCGAGACCGTCGAGTGCAGGTAGGTGAGCGTTGCCTCGTCATCGAGCCAGCCGCATTCCGGCATAAAGCCCTCAACGAGCTGCAGCACGCGGTTGGTCCGGTCGACGAAGCCACTCAGCACCTCGCGCGCATCCGCCCCGGGGCCGCGATGGCTGCCCTCGTACAGGAGACGCTCGGCCACAGCTGCACTTTCTGCCGGCGGCAGATAAAGGAAGGTCAGGTAGTAGCTCGATTCATAATGGCTGCCAGCCTCCTCGAATTGCGCTTTGCGCTCCGCATCCACCAAGGCGGATGCGACATCCGGGAACGTGTCAGGCGGATAGCGCCCTGCCGAATGCCGTTGCGCCTCGACGAAAACTGCCCACCCCGATCCGTGACGCCGGAGCGCGTTGTTCAGCCGGCTTGCGAGCCCAACAAGCTCAGCCGGCGCAGAACTGTCAAGGTCCGGTCCCCTGAACCGCGCCGTCCGCTGAAACGAGCCATTCTTGTTCAATACAATTCCCTCGTCGACGAGCGCGGCCCAGGGGAGGAAGTCGGCAAGGCGCGTATTCGAGCGGCGATATTCGGCAAGATTCATCATAGGCGACTCTAGGAGCTGAGGTGGCTTGGAATGCGGACGTGCCGGCGCACGACTTCCACGAAATCGGGATCGCGTTTTGCGGCCCAGACGGCGGCCATGTGGCCGACGAACCAGAAAAGAAGGCCGGCAACCCACAGGCGCAGCCCAAGACCGAGTGCAGCCGCTAACGTGCCGTTGGCGATCGCCACGGCGCGCGGCGCACCGCCCATCAGGATCGGCTCGGTAAGCGCACGATGTACGGGCGCGATAAAGCCTGCGATAGGCTCCTCCATCAGATCACCACGCCGCCGCCGAAGGAGAAGAAAGACAGAAAGAAGCTTGATGCCGCAAAGGCAATGGACAGACCGAACACGATCTGAACCAGGCGACGAAAGCCACCAGACGTATCGCCAAATGCGAGCGATAGCCCGGTCACGATGATAATGATGACGGCGATAATCTTGGCGACGGGACCCTCGACCGATTGCAAAATTTGATTAAGCGGCTGCTCCCACGGCATGTTTGAGCCAGCGGCCCAAGCCGGGACATTGCTCAGCCAGAGGGTAATAATGGCCGTGGCGGGAATGCTGGCGCGGCGGAGAGATGAAGGCAGCGTCATGACCGGTCTCCAATTGCAGATAGGCTGTAATCACCTGATGTTCCTAAGCCGGTGACGCGGGCGAGCTCGCTCAAGCGGCGCTCAGTGCCGCGGCCGCTGAGCACCGCGATCAGGTTGATTGTTTCGGCGATAAGCGGCCGCGGGACTGTGACGACAGCTTCCTGGACCAGTTGCTCGAGCCGGCGTAGCGCCCCGAGCGTCGTTCCGGCATGGATCGTGCCGATTCCGCCCGGATGTCCTGTGCCCCAAGCCTTGAGCAAGTCGAGCGCTTCGGCTCCGCGCACCTCACCAATGGGAATACGATCGGGGCGCAGACGGAGCGACGAGCGGACCAGGTCGGAGAGCGAGATCAAGCCGTCCTTCGTGCGGAGCGCCACCAGGTTCGGCGCCAAGCACTGAAGTTCACGCGTATCTTCGATGAGAACGACCCGATCAGTCGTTTTAGCGACCTCCGCGAGAAGGGCATTGGTCAGTGTCGTCTTTCCGGTCGAGGTGCCGCCGGCGACCAGAATGTTCTTGCGCGCCTGAACTGCATCCCTCAATGCACTTGCCTGGTCCGGCGTCATGATGCCGACTGCGACGTAGTCCTCGAGGCTGAACACGGCAACCGCCGGCTTTCTGATCGCGAATGTTGGCGCGGCAACGACCGGCGGCAGCAGTCCCTCGAACCGCTCCCCCGTCTCGGGCAGCTCGGCAGAAATCCTTGGGCTCCCCGGATGAACCTCGGCACCCACGTAGTGAGCCACCACGCGGATAATTCGCTCTCCGTCAGAGGGGGATATATTCTCGCCAGTATCCGCAAGGCCGCTCGACAGTCGGTCGATCCACAATCGGCCATCGGGATTGAGCATCACCTCAACGATTGCCGGATCTTCCAAGTATCCTGCGATCGCAGGCCCCAGCGCGGTACGCAGCATACGCGCTCCGCGCAAGTTCGCTTCTGAATCAAAAGAATGGATCGCCACGATTTGCCCCAAGCTGCTGAGGCCGCTTCGGCGCCCTCATCTGGAGGCAAATAAAAGGCAGAGACCTGTATGACCGCAACAAAGGGAAAATGCCGTTCGTAGCCTAGCGTAGAAGAAGAAACATTTGAAAAGAGCTAGCTTGTCGCCACGACCAGTCGACGGCGGAGCCGAGAAATCAGCAATGCCCCATGACCCGGCTTCGCAATTTTTACGTCTCTCGCGTTAGCGATGTTGGCTCATGGTCCTTGGCCTCCTTTCCTGAACTGCCGTCGCTCCCTGGCTTGCGCGCGATTGAGATCCCGTTTTTTAAGGCAGCTCAAACCAGGGATAATGAACCACACCAGCCGGCGGGCTGGCGCAAACACCAATGCCCAAGGCTAGTCCGGTAGACCACCGAGTTTCGTGCCCCCTGCAGGACCATTTCTTCCCAATCAGGCCGGTCCAATGCTGCACGACAATTGCCAACGCAAAATGCAGGAGTGCAAAGGGTGTTTTCTAGTCCGCAATTGCAACAAGTTCTGGAAATCTCAACGCCTTCAGCTGGCGCTCCTGAACAGGATTGAACTACGAATTTGATGGCCCGTTGGCGACGGTATTAGCGGTTGCAGGGCCGAGCTGAGACCGCACATCTACTTAAGCTCCGCGTGTAGCGAGACATGGTCAAGTTCGCCTTCCCACCAGGACACAAATACCGCGGCAATGCCGTTCCCGATGATGTTCGTAAGCGCGCGCACCTCGCTCATGAACTTGTCGATCGAGAATACGATCGCAATGCCGGGGACAAGCTCAGGACTGACCACCGTCAACGTTGCGGCCAGGGTGACGAAGCCGGCACCGGTAACACCGCTTGCGCCCTTCGAGGTGAGCATAGCCACAACCAGTATCGTAAGCTGCTGGCCGAAGTTGAGATCGACCCCGAGCGCCTGCGCGATGAACAAGGTCGCCAACGTCATGTAAATGTTGGTCCCATCCAAATTGAAAGAGTATCCTGTCGGCACCACTAGGCCAACGACCGGCTTGGAACAGCCCAGCCGTTCGAGCTTTTCCATCAACTGCGGCAGCGCGCTTTCGGACGACGACGTTCCGAGCACGATCAGCAGCTCATCCTTGATGTAGACGATGAACTTTAGGATGGAAAAGCCGACCAGCCGCGCGATGAGGCCAAGCACAATGATCACGAAGAGCCCGGCTGTCACATAGAACAGCGCAACCAATCCGATGAGTTTACCGAGCGCGGAGGGTCCGAATTCGCCGATGGTGTAGGCCATGGCGCCGAATGCCCCAATCGGCGCTGCCTTCATTACGATCCTAATCACACCAAACACCGCGTGCGCAGCATCGTCTACCAGACCGCGCATCCGCTCACCCCGCTCGCCGAGCGCCATCAGCGAGAACCCGAATAGGATAGCAAACAGCAGCACCTGTAGCACGTCGCCTCGCGCCAGGGCGCCAACCACGCTATCAGGAATGATATTGAGGAAGAAATCGACCGCCTTCTGCCCTTCCGCCCTTTTGACGTAGTTGGCTACCGCCGCTGCATCAGTCCTGGGAGCGAGCCCATGGCCGGCCTGAACGAGATTGCCCATCACCAGACCCAGGACAAGCGCGAAGGTTGATACGATCTCGAAGTAAAGCAGCGCCTTCACGCCCACTCGGCCGACCTTTCGTGCATCCTGAACATGCGCAATTCCGGACACAACGGTGCAGAAGATGATCGGCGCGATCACCATTTTGATCAGCTTGATGAATCCGTCACCAAGCGCTTTGACCCAGCTGCTCGTCCCCACAGCAGGCCACAACCAGCCAACGAGAATGCCCATCAGGATCGCGATGAGTACCTGGATGTAAAGAACTTTGTACCAGGGGCCAGATGGCTGGAACAGGGCGGCGGCTTTGACAGAGCGGCGCTGGCGGTGAATGTACATCACGCTCGACCCGGCGCCGTGGTACCAAAGAAGGGCGGCACTGAAGGTACAGCGTCGCTCAGTGTTTCTTCAGTGCGGGGCGCCGGGGAATCTGACCGCTCCAGATGGCCCCGTCCATTGCCGCGGATTGGCGCCCCTCCCGAATCGGCTGTTGGTCGACGCGAAACGAAGTTCTGAATCGCTTCTGACGGCAGCGATAGAATCTTGAGAAAGCTTCCTTGAGAGCTTGAAAGCATCAGCGTCACCACCCATTTCTATCTTCTTTGTTGTTCGAAGATGCCATCCAGCATCTTCTAGGACGCCAACCTTAGCAGCCGGCGACCGCTCTTCACTTCGGCAGGCACTCTCGCCGGAGCGCGACGAACCTTGAGAAAGCGTTCGCCATAAAGAACTCGTGGTGGTGCGGCCTCGCCTGCGTTCACCGGCTCGCTCCTCCCGTCCTCACTTCATGTGAATGCCCCGACATTCCCAACAGGCATCGATTTCGATCGCAAAACCACGAGGCCGAAAAGACATGCCAAGCAGCATTGCTCACGATGCCTCCCTTGGCGATCTCGGTTCCGGCTTTTCGCGAGCCGTGTTTTGCGCGGCTGAACAGCACTCCTCGTAAGAGAGCTTCTCACTCCTGTAGCTCGCCAAGGCCTGCAGAGAGCGCTGCACGACGTCCCGTTTCGCTCGATCCGGGGCAGGCGCTGCATCCAGCCACTTCAGCGCCGCCTCGACCAATTCGATCGCGCGATCCCTCTTACCTGTCTCGTAATAGTACTGAGCAACAGCTCCGTACGACAGGAACTTCGCGCCCTCGCCGCCTTGCGGTGGATTCGCCGCCAGGATGTGTTCGGAAAGGTCCTTGCCCATGGCAAAGCGCTCGGCGTGTGGAAAATCGGAGTAGTCTTTCGCGGGGTCGAACAGTTGGCGGATCGCCACGCTCATCCAAACCACGGATTTCTTCTCGATCGCATCGCGAATTAGTTGGCGCAACACCGGCAGGCCAGCCCGCATATCGCGTATCCTGTGAAGCAACAATTCCACATGAAGCCCACGGAAGGTGACCTCGTCCGGCATCGCAGCGAGGGCCTCCTCGATAGCTAAAAGGGCCGTCGGCCAATCCTTTCTCTTCATGGCGGGCTCAAGTTTGCCAAAGATCGCTCGCTTCTGCGATAGTTCACGCTTTATGCGTCGACCCGTGTTTATCCTTTCCGCATCCAGCGCTTTGGCTTCATGGCTCATTGCCCAGGATCCGTTCAGAACTTTGGGCAAGGCATTATCGAGCTGCGTCGGATGGCCAATAAAGGCGATGCGGCCGTCACGGTCGACGACGAATGACGTGGGAATCCCGACAGAAAGGCTGGAATCCATCCAAAGCTTGTTCATTTCGCCGGCGTAGTCGAATGCGATCGCGAAGTTCAGATTTGGCAAGCTCTTCGTCAACCAGGCGTCCAGGCTGGCTCGCGCTTCATCCGCTGTCGAAGCTTGTTCGCGAGCCGCGATGCCCACCACCTCAACTCCGTTGCTCCTGTATTTGCCTTGCAGGATCACCAAATTCGGCATCGAGGCGATACATGGCCCGCACCACGTCGCCCAAAATTCGAGGATGTATACTTTCCCAGGTTCGAACTCTCTAACGGGCTGGCCGCGTAGCCAGTGCTCCACTTTGATCGACGGGGCTGGCGAACCGACGCTCAGCACGTTCGCCGCACCGACTTGACTTGCGCTCTCAGTCAGGCTGGTCATTGCTCAAATCCGCTTTACCTGGCTCTGCGGAGAAAAATTGCAAGTCGCATGCCAACCAACGCTCGTTGATATCGCGCATTTTTCGTATCATTCCTGTCGACCTTGCGACGCATGTCGCATATCCGACCAGCTGTTTGGAGCTTCTCAGGCAATCAGTCGGCCGGCGTTCTTGACGCCTGTAGACCGACGAGGCGGGAAGTCAGGCAGCGCAAGGCCGAGTTCACCACTCCACATCCTGATCGGTTTCCAGGATGACCATTTCGGCACTCGGGATCATGACGTGAACTGACCTGTTTTGGCCCGTCGATTTGCGCTTGAGGGCGACCTCAGATTTCCAATTCAACTCTTTGAGCCAAGGAGCGATGAACCAGACCAGGGCGGCCAGCTGCAGCACAACATTGATGCTGAACGCCGTCTGATACGCGATTGAGGGGTAGTGTCCGTCCTTGGCCGGCCATTGCTCGAGAATTAACCCCGTCACGTACTGGACGAGGAAAGCCCACCCGAAATGCAGAACGTTGAGCACGCCGTTTGCGCGGGCGATCAATTCGGCCGGAAAGTAATCTCCGATGATCGCGTAGCTGAGGGCGATTGCTGATCCGACCACCGCCACAATGATCCATGACGGTAGCGACAGGAAAGGTGGATGCACGATCAGCGCGAGTTCGGCTGCAATGAACACAGAAGCTATGATCGCGAGCAACGTTTCAATGTTCTTGCCGTGCCGACGCAGCGAATCGGCGACCACGCCGAGCAGCAATGCGCCAATGCTTAGGGCTATCGCCATGACGAGCAATTGTGTGACAAGGCTCGTTCGATCCAACCCTTCCACATCGCTCAGCCAAGAGGCTGCCCACAAGGACTGCAAGGCCCACGCGGACCCGATACATGTTGAAGAAATCGGCGTAATTCTCCAGAATCGCCCATCCGTATAGACGGTTTTCAGACTGACTGTCCCTGGAGGGCTCTTCGCAGTTGCCTCTTGCTCTGGAACTAAAAAATAGATCGCAGCGGCTGCGGTGGCACTGGATGCGGCAAGCACCTCAAACAGGCCGCGCCAACCTATCCAGCTAAGCAATGCCTCGGCTGGTGCGGTTGCCGTTACCGCGCCCAGTGCACCCAGCATGATCATAAAGCCGTTCAGGAGCGCCACGCGCTCTCTCGGAAACCAGAGGACGACCGTTTTCAGGCCAGACATGAGGGAAGCTGCGGTGCCAAACGCTATCATCGTGCGACCAAGCAAAAGCGACAGGAATCCGGTCGACAATCCGAAAAGCGCAGCGCCTGCGGCGGCCATCAGCAAGAGCGCACTTTGGACCCGGCGCGGACCAAAGCGATCCAAGAGCATGCCCAGCGGAATCTGGCTGCCGGTAACGACCAGAAAGTAGATCGAGGCCAACAGCCCCAAATCCGCCGTATCAAGCTCGAATTCAGAGGCGAGGCGGCCACAAATGAGCGTATTGATCATCCGAAACAGATAGGAAAGATAATATCCCGCGGCAAAGGGAAGGAACACGCAAGAGATGATCCGCCAGCTCCAAGGCCGGATGACCGGCTTTTCGCGTGATATCTGCCCAGTGGCATCGCTGCGCGTGCTTCTCAAAGCGCGGCTATTGGCCTTAGCAAAAGGCGTTTGGCAGCTGTCGAAAGTTGATATTGCTGCCGCCCTCCTCGGCGACAGCACACGCTTCCGATTTTTCACCTACGGCGGCCACACAGTGGCGTTCTTCTTCAATTGGCGCTCGCGCAGCGGCGCGTGACGCCCCGCCGCCAATTTCAGACCCGGATCGGCTGGAATTTCCAAGGCGAGCGATCGTCTCCTGCAGCAAGGGCCGACCAAACCGTACGCGATGATCGACCTGCTCGGCAAAGACCTTGAAGCGCTCAAGGCCGAGTACGCACGCCTCGTCCTGCTTGGATGGCGGCATCGGCGGCGTCAGCGTGAGGTGGTATCGTGCATGGAGAGCCACTATTTCCGCGATCATCGCGATGTCCGTACGCAGACTAAGCACCTGCTCATTCGTTCGCTCGATCGCCTCGTATACAAGACCCTCTATAGTCGGCGCCGGATCCAGGAAGCGCTCAAGAGCCGCCTCTACGACGACGCTCTTGCCCATCCCTGGGCGGTCAGTCGCGGCTTCAAGTCGCTGGAAAATGCTCTCCGAAACTTGAATCGTTATCTTTCTGGTCCGCTGAGCTTCGCTCGGGCTCGGCTGCGCGTCCACCTCAGCTTCATTCCGACTTGAGCTCGGTTCTTTCCGGCGCTCACCGCTAATCTGCATACTCCAGCTTCCTTCTCTCTGCGACTGCACACCGCCCGCGCGCTTGCACGCGCGTGGTCTGGATGTTCGGTCGAACGGATGAATCGCCCTGCGATGACGCACGACAAAAGGGCCGAGACCGCATGCCGCTTCAACCGCAGGGACATTCTGCGCGCAGTCTGGCGTACCGAAAGAAGGAAACGGCGGACTCCTAAAGACCAGCGCCAGACGTCTCGTAGCCTCTTGTCCCTCAGAATCGAAAAAGCTACTGATCCGAAAAGGAGGTCCAGCGCGATCTAGACAGCGCGCTCGCGCCGCGACGTCGCGAACGACCGCCGCAGATGCGCCGGCATCATCCCTTTCCGCCTAATGCGCCTCATACCAACCGCACCAGCTCACGCGCGCGCGACGGAATACACCTGCCTTGTCGATTTCCGGTATGCACAACCGTTCGCGCGCCGCGCGTCGAGCCCCCTCAGGATCATCGAAACGTATCTGCTGGCCCCGGTGCGACCACTCACTTGTCGGGAGGCTTAGGGGGACTGTCGGCCCCATTTGCGGGCGGCTAAATTCCCCCTCGGTGTGGCTGCAAACGTAGCGCTCGTTGTGTCCCCGCCAGCCAGGAGATTCATCGATCCCCCCGCACTCCGGGCATCGCTTCCGGATCCGACGGAGGACTGCCATGAATTGCCGCTGCCGACGGCGAACTTACTTGCGTTAGATCGGCTGCTACAGGCTCGTCGCCCGCCTTGACGTCGGAGCCGTCGATGTACTTAAGTGCAGCCCTGGTAGCGTTGCGTGGGGGCACATCATGGATGTCGAGTTCTACAAGGGCTTTGCACAGCGAGCCCGCGATCTGGCCGATAAGGCCGACCCGTTCACGCGAAAGCGGCTTCTGGTTCTGGCCGAGAGATACGATGCCAAGCTCGGCAAGCCGTCGCCGGCCAGCCGCAACCTTCAACGCACGCTGCCGCTTCCCCGCACCGTGCCAGCCGTGAGCTCCGTCTCCGATGCTGGCGAGGCTTGACGAAGAGCGCCGGCAGCGAGGTCGACTGCGACGTCTGCAGCGGCAGCAAGCATCAGCCCTCGCATGGGGCTCCAAGGCGCTGGATTTTCCAAGGACGATACACGACCTACACCGGGAAAGGATGCGCACCCAAACCGGAGTGAGCATGCCGGATGTCACGGGTTGGCCGCAGTCACCGCACTTCGGAAGCACTGCGGTCGCCGAGCAGCTTGCCGGTGGAGGCATTCACCAAATGGACCGACGAGCATGCCGGACAAACGACCGGCAGATGAGTGTCGAGACCGATCTGCTCCAGTCCTGTCAGCAGGTGCTGCACGTTTATGCCGGTGCGCGGGCACCTGAAAAGTACTGATTGCTCCATCCGGCCAGCATAGGCCTGGATACTGAGCCCTGAAACTGCGGTTGTTTACTGAGGGCGGGCGCGCACCTCCCGGAGCACCGTGCGGCGGCAGTAATGAATCTTGATGGCGTCTGGAGGCCGGCTCTGCGACAGGGCTTTGCGTATTCTTTGGCCCAGTGCTCAAGCCGCGCGGCCGGGTCCGCATCGTTGATCGAGCGCGCAAGCGGGGGTACCTTCTCGCCGGCATTCTGTTTTATCGTCCTCCATGGAATCCTAACCCGAAATGGGCGCTCGTGTTGCGCGCTCTTGCATGGAGATCACATACCTACAGTGCGCGCTTCACTTTCAGCCACCAGCTTGCCCGGCGAGGATCGCCCGGACCTGATCTCACGCCGGTGGGGCGCCGCTCGGTGAGACCTGCCAGGACGAGCCGTCTCGAGCCGACGATGTGGACTTCCGATATGAGCGGATCCTCATCCGAGGCAACATCCAGATCTCGAGACGAGGCGCCGCAAGGATGGACAATGCGCCGCCAGCGTAACAGTCCGGACACCTGAGCGGACTTGCCGCTGCAGTGACGAGATGCGCTGTAGCCTGGCGGTCGGCGAGGCTCCGCAGCAGGGCGTTTCTCCAATGGAGAACCGGTCTGGATCATGCGAGTGTCCGCACGGCCCCGCTGCAAACTAGTTCTTTCTCTTTGCCTATCCGGCTCTCGGACGGTTACCCCTATCCGGGCTCAGGTCGAAGCCGGGATACGCCCTGTCCCGGCCCCGGCGGGGGAAGACCATTGAGGCCTAAGCGGCGTCGCCAGCACGGTTCTCACGGTGAAGGCCGTTTGGAGCCACGCCCCTGGGAGGAACAATCCGTTCGTGGACGTGCGAAGAAGGTGTCCGGTCGATCAAGAGGCTGATCAGTTCAGGGCGACTGTAGTGACCGCTTGCATCAATCACTCTCTTGCGCCCGTCGATTTCGATGAAGTCGAGCTCGGCAATCACCTCTCCTTCACCTTCCTTCATGGGCTCGCCGATCAATTGACCGTCGGGGGGCAACGATAGCGGTGAAGCAACCGCCCGAAATCGGACCGATAGCACCGCCCGTGTCGTTGGCAATTTGGGCTTGTTGGTCGGCGTTGAGCCATGCGGTTGCGCTGACGACGAAGCAGGCCGACTCAAGGGCATGCTGCCGGGTGCTCACTTCCGTTTGCTGGGAGAAGAGGGGGCCGAAGATCGAACCGGGGTACATCGCCGAGTGGATCTGCTCGCCATCGGCAATCAAGGCGTATCTGGCCAGCGGGAGATAATGCTCCCAGCACGCAAGCTGGCCGATCCGGCCAACGGCGCTGTCTACGGCGCGAAGGCCGTCACCGTCGCCTTGGCCTCAGACCATCCGCTCATGATAGGTGGGGGTGATCTTGCGGCGACGCTGGATCAGCGTGCCGTCCGCATCGAATAGGAGCTGAGTGTTATAGATCGATCCTCCGTCCCGCTCGTTGGCGCCGACCGAAACGACCATTTGGGCGTCCTCGCGGCTTCGGCGATCGCGTGCGTCTCCGCAGAGGGAACCGTAAGGGATTGCTCAAGCAGCCTCTGATGCTCCTTGGCAAGCGCGAAGGGCGGCTGGACGAACGAGAAATACGGGTAGTATCGAATGATGGTCTCAGGAAACGTGGCGAAACGCACCCCCTTCTTGCTTAATTCGCGAATCTTTTTGGTGATCTTCTCGACCGTCCCCTCTCGGCTGTACAACACGGGGCTGATCTGTACGGCGGCTGCCTTGACGATGTTTGTCATTGTCTTCTCCTGCTCATTGTCGGGATCGGAGGCGTGGCATTGGCACTGGTGTAGAGGACGACGGATGACTCTCACGGGGCTGGTTCGAGCACACCGGCAGGGCTTGTTGGACTCAGGGCTGCGTGCTGCGTCCGCCATCGACAGCCACGTCGATGCCGGTGATGTAAGATGCGCCGTCGGAAACGAGAAAAGTCACCCGTCGCGATCTTCCGCGGCTTTCCGAAGTGTTTCGCGGATATCTGCTCCAGCAGGGCCTTTCGGTTTGCTTGAACGCTGACCTCGGAAATGCCGAGCCTCCTAAACAGCGGGCCTTCGATGACGCCCGAGCTCTCGGTGTTTACCCGGACGCTCCGGCGGATCAGCTCGGCGCCAAGCCTTCGCGTAAAGTTGCGCCGTACAGCCCTCGATGCCGATACGGTCGATGTGGCCGCGATTCCGGCCTGATCGAACAAAGAAGACGTGAAAACGATCGCGCTGCTGTTGTGCATCAGACGTAATGCCTTCTGAACGTTGAAATAGGATCCGCGGAAGTTGGCGGTCAAGACGTCAAAGCTCTGCTGCGTTGTCGAGCCGAGTTCGGCATTGGCGTCGAAATGGGCTATGATAGTTTCGCGCATTCCATGGAAGCGGGATAGCCGGCGCGAAAAGCGGCAACAGCCAAGCCTCGCTGTCCGGATAGCTGCGCAACGCCCTGCAGGACTTTGGCTCATGACGCGTTTTACGCATCGCTCGGCTTGTGCATTGAGGGATAAGGCTTTCTGCCCGCTGTGTGGGTAGTCGCGTCGGCTACTGCCGTAGTCGAACGATGCGCCATCATGTAGTACGTGGTGAAGTGGCCGCTCTTGCTGGCGATCTTGCCATTCTTGCGAGTGACTTTGCCCTTCTCACGTTTGGTAATCAGCTGCATCTTGCACCGCTTGGCGATCAGGGGCATCGGGACAAGCTTCCATCCCGTGGCCTTGCGCAACACTGCCTGCGTAACGCCGTCTGGCGGCGAGGCGAGAGAGCTGATCAGATTGGTCTTGGTGTGAGGATGCTTGGCCATCGTCGCCACCCGGGGGAATTGGACCTCATTGAACAGCTCCAGGCCAGTGTGCTTTTCTTGGGCTAGTTGTCCCTTTCATCGAAAGGGGACGATTTAGTTCCGCTCCTTTGGAATTGCCGAAACATATTGCAGGCGGTCTCATGCGCTGGCTGATTGCAATCCGACGTAAACGGATAACGTCGCACCAGTTCGCTGAAGTTTGGGGCAGTGCACGTTTACGCATTTTTCGACACGGTGCTCGCGAAGTCAGGCCCGACAATGTGGATTGCTAACACAGAGGACCTGCCGTGCAATCCGCAAAAACTGGTAGGGGCACTACTGGGAAGACCTTGGCTGGAGAGACTTGCGCTTATTCAAGCAAGCAGTCTCACTCCATTTGAGCGGCAGCTCGGATGGAGGCCGGCCTTTTCTTAACTCGCCATGCAGTCTGTCCCCTCAGATATCCGTCCTCGGTCCTGATCAAACGCGCTCGCACGATTCGATTTGGCCCTATTGTTGTTTGCGGCCGAATGCACTCGGCGAGAGGTACCTTCGGAAGTTCCCTTGTGGTCCTCGCGCGCAATCGCAGCCTGTTCTCAAACAGCATGATCCGCCCGCTCCGACCGTCGATCGACTTACTCTGGAATTCCGGCGTTCAAATCGGAGCTCACCTCTTTCAGAACGCTTGATCCGCTGGAAAGCCTTCGGCCGAGCGCTTCAACGAATCGATCATAACGTTCGGCGCCTTTGGCGCGAGCGGCTGGACTGGATTGTTCTGGCAATGCTGGCACCGATGTCAACCAGAAGCGGATGAACAGGGCGAGCGTCTCGAGCGTGATGCTGTCATTGCGTTCGAGACGCTCGAGCAGCCGTGCGATCCGATCCAGCCGCTTGGCAATGATCGCCTCGCGTCGGTCGGAATCGTCAGGCGAAAGAAATGACGCGATCGCAGCCTCTGCGACCAGCGACTTGGGCTGGCCACGACGCTCTGCGAAGACATCAAGGGTTCTGAATGTCTGCGGATCAAGGTAGACACTGAGCTGAATCTTTTTCACCGATTTGGCCCGCTCACAGGTCCATGCCATCGTCAGGGTCGAGGCTGGTCGCGCGCGCTACTCCCCGCATTGCGCGGCTTAGGGCTTGTGCCTGGACCGCATCTGCGTCCGGCTCATCGGGACCAGCATCGAACTCATGTTCCGGAAGCGGTGCCTCGATTTCGATCTCCTCGTGCTGCGGCAATTCTGGCTCGCGCCGCAGCCCCCCATTCGGATCGCTACGTTTTCGTTGCCGGGGCGCAAGCAGTTCGATCGAGGGCGCAGCGGTTGGGTGCCCTGACCAGTCCTCATCCGGGCGCGTGGACAAGAGAATCGTTCCTGTTCTGGCGGGCTTGAAGATTCGCTTCTGAAATTGCGGGTCCTCATAGTAGCGAACCTTAGTGGCCCGCAGGGGATGGAGGCCCGACACCATCACAATCGCCTCCTTCGATGAGAGCTGCATGACTTCGCCGGGCGTCAGGAGCGGACGGGACGTCTCTTGGCGGCTCACCATCAAGTGTCCAAGCCAGGGGCTTAAGCGATGCCCGGCATAGTTTTTCATGGCGCGCAGTTCGGTCGCGGTCCCCAGCGCGTCCGAGACGCGCTTAGCGGTGCGCTCGTCATTCGTGGAGAAGGCGATCCGGATGTGGCAATTGTCGAGGATCGCGTGGTTCGGTCCATAGGCGCGTTCTAATTGATTCAAGCTCTGAGTGATCAGGAAACTGCGAATGCCATAGCCCGCCATGAAGGCAAGCTGGCTCTCGAAGAAGTCGAGCCGGCCAAGGGCTGCAAACTCGTCGAGCATCAGGAGGAGTTTTTGGCGGTGCCGGTCGGGATCCAGGCTCTCGGTCAGGCGCCGCCCGATTTGATTAAGGATGAGCCGCATCAGGGGCTTTGTGCGGACGATGTCGGATGGCGGCACGACAAGATAGAGCGAAACGGGCTGCGGTCTGTCGACGAGATCGCGAATCCGCCAATCGCTCCGCGCGGTGACCTTAGCGACGACCGGATCGCGATAAAGGCCCAGGAAGCTCATTGTGGTCGACAGCACGCCCGACCGCTCGTTCTCGCTCTTGTTGAGCAGCTCTCGCGCAGCGGAAGCGACGACAGGATGAACGCGATCACCAAGATGAAGAGTCGCAAGCATCGCATTCAGCGTGGTCTCGATCGGGCGGCACGGGTCCGAAAGGAATCTGGCGACCCCGGCAAGTGTCTTGTCAGCTTCAGCATAAAGGACATGCAGGATCGCGCCGACGAGCAGAGAATGGCTGGTTTTTTCCCAATGATTGCGGCGCTCGAGTGCCCCTTCGGGATCGACCAGGATATCCGCCACGTTTTGGGCGTCTCGTACTTCGCAATCACCACGGCGAATCTCAAGAAGGGGATTGTAGGCCGCACTTGCCGCGTTTGTCGGGTCGAACAAGAGTACATCTCCAAGGCGGGCGCGCCATCCCGAGGTCAACTGGAAATTCTCGCCCTTGATATCGTGGACGATCACCGAGCGCGGCCAAGTCAAAAGAGTTGGAACGACCAGGCCGACCCCCTTGCCCGAACGGGTAGGCGCAAAGCAGAGCACGTGCTCAGGGCCATCATGGCGAAGATATCGACCGTCGAAACGCCCGAGTACGAGGCCATCGGCGCCTAGCAGCCCCGCCCGTTTGACCTCGCGCGTATCGGCCCAACGCGCTGATCCGTAAGTCGTGACATCGCGAGCCTCATGCGCGCGCAAGACCGAAAGCACCATTGCTGCGGCGACTGCCGCGATCCCACCGCTCCCGGCAATGGCGCCCCCCTGGAGGAATATCGCGGGCGCGTAAGCGTCGAATTCGAACCACCAGATGAAGAAGGCAAACGGCTCGTAGATGGGCCAGGCCCCTAGCCTGAACCAGGCCGGTCCAAGCTGCGGCTGGAACGCAAGCTGATACGCGGTCCATTCGGTCGCTGCCCACACGAAGGTGAACGCGATCAGGCAAACCAGGATCACCTGATGCCAGATGATTTTTGTCGCTGACATGGCTTGCAGATATCGACACCATCGACCTGTTGGCCACAATCAGGGGCTTACGTTTCTCGTAGTCGCGCGCGCCCTAGCGAAGGGATCGGCGGGTCAGATCGGGAAGCGGCGTTTGGGCCGAAAAAGTTCGCTCCCCCTAGAACAGGCTGCCTCAAGGAACCGTCCAACCAGCTTCGCGTGATCGGCGCTTGGATGATGACAGAATCAACTCGTACCGTGCTGCCGCTCGAGGCGAACCGGCCGGCCTTCGCGAAGCGACGCTCCGGGTTATAGAATCCTGCGAAGGCTAGCTCGCGTCTTCCCCTAAGCCCTCCGTCAAGCGCGCACGATCCAGGGAGCGTGCGGCGTGCCACAACTCCTTGTTGATGAGGCGGACGTTCGCGGATTAAATCGGCAGGAGGCGGGGTTCGCGGAGTTGGAGTATAAGGCTCATGCGGGGAGCGTCCCGGCAGGAGCGCTTATTCCCGACGGAACGACACTGCCGGGCCGACGGTCATCGAGATACTCCCGCAGATCGGTATCGAGCGAGTCCCTCCTCCAGCCGGTCGCCTATTGGCGCCCTATTGTTTTGGCCCGCTAGATGCTTGGAAGTTGCACATCAGCTGTTGCGGTCTCTCTGGAGATTGGGACAGGCGACTAGCGTTTGCCAAATCATCATTGCGCGAATCGGCTGCAGTTCGCCTATCCACTCCTCAAGCTGGATTGCCGGCCCGGAGTTGTCCGATTGCTCGCCGGCCTGCATACGCGGATAACCTCGCGCGAATGCCTCCACAGTCGAGCAGATAAAATCGCTATTCGCCCGCTCGATGACACCCGCACAACGGAACGGGGTCCAGCAAACTGGACTCTGGCGGACGGAAAAGCGGTGAGCGAAGCGGCGGGGTCTTTTGCAGAACATCTGAGCATCGGCATCCGAGACCAGCACGCACGGAGGTATCACCGCTCAAGCCACAGCCAGACACCTTCCGATCACTTCAAGATCGAAGGTCCCTTGCCGTTTCCGCGCACGGGGTGGCCATCTCGATTCGAAGGGTCCTGCTAGCCGATTTTGCCGTGAGAGGCTGACGAGCCTCAGCAAGCTCAACGGCGCATTTTTCCACACGGCTGCGTCCAGCCGACCATCGAGCGCCACCAAGGTCGAGGGAACCCAGAGGCGATAAAGAGATACGTCCAGAACGGTGGATCCTCCATTTGCCATTCGCTGCTCACTGTCGCTCCTCTCCCATTTTTCCGTCTTGACCTGTCCACGCGGGGGCAACCAAGTCTCGCCCGCCCTGCAATTGGGCGCAGTGCAGCGCCAGGACCTCAGGTCAGAGCGATAGGCCGCGCTTGCGCCCGAAGTCCCAGTCGACGCTGCCTGGACCGGCGATGCCGCTGACCTGTTTGCCCAATTCCCGCTCGAGCGAAGGCGACCAGGGCACAAGCTGAAAGCCGAGGCCGTTGTCGATCATCGCGAAGCGCCCCGAGGCCAATGACAGGCGCCGACGACAAACCCCCGAAATCTGCTCACCTGCGTCAGATGGCAAGTGCGGAAGGCCCGTTTCCTCCATGAGGCGTCGTGTGACGACGTCGAGTTCGCGATCCCGGAGGGCGTCGATCAGATTGCGGCTTAGCCGGACCTTGTTGCCATGGCGCTGGGCGAGCCCTTGGCCGGCCAACACATCGATGCGCTGTTCGAGTGCCGCACGAACCTCGGCGCCAAACGCATTGCGGGAGAGCTCGGCAGGAGCTCGCGCGACGAGCTGCCGGTCCAGCCACGTGGCTCCCTCCGCCGCGACCTGCTGATCCAGAACGAGTTCCGAGCGAACCGCGAACGCAATCCGTGTCCGACCACGGGCGTCCGCAAACCGGCGCAGTTCCACAATCCCACCGATCGGCCCATCACCGGCCGCCTCGAGGTCAGGAAGCTTCACGTGATGCACGCGCCCGTCAATCCCATCGACAATGGCAAACGCTGTGCCCTTGAGCTCGTCATCAAGCCCGCGCGCGATGAGACGGCCAACGATCGGTTCGCCATGACTTTCGCCTTCGAGTGCCCAGCATGCAGGTGCGCGGCTGGCGCCGTCCCGCGTGAGACTTTTGTGCAGCCGCCTGATGATGTCACCGCGCTCGCCAAGCGCGCGCAACCGCGCCTCTGCATCGGCGGCCAGGACCCAGACCGCGGGCCCGGCAGGTTCCGCCAAGCCGAGCCGCTCGAGCGTCCGCATCCGCCCGATCCGAATTTCCCGCAGTGGATCGCGCCCGGCATCCCGCTCTAACCTCAAATCGATGACGCCGTCCGCCGTCCCCGCTTCCCGGGACAGCGCCCGGTCGAGCCTGGTCCAGCGTTCGGCAGTCATGTCCGCCTCAAGGCTCTGGCGGATCTCGAGCTCCGAGCGAGGGCCAAGTTCGCGCGTGACAAGGTCACTGGCGCGGGCGCGTAAGCCCATAGCGATATAATCGCGACTGATGACGAGGTCGGCACCGTCATCCGTACGGCCCCGCACGAGGATGTGAATGTGCGGATGCTCGGTATTCCAATGGTCGACCGCGACCCAGTCAAGCCGTGTGCCAAGGTCGCGCGAGGCCTGGTCCATCAGCTCCCGAGTGAAGCTACGCAGGCAGGCAAGTTCACCAGCATCATCAGGCGAGACGATGAACCTGAAATGATGGCGGTCACCCTCGCAACGCGTGACGAAGGCGCGACCATCCGCATCGTCTCCCGCAGCGTCGAATAGTTTGCCCGGAGCGCCGTCGCGCGTGACTCCATCGCGCTGCAGGTAACCGATATGAGCGCGCAACGCGCCCGGCGAACGCATCCGCCGCACCACCCGGGCCTTGACCATAGCGCCGCGGCCGCGGGCGTTGAGGAGCCGTGCCGCAGCGATGCTCGCGGCGCGGCCGCGTCCAAACTTACGGCCATGGCCATGCTTGCCTCGCGAGAGGCCGCCGGCCTTCTGAGCCGCAGTGAGTGCCTGCGCCAGAAAGGGCTTTGTCCGAGGCGCGCGCGTGGAACGGATACGGCCGGGACGGATCCGAAGATCATCGTCACGCGTCATTCCGGCTGCCGCAAGGTACCGAAAGCCGTGTAAGAACAGCGCGTTGGCGAAAGCTGAACCTTGCTCCGAGTCCGCGTAATGTTTACTCGATCATTGAAATCGATACACTTTCTCGCACAACCGACCGGCCGCACCTTGCGGCTTTTATCCTGCCGTCCTGCCGTCGTCGTCTCCCGGTCGCTGCTTCCCAGGGGCCGACCTCCAAGCCAACAGACTCTCGGTACTCTCGATCTGCGACAAGATGCAGTTCGGGTCATTGCGACAGACCTTCAATAGCGCCTCCCCGAACACGTCGGCTGGTGCCCGATTCATTGCGAAAGAGCCGCCGCGACTTGGCAGCCAACTTGCGAAGCCCGACTGCTTCCGGGCGCTTGCGATAGCGATCGTTACCCGAAGGGCCGAGACACCCGAAGGGTGGCTCGGTGAGGAGCGAAGCGACGAGTAGAGCGCGGGCCGAAGGCATCGCCCGTACCCCATCAGCTTGCGAACCCACACACTTGGTCATTGCGATGCTCCCGAATCCGATCGAGGGACGAACACGCCAATAGGCCTGGGGACCATGGGTGAAACATCGGGCGCCGAGATTGCGGTCGTGACACCGCTCGACGGGATGAGCGCCAGCAACCGATCTCGCGTTTTCATGAGATCGGATCGCGCGACGAATAGCGTCTCAGTTGCTGATGACTGTCCGCTGGGCGTCCACCTCGGCGGCAGTTGGATGGCAAGCAGATTTGCAAGCTTTGTGACGTATGCTCGCGTCTCGTCTGGCAAAGAGCCGCCAGCGAGATGCTCTTCATAGCGAGATGGTCCCGCGTTGTACGCGGCAAACACGCCAGGCGAGCCATACCGATCGAGCAGTTCGCGCAAGTAGGCCGTGCCGGCCAGAATGTTTTCGCGCGGGTCGTAGGGATCGTTCCCGAGATTGTAGCGCTCGCGAAGTTCCGCCCAAGTCGCCGGCATGATTTGCATCAGCCCCATGGCACCCTTCGGTGACCTGGCACGCCTGTCTCCCGCGCTTTCGACGTCCAGGACTGCGCGGATCCAGCGCGCCGGCACGCCGAAGCGGCGCGAGGCCTGCTCGACAAACTCCGAAACCGGATCGCCAGCTCGATGACTCGCTGAAGGCTCCGCGGGTCGCGTCTCGGCGACAGCAGTGGCGTTACTCACGGTCAGCGCAATCAACAACGGTACGACAGCGCGCAGGCTCCCTTCGAACAAGCGCAAGCCTGCCGTCGTGCTCGCGCCCGTCCAGGGTAAAGCCGCTTCGCGCCGGCCGTTCGGCCGCCCTGGACCGCCGCTGCGCGCAACGACCGCGCAATTGTCGGTCGGGACGGAGGAATGGTGCAGCATGCGGCCGAACAGAGGAATTGCTGTTCGGAAACTCAATACGGGCACCATCAATCCTCCCAGGTCCACACCGGCAGCGCGCGCCCAATGAGAGCCGATGCCGGCAAGAGCCCGAAATAACGGCCATCCAGTGAGCTGGTGGACTGCCAGTTCATCACAAAGAATTCGCCCTCACCGACCATGCGACAGCCCTGCCATTTCGGGAGGGGACGGCCACGGCCGTCACGCTCCCGGGCTTCGCCCATTTGGATGGAGTCAACCGAAATGGTGAGCCCGCTTCGGCAAACGGTCTGCCCGGGAAGCGCCAGCACGCGTTTGAGCATCGGCAATCCGGCTGGCAGGTACCCGTTCAGATCGAGGAAGGTGGCGAGCGGCTCCGGTGGCTGTACGGCGATGAGTTCCGTAACCAATAGTTTGTCCGCAGGCTGCACGCGGTAGAGTCCGATCGGTACACTCTCGGATGCATTCCAGATGTAGGCCGGCGTAATCTCCAGAACGATTGGCGCGATAAGTGCGACGGCACCGCCGAGCATCGTGGTCAACGTCTTGAGCCGCCGCGGTGTCATCGCATGACCCTCTGCCGGTGAAGCCAGGCCTGGTGGCGCGCCTTCGTATAGGGACGCGGGTTTTCGTTGACGGACAGACGGTTATGCACGTGATGCCAATGATCAGGCGCGACGTCGGCTGGATGGATGCCGAGCGCCTCGATGGCATCGGTCATCTGGAGCACTCGTTCGACCTTCGGCCAGCCGGAGAGCCGCAGCAAAATCTCTCCGCCGGGCGTCACATACGGTACGGTCGAGCAGCGCTGTCCCGCTGCGACCGCGCGCAAGATGTCGATGCGCGAAATGATCGTGCCGAAATCGTTCGAGGTCCAACGGACGAAGGCAAAGATGCTGCCGGGTGCAAATGACAGAACACGCCGGTGACGATCAAGCTTCCGCTCGTTGACGATGCGACCGAACCGAATGCGGTTTTCGATGCGCTTCTCAAGCCACAGCACTTCTACTTCGGTGAGGTCACTCATGCCGCGGCTCCCTGGTGCTGGAGCTGAGAGCCGTGAGCTTTGCGCTTGGCGAAGTACGTATGCGGCTGGTGAAGGCAAGCACGACTCGCGGCCCGGCCTCGCCAATCGCGTCCAATGTGGCGTTCGGTCCGGTCCGTTAGAAGAAATCCGAAGGATTTCTGGTTAGCCGGGGTACTGACCGGTGCCCCCTCGCCGGCCCTGCGGCTGCGAAAATGCTGCACAGCGATTCGCGAACGGAACGCGCGGTGCGGTCCGGCGGTCGGCGGTGGTGGAGGCGCATGATGGACTTCTATGCAGGGCTTGATGTGTCGCTCGAGGCGACCAACATTTGCGTGGTGGACGGCGACGGCAAGGTGGTCCGGGAGGCGAAACTCGAGACCGATCCGGACGCGATCGAACTGTTCCTGGCGGAATGGGGTATCCAGCTGAAGCGCGTCGGGCTGGAAGCGTTCTCGTACAGTGCGTGGCTGTTCACGGCGCTTTCCGACAAGGGCCTGCCCGTGATCTGCATCGAGACCCGGCACGCCAAGGCGGCGCTGAACGCGATGCTGAACAAGACCGACCGCAACGACGCCAAGGGCATTGCCCAGATGATGCGGACCGGCTGGTTCCGCGCGGTTCACGTCAAGTCGGAGAGCGCACAGACGGTGCGGGCGCTGCTGGTCGGGCGCAAGGCCTTGCTCGGCAAGGTGCTGGACATGGAGAACATGATCCGCGGCCTGTTGCGCCCGTTCGGCCTCAAGGTCGGCGAGATCTCGGTCGGCCGTTTTGAGGCGCGGGTGCGCGATCTCCTGGCCGGGAAGAAGGAATTGGAAGCGATCGTCGGGCCGCTGCTGGACGCCCGCAACGCCATGCGGCTGCAGCTGGCAAAACTGCACCGCCTGGCGCTGGCGGCAGCGCGCGGCGACAGCGCGGTGCGGCGGATGATGACCGTGCCCGGCGTCGGCGCGCTCGTGGCGCTGACATTCCGCGCCACCGTCGACGATCCGGCGCGATTCAGGAAGTCGACCAATGTCGGCGCCCATTTCGGGCTGACGCCGCGGCGCTATCAATCCGGCCAGACCGACCGGATCGGCAGCATCTCCAAATGCGGCGACGAGCTGACGCGGGCGATGTTGTATGAGGCGGCCATCGCGATCCTGACGCGCATTCCGAAGAACTTCAAGCTGCGGCTCTGGGGCCTGCGGCTGGCCAGGAAGAAGGGTCTGAAGCGCGCGGCGACGGCGGTGGCGCGCGCGCTCGCCGTGCTGCTGCACAAGATCTGGATCGATGGCACCACCTTCCGGTTTGGCACCGGCGGCAAGCGCGGCCGGGTCGCTGCGGCGGCGTAACGGCCTCCGCGACCCGGCCGCTTCCACGCGCGCCTTTTCCTTCCGCCACGGCGGAGCAGCGTCTCCCGAGGAGACGGGGATTTGGGTGAGATCGCAACTTTTCTTGCCGGCGGCTTCATGACGACGTTTGAAGCCATCAAGCACGGCGCTGGTTAGCCTGACCGCCCTTTCCTCAGATTCCGGCTTGTGGTGGCCATCGTGCCAACCACGGATGTTAGCGAGTTCTCCTCGACGAGCGAGTGGCTGCAAAAGGACGTGACGCGCACCAGGCAATGATGTCGACGCCAACGAAAAGTTGGAGTGGCCGGAACGCGCAGGAAAACAAGCACTTAAGCTCGATTCCGGTCCCCGATAGCACGAGGATCGGGTCCCCGATAGCACGAGGGTTGCGGTCCTCGATAGCACGAGCTGATTCACAGGTTGTCCTCCGAATTTGGAATGAGTCCGCGCCGGCGCAGGCGTGCCGTTAAGGGATCAACGAGCGTGGGCACGAAGTTCAGCCGCTCGGCGCCATCAGGATCGCGTGTGAGCACGAGCCGATAGCCGGGCAATGTCTGACGCTGCACGATCTGACGTATGTCGTAGGCAAAATGCTTGAGCGGCGAGAGGATGCCGGACTTGGCATGGAGGTGCACAAGGTCAAAACTCCAGCCGCCGTCCTGGTGACCGCCATGCTTGCGCACGAGGCGGTAGAGCCACCGCTCAAGCCCGCCCGTCAGATCGAAATAGCCGCGATCAATTGTCAGCACGAGCGCGTCATCGATAACGCCCGCATAGAACCAATCGGGCAGGATCAGCTCGAGCCCAAATGGTCGACCATTTGCATCGGCCGTCTCCTTCCATTCGTTGATCCAGGAGAAGCGATGCCGCCGCCGTTCTGCCGGCTGACGGATCGACGTCAGCACGGTCGTTGACTGCAACCTGTCGAGACCCGCCTTCAGCCGGTCATAGTCGCGCGCGCTGGTGCCGCGGCCGACAAACGTCAGGATCTCGTAAGGCGTTGCAGCCATCAGGCGCGACGTCTTCAACCCGGCGTCACGGGCTTCGACGATCTGGGACGCGGCCCAGATCAGAACGTCGGCATCCCATATTGTCGCCATGCCGTGTTCCGGCACCGCCTCGACACGAATGGCGATCGCACCGGCACGGAAATCAATTGGCACAATGCGCTTTGTTTTTGCGAGCGAGAAGAACGGATAAGCCATGAGATCCTGCGCATCGCGGGGCGCGAGGTCGCCGGGCAGCGCCCGAAAGAGCTCAAGCTGGTCGCGCTCGGAATGGTGTTTGCGCCGCATGCTCACTGCTCTCGCCCGCGATCAGCGACGTTCCTGGCCTGCATATGGGCGCAGCACCGGATGCTTCTTTGCCGGCAGCACGGTCCCCTTCCCCGGGTCAGACGTCGACGTTTTGGCGCCGAGGTCAGCCCAGGCTTTCAGATCGTCTACGGCGTAGACGACACGTCCGCCGATCTTCCGATAGGTCGGTCCGGTGCCGTAGGTGCGGTGCTTCTCGAGCGTGCGACCGGAGAGGCCAAGGTAACGCGCAGCCTCCGGCGTTCGCAGGAAGCGCGGAGGTAGACCGGCCGTCGAATCGGGCATTTGAGAACTCCAGGATGACAGCGCACCGCGCATGGCGGCGCTGGCGTGTGTGCGGTCATCATGGAGAAGCGCGATCTCGGAGGGGGATGCCGAATATCGGGGGGTCGATTTGCGGCCCCCCAGCAAGGGCGCTACTCGTCTCTGCGTCTTGGCCGAAGCAGCTTGCGATAGCCTCCGCGCACAAATGCGAGGCCGCTTTGTACAAGGCGACGGGTTCGGCTGCGCAGATCGTGTGTTTTCCAGCCTCGATCCGAGATGCGCCCCTTGCCAAACAGAGCTTCTGCGATGCTGCGATAAGTCGCGCCGGCGAGATACGCCGCGGCCGCGCGAAGGGCTGCGCACAGTCGTTCACGCCGCTGTTTGGGAACGCGATGAAACGGAGGCCCTGGCGCGCGTCCATTCATCGCGCGCCACAGCCGCGTGGCGGCATGCGCGCGCGCCTCGAAATCGCGATCAAACGGCAACTCGGCCGCATAGCGAGCGCCTGCCGTCAGCGGCTGTTTCGACCAGATGCGGTGCTCCACCGAACCGATTTGCAGCACGGCATGCCAGCCGTCAGCGGCACGGCGCACCTGACCAGATGCAAGATCCAGCGGCGGCTGAGGCGTTTGGTCTTGACCAGGCGTTGAAGCGGTTACAGTGACCGGGACGACGGTCGGGAGAACCTCGGGCGCCCAAAAGATTGTCTTCTCGTGGAACGATCCCTGCGGGTCATGGGCGAAAGCAGAGGCCCCACCTCCTCCTGAATTCCTCAGTCACCGCGCCATCTGAGTTGTTGACGATGATCGCATCGTAGTCACGTTGGTAGTCCACGTTCATACGAAGACCTACCCAGGCGATTTCAGTGATGTCGGCATTCTCTAGGCTCTTAAACGAATCCGGCGACCGCCAGTCGAATTCAGGCATTGCTTCCGCCCCATTGCATGCAGCTAATAAGGATTGCGGCGCAATAATTATAAACGACGCGGTTGTAGGAAGCCCCTAGTTTGGCACCACGTGGTGCATGAGCATGACCACCCGTAAGCGGAAGAAAAGCATTCCGGCTGCGCGCCCCTAGTCGGCGATTTTTTCTATTTTGAGCCGTCGCCACGTAAAAGACGTCCCTGCTCGGTCACCCATTTGGCGCGTGCAAGATGGCTCTGATATGCGGTCCGTGCACGGTCCGGCTCCCGCTGCGGATCGAGATGTAAGACGATTCGAGCGACCTCACGCCAGTCCGCCCCCTCACCCTCCGCCTGCAGAAGGCGAATGTACGTGACGACATGCTGTTCGTCATACGGCGTTAGCTTCGGATCAGAGGGGGCAGCGTCCGCAATGTCGGGATCGAGCGGCGGCTTCTTCATGGCTTCCAATCCACTTGCAACGATTCTAGACGCTTGGCCGCCAGAGTGGTGAACGCGTCCAAATTTAGCCGTATTCCGCCGACGGGGCCAGCACGGGATAGTTGAATACATATTATAGGAGATAAACCTCATAGTATGTAAAGCCGCAACTTGCGCCGATGGACATGCGCAAGTTGGTCGGTCGGAATTTCGCAAGACTGCGGAAGCAGAAGCGCTTCACGCAGGAGAAATTCGCCGAAGCGTCCGGCTTTACCCAACAATATGTCAGTGACCTGGAGCGCGGCCGCCGCAATCCAACTGTCGTAACCTTGTTTGAACTCGCCAGCACGTTGGGCGTCAGCCACGTCGATCTCGTTCTCCCAGATGACGAGGCGCGAGCCGAGCGATCAAAGCCCGCTAAGCGGAAGTGATCGGCTCGTGGGAATCCATTTTCAACAATCGTAGAGCCTGACTTCGCGAGCCGGGCCGAAGGCCCGGCGAGCGCCGGACGCGGACACGCGTTGCCGCCCGCCCGGCCCCGGGGGGGGGGGGGGGGGGGGGGGCCCCCGGGGGGGGGGGGGGCGCCCCGCGGCCGGGCGGCGGGGGGGGGGGCGGGGGGGGGGG
>NZ_JBVVPO010000064.1:39107-43743 GCF_055811795.1 Bradyrhizobium sp. MI1.7
CCCCCCCCCCCCCCCCCCCCCCCCCCCCCCCCCCCCCCCCCGCCCCCCGCCCCCCGCCGCCCCCCCCCCCCCGGGGGCGCCCCCCCCCGGGGGGCGGTGCACCAGGCATTGAGGGAAGCCGCGCAACCTTTCCCGGTTGCGCGGCTTACAGTGTCAGATTGCACGCTCCATCAAGCGCTTTGCCTTGCCTTCTAGTTCAAGGCGCGTGTCCTGATGAGCCTTGCCACGAGCAAATGCGGTAATGCCCTGCACAAAGTCGAAGATCCCCTCCGGCTTGCGGTTTTCCTCGCCCAGAACAGTTTCAATGATCTTCGAGGCCTCGGATTTGGAAAACCCGCCTTTGCGGAGGAAGGTCTCTCGGTCCTCGTCAGTCCGGGCAACGATCCGCTCGCGCGCCGCCTTAATGCCGGCGACGAATGGCGCAGGTGACGACTTGGCAAAGCTCGTCAACGCGGGGGCGGCTTCATGCGCAAAGCGTTGTGCGGCAAATTTGGAATGCCGGATCGATATCTCCTCGAAATTCTCGACACCCCACAGATTGCGGTTCATGCAGACGGCCCGGAGGTAAAAGCTCGCAATGCCCAGTGTCTTGCTGCCAACTTCGCTGTTCCAGCAGTAAAATCCCCGGAAATACAAATCCGGTGATCCATCCGGCAACCGGCCCGCCTCGATCGGGTTAGTGTCGTCGACCAGAAACAGGAACACGTCGCGGTCGCTGGCGTAAAGCGTCGTCGTGTCCTTGGTCACGTCCACAAAGGGGTTGTGGGTCATCGTTGACCAATCCAGCACACCCGGCACTTTCCAGCGCGTGTCGCCGGTGCCGTTGCCTGCGATCTTCATGACGGCCGCGACCAACTCATGATCCCAGATGCGGCCATAGTCCGGCCCGGTGACAGCACGAAGCTCGACGCGCCCGTTATCGGTCTCCAAGGTTTTCACGAGCTCGGCGCGATGCGACAGCAAGCCGTGTTGCAGATTGATGGCCGACAGGGCCGCGGGAAGCTGCCGCAGATACGATGTCGGCGTGCCGACGAGCGTACACAACTGGCCAAAGCTCCAATGCGTCGGGGCCACCGGCTCGTCACGTCCCGGCACAGTGAGGGCCAGACGCTCAGCATTGTCCCGGCTCGCCTCCACGCGGATGGTCCGGCTTTCCACCGTCCGCGCCTGCGCGCGCTCGGCCCGTCCTCGTACTGCTTCATAGAGGTCCGGCAGGTTCAGATACCGCTCGTCATCCGGTCGCGCAAACCACTCGGACGACACGCGGCCGATCCGCTGGCCGCGCGATACGTCCACGCGAAAGCCGCCGGAAGCAGGCTGTTGGCCTTCTGACAAAGTCATCATGTTCATGGTCGTTCTCCTATGGGCTGAGGTTGAAGCGCAGCGCTGCGCTGCAACCCTGCCCGTCGGCGAGACCTGGGGTAGCAAGGGCAAGGGCGGCCGGAGCGGAGGGGACTCCCCACCTTTTGCAAGAGCCTTCTTCTCGCAAGTTCGCTCAAACATTTGCAGCTTCCCGTTCTCACCTTTGGGCAGGGTGAAGAGCGCAACATCGCGCTCGAAGCCCTGCCTCGCGGCGAGCAGCGGGTGTGCAAGCGGAGCGAGTGCCTTCGCGGGGAACCGGCTGCAGGGAGCGTGGATATCTGTCGCCGATCGCGTCAGTGAGAAGCGACCGAAGCTGGGCGGAAGGCACTCCGCAGCGCGCTGAGGGCGGAGCCCTAAGCCTTCGCCGCGGGAGCGCAGCGACGCGCAAAACAACGCCGGCACGGCAACAACACTCCAAGTGTCATCGCTCGCAGATGTGAAGAAACGACTGGTTACATCCGGGCCTGTCGTCGTCGCGACGCTACGCAATTTGGAAGCTTCGCGTCTCGCCGACGACAGGATCAGGCCGCAGCGGACTGCGGCGGTCGGCCGTTGTCGAAGAGTTCGCCGGTCCTGAGCATGGCACAAGCAACGCCAATCAACCTGCTGCCGATTGATCGGAGCGCGCGAGCATGGGAATGCCCGCGCTTGCGTAAGGCGGCATATCGATTGCGCGTTTGGAAGTCATGCAGCACCGCAACGCGTGCCCAATGATAGACAGCGGTCCTCAGACGGTGCGGACAAGACTGCCTCATGACCACGACAATTTGCTTACCGCTGCGTCGCGTGACGGGCACGACGCCCGATAATCCCCGAAGCGCCTGAGCGTCTCGGCGAACGATCGCATCGTGTCCTTCGGACAGAAGTGCCGCGAGGACGATCGTTCCGATTCCAGGCATCGACCGCAAGATCTCGGGATCGGCGTGATGCGCGATGCCGGTCGCTGATGGAAGTTCGGCCACCGCCGAACACAGGCGCTCGAGTTCCTTCATGGCAAGCTTCATCTGCTGCATAACCAGCCGCAGACGGCCTAGAATGAGCTCGCAGTGCGCCACGCAGGCCTCCGTCACACCGGATGCAACAGATATCGGTGTGCTGCGGAGATGATTGAGCAAGGTGTCCGCAGTCCACCTCTTTACCCTGCTCTCCTTAAGGCGCCTTGCGATCGTCGACGTCCTCACGGCGCGTGCCCTTGCCGGCGTGGGGATCAGATCCCAAAGATCCAATATCCACTGCTGCGACCAGTCTTCCGCGAGCTCAAGCATTTGCGGGAAATAGCGCCAGAGCTGATGACGAAAGCGGTTGGCCAGGCGATTGCGTTCGGCAGACAAGTCCTCCGTCATGCGCGACCACTCACGTAGCTGAATGATCGTCGGATGCACTGGCTCCAGGAATCGATAGAAACGGCTATCGGTCCGCAGAGCATCAGCGAGCACGAACGCGTCGAGCCGATCATCCTTGGCGCCGGCCATGGTGAAGCGATCTCGAAATCGATCGAGCTGCTTTGGATTTAGCGCATGAACCAGGAAGCCCGAATCCATCAAGCTCTCGACGACGGGCCCATGCGGGACCTCGATGCCAATCGCGATCCGGCCTGGTTCAGCACCCGTCGTGCGCTGGATCCAGTCTGCCAGTTCAGCCAACCCGTCACCGCTATGTTGGAACGAACGATGGCCGAGTTTTGCGCCTTGGGCATCCAATGCGTAAGCGTAGTGTGTCGCCGATGCCCAATCGACACCCACGTAGGCAGCTATGTCTTCATTCATTCCCTTCCCTCCTTCGCAGTCGGGCAGCTGCGATCTTCGCCGGCCCTGTTCTGGCGCTCAATGGCGCAACTCCCCACGGAGCGTCGAACGCAGCTCATCCGTCGGGGCACTCGTCCCCTCTGGGCGCTCACGGCGCAGGATCACCAGGTGGCTCCCAACAAATCAGCCCGTAGGCCAACGATAGCCCCGTGAGGAGCATCCTGATTGGAACAGGGATCACCCGCCTGACCAGGGCGCGCTAAGAGCGCGCGTCTGCACGCGCCTGATGACATCGTCGTCATGAAGATCCTTTGCGCGGAAGACCGGGGATACCGCTCCGGCCGGCACGCGAAGTGTGCTTCACCCTTGCCCGCGCGAGGGCGGAGCCCTTAGCAATCTCCTCAAAGAAGAAATGCTCTTCTTCCTGCAAAGCGGCGCAAGAAATGCAAAAAGGGCCCCGCCTCCGAGGAGGCGGGGCTGAGGATTCATCGGGATCAGTCGCCGTTCCGGCGGGACCAGATCAGGGCGAAGCCCTCGTCGCCTTCGACCTTCACCAGCGAGGCGTAGATCGGGGCCGGGAAGGTCGGATCGTCGAGCTTGACCGAGAGGTATTCGCGATCGGTCTCGCGGGCGGTCTTCTTCCAGGCGGCACCGAGCTCGGTCGTACCGGCGAAGATGCGGTAATCGGGCGCCTTGTCGTTGTCCTTCTCGTATGCCGCGAACTTTGCCTTGACGTTCACGGTCAGCGTCTTGATCGAACCGATGTAGCCATTGTCCGAAGCGGTGAAGGTGCCGATGGTAGCCATTGTGGTCTCCGTTTGTTGCTCGGGCCGCGCCCATCGCAGCCTCGATGGCGATCCTTGGACCGGGGAGCGATCGGCCCGCAGCCTTCAGGCCCGCAGCGACAGCGGAGGACGGCGATAGCCTGCTTTTTTGTCTTCCGCGAGGAATGCCGCCCCTTCGCGGCAGGGGAAAAAAGCAGGCGCAGCCGTTGCGGGAAGGCGATCGAGGCTCTTGCCGGCCCTCGGGCCTGATCAGCCCATTCGAGGTTGCGTTGGACGCGCCATGAATGAACTGACGGAGACCACCATGACGGCCGACATCGACGCAGCACAAGGACACAGCCGGATCAATCGGGCACCTGCTGACACCAGCGCATCAACGGCAAAAACGGCGCGTCCCGGCAAACGCTAGCGATCCTGATCGCACTCCCGCGTACGGGGGCGAAGGTGTGCTTGGAATAATCCGTCAGGCAGCGATCTCGATACTCCGGTCAACACCAATCAAAGCTGCCGGCCTTATCACCTGCTGCTGACTGGCGAGCACGACAGAGCAGTAACCTTCGGCTGCCGCTGACGGCGTAGATCAGAGTGATCGAAGTCTGGCTCGTGACGGGCCTTCCATGCTTCGATCGCCGCTGTGCGCAAAAAGAAGCGAGCGCGCGCCGGGCCGGCGGCGGGGGGGGAAATATTATTTTTGGGGGGGGGGGGGGGGGGGGGGGGGGGGGGGGGGGGGGGGGGGGGGGGCGG
>NZ_JBVVPO010000064.1:43753-47932 GCF_055811795.1 Bradyrhizobium sp. MI1.7
CCCCCCACCCCGCGCCGCCCGCCCCCCCCCCACCCCCCCCCCCCCGGGCGGCGGCGCCGGGCGGCCCCCATAAAATTTTAACGCGGGCGGGGCCGGCGCGCGCGCCCCCGGCTCAATCCTCATTCTGCGGCTTGCGAATACGCATCACCGCTCTGCGTCTCGTTTGGCTCATCTGACCGATCCTTGGGCTTGGCCGTCCTGAGCAAAGACGGCAGCCAGTCGGTCGCGGCCAGCAACTGTTCGACGGCTTCCGCCATATCGACCTTCTTCATATCCACCATACGCTCGGCCGCCTCACCGCTCACGCCTTCGCAAACCGCCTCCAGAATACGCGCCTTGGTGACGCGCCCCAGATAGCTGCGCACCGTCGGCCGCCAGTATCCGGTCATGTCGAGAGACACGGCTTCCGCCAGCCGGTCGGCTGTTGCCATCGCGCGCGGCCGCCGCTCCCACGGCAGCTTCACCGCATTGACGGTCAATGCGGTGCAATGCGCAAACAAGGCCATGCGGCTATCATGGTCGAGTTCGGCCACGAAAGTCCAAAGACCAGTGACGTCCCGGGGCATCTGCCTAGCCCAAATGGCATGACGATCCGCCCAAGCCTTGCCAGCAGGCGTATCCTCGATCCCGTCCGCATGCGAAGCCAAATCGGTCTTGACCGGCTGGATGCCGACGACATGCGCATCCGCACCGAGATAGAAGATTTGCGCGGCGAGCGCGTGTGTCATTGCCAAGATCGCAGTTTCGGGCTGTTCGCTCAGATTGAGGCGCAGTCCCAAGGTGCGATGTGCGGTGAGGTCCCGAACGAGCAGGTCAGATAGCGGTCGGTCGTCCTCCTCTTCCTCTGCAAGGACTTCTTCTCTATCACCCTGCGCTGTCGGGTCATCTGTCCCGCCGCCCTCATTGGGCGCCTGCGCGTCGCTCCCCTCCTCGGTTTCGGCTTGGGGCTTCTCGTCTGCGGGACGGATGAACCCGCGCTCAATCCGAATGGTGCCATCGTGATTGAGGATCACGAAAGCGCCAACGCGCGCGATGTCGTCAGGATCATAGGCCTGCCGCTTCGCTTCCAGCCGCTCGATTTCGGCCTCAAGCTCGCCGAACCGCACATCCACGTCGTCAGGAAGTTCCTCGGCCGCCCGATGCTCTTCCGTCAGTCGGTCAAATGCCGTCTGCGCCGTTGCAAGTGCGGCCTGATCTTCCGCGGAAAGCTCGACCGAATGCGGATAGGTCCGCCTCATGCCGTGCGCGTGCGGGAAATCAAGATGGGCTTCCGTCCATTTCCAGCCTTCGGCTGCCCGCACGGCGTCGGCCTGACGGCCAAGCTTTGCGGTCACCAGCAGATCGAGCAGCGCGACATCTTCCAGATAGCCGCCGCGATCCTCCGTGAAGAGGTCACGAAGGATCGAGCCGCCAGCCTCTGTGTAGGCCTCCATTCCGACAAAGCGCGCGCGGCGGTCCGTAGCAGGCACGTGCGTTTCGGTGAGCATGCGACGGATGGTGCTGGCGTCGCGGTTATAAGAAAGCCGCTCATACACGCTCTCCTGACGGGCATGGTCATCGGTAATGGCAAAGGCCATCAACTGTTCAAGCGTCAGATCGCCAGCGCGATAGACCTGAATCAGTTTCGGGGAGACCGCGCCGAGCCGCAGGCGTTGACGCACCACATGCGGGGTCACACCGAAGCGGGCGGCGATTTCCTCCGCGCCGAAGCCGCGTTCTTCCGCCAGCTTCTTGAAGGCCTCGAACTGATCGGCGGGATGCATGTTTTCCCGGGTGAAGTTCTCGTCCAGGCTGATTTCGTGCGGATCGTTCGCGGTGTCGACGATGCAGCGGATCGGCTCGGTCTTCTTGATCTCCTTCCGCTTCACCCGCAGAAGCTGGGCAAGCCGCCTGCCCTCGCCGATGGTCACGAAATAGAAACCAGTGGCCGCGCCCTCTCCATCGACCTCTGGCTCGACGACCAGATTTTGCAAGATGCCCTTGGCCGCGATGCTCGCCGCGTAGGCCTCGATCGCCGCATCGCTGTGCGGCGTCTTGCGCGCATTCTTCGGCGACTTCTTGAGCTTGTTGAGCGGAATGAGAACTTGCGTTCCGTTCTCGGGGAGTTGTTCAACGAGCTTGGCCGACATGATCGATCTCCTTTGCTTTCATGGGTGCAGGGCGCACTCCGCGCCTGCGCCCCTGCCCGTCGGCGAGACCAGGGGTAGCAAGTGCCAGGGCGACCCGAGCGGAGGGGGATCGCCCGCCCGAAAGGGCCGCTCGAAGAGCGGGTCTGCACAAGCTGCCAGGATTTCTGGTGTTGGGGCTCTGAGAAAGCGCGGAAGACCGGGGAAACCGCTCGGATCGGCGCCGGCACCAGCCGGCGCTTCACCCTGGCGCGCGCGAGGGGCGGAGCCCCTTAGAGCCAGAGGACGGTTGGCTGGTGCAGGCCGTGCCCGGCAGAGAAAAAGGCACCCGCAGGAGGGTCAGCATAGCGCCGACGCGTAGCGGCGGGACCCGGGACCGAGTGCAGTCGCGAGATGAGGTAACTGGGGTTGGACGGTCCTCCCAGCGGCGCATGCTACGCTAGCGCCCTTGATAACAATATAAGAGGGAGGCCTTGATGAACTACTTTGCTGGACTCGACGTGTCTTTAAGGCTGACCGCGATTTGCGTCGTCGATGGGGATGGCAACGTGGTGCGGGAGGGCGTGGCGGACACCCAGCCGGAACTGTTGGTTTCGTGGCTGAAGGACACCGGTTTGGCATTCTCGCGCATCGGCCTCGAGGCCGGCCAGTGCTCGTCCTGGCTGCACAAGGGCCTTGCGCTTGCCGGCTTCCCCGTTGTCTGCGTCGAGACGCGCCACGCCAAGGGCGTCATGCAAGCACAAAGCGTCAAGACCGGCCGTAACGACGCACGGGCGCTGGCGCAGATGATGCGGACCGGCTGGTTCAAGGCGGTCCATATCAAAGGTGAAGACAGTCAGAAGCTACGGACGCTCATGGGAAGCCGCCGCTGCCTGCTCGACAAGCAGCGTGATCTCGACAATCACATTCGAGCGTCGTTGCGGGTATTTGGGTTCAAGGTCGGGCTCATCGGGCAAAGCCGTTTCGAGGAGCGCGTGCGGGAATTGATTGCCGGAGACGATGATCTGGAGGTGGGCATTGTCGCGCTGCTGGACGCCAGGCGGGCCTTGCAAGGACAGGTTCGGCTTCTCACCCGCACGATCGAAGGCCTTGCCAGGAAAGACGAGATCTGTCGCCGCCTGATGACGGCCCCAGGCGTTGGGCCGCTGACGGCGCTCGCGTTCAAGACGGCGATCGATGATCCGGTGCGCTTTGCCAAATCGCGCAATGTCGCCGTTCATCTGGGCCTGACGCCCCGCAAATATGCGTCGGGCGAGGTGGACTACAATGGGGGCATCACACGATGTGGCGATGACTTTGTCCGCAAGCATCTCTACGAGGCGGCGCATTCATTGCTGGTCAATACGAAGAGGTGGTTCGCGCTAAAAGCATGGGGCGTGCGCCTCGCCAAGCGCAGCTCGTTCAAAAATGCCTGCGTCGCCGTGGCTCGCAAGCTTGCCGTCATCCTGCACCGCATGTGGATCGATGGCACCGACTTCCGCTGGGGACACGAAGAACAGGCTGCGGCCGCCTAGCCAATACACGATCAGCAACAGTCCAGCCGAAGGGCTGTCAAGGCGTCCGGCAGGACGGGGAATGGTGAGGGCGGTAACCGGTCTGCAGCGCAATCCGCAGGGCTTGACGACTGCGTTCGCGAGATGGCCCCACCACTCTTCCACGAACATCATCATGAGGCGGAAACCCGACCTCGAAGAGAAGCGCGCTCGCCGGCGACTTGACACCCCTCGGGTATAAACATGCGGGGAACGACAGGATGGATTGAACGCACTTGACGGACCACCCCCAGTTAGAGAAGACCGGATAAGAAGGCACCCGAACGCGGGACAGTGATAGCGACGCCGGCATGCAATGACGGCGGGGCCCGCGAGCGAGTGCCTCCGGCGAGCGACACATTATTCTGCATTCTGCGCGAGGGATCGAAGCCGCACGGCCGAGACGCTACGCGGCTCGGTTCATATGTGGACGGCCCCCGACTTGCAAGGATTGGCTCGGGCAGCATGCTCGGATCGCTTGCGCTCATATGTCCGGCCTATTATCGGGTCTTGCGACCACT
>NZ_JBVVPO010000065.1:0-22150 GCF_055811795.1 Bradyrhizobium sp. MI1.7
CCGCCATCGCTACCCTCCAAGGCTTTGCCCTAGGGAATCACAATTGACGAATTACGCAACAGGCCCCTTGTGGGAGAGGGTGGATCGCCGCGAAGCGGCGAGCCGGGTGAGGGGTATCTCTCCGCGAGTCCGGAATCGTAGGGTGGGCAAAGGCGCACTTGCGCCGTGCCCACCACCGATCCAACACTGCAACAGAAGCGGTGGGCACGCTTCGCTTTGCCCACCCTACAATACTTTCTGCTTGTGGAGAGAACCCCATGGACTTTCAACACTCCGCCCGTTCGCTGGAACTCCAGGAGCGTGTCCGCCAGTTCATGCGGACGCATGTCGAGCCGGTCGAGGAGCTCTATTACGAGCAGGTGAAGCCGGAAGCCGCGCGTTACAAGACGCCGCAGGTGCTGCAGGACTTGAAGCGGTTGGCGCGCGAGCAGGGGCTTTGGAACCTGTTCCTCTCCGGCGAGCACGGTCCAGGCCTGACCAATCTCGAATACGCCCCCGTGAAAGAGATCATGGGCCGCATCCTCTGGGCGCCGGAGGTCTTCAACTGCTCCGCGCCCGATGTCGGCAACATGGAGGTGCTGGCCAATTACGGCACGCCGGCGCAGCAGGAGCGCTGGCTGAAGCCGCTGCTGGAGGGGCGCATCCGCTCCGGCTTCTCGATGACGGAGCCGCAGGTCGCCTCCAGCGATGCCACCAACATCCAGTGCGAGATCAAGCGCGACGGCGGCGACTACGTCGTCAACGGCCGCAAATGGTTCACGTCAGGCGCGATGAATGAGGATTGCGAGATCCTGATCGTGATGGGCAAGACCGCGCCCGATGATCCCGATCGCCATCGCCAGCAATCCATGATCCTGATGCCGAAGGCGACGCCCGGCGTGCGCATCGTCCGCGACATGCTGACCTACGGCTACGATGACGCGCCGGTCGGCCATCCCGAAATCGTCTACGAGAATGTCCGTGTGCCGGCCGAGAACATCCTGCTCGGCGAGGGCCGCGGCTTCGAGATCGCGCAAGGCCGGCTCGGCCCCGGCCGCATCCACCACTGCATGCGCCTGATCGGCTGCGCCCAGCGCGCGCTCGAATTGATGTGCCGGCGATCCGTGTCGCGCACAGCCTTCGGCAAGCCGCTCGCAGACCAGGGCTCGGTGCGCGAGGACATCGCCAACTCCTTCTGCGAGATCGCGCAGGCGCGGCTCCTCACCTTGCAAGCTACCGACAAGATGGACCGCGAAGGCAACAAGTCAGCGCGCGACCTGATCGCCGCCGCCAAGATCGTGGTGCCCAGCATGGCCGCCCGCGTCATCGACCGCGCCATCCAGATCCACGGCGCCGCCGGCGTCTCGCAGGACACCTTCCTCGCCCGCGCCTATGTCTATGCCCGCTTCATCCGCATCGGCGACGGCCCCGACCAGGTGCATCTCGCTGCCGTCGGCAAGGAGTTGATCAAGCGCGGCGGCGTGATGGGGTAGGGGCGCTGCTCTCGGCCTCTCGGGTGTGAATCTGCAGGCTTCTGATCAGCAGCCCAGTCGTCGATCTTGCCCAGCGCGGTTTGGGAGCGAGGTACTCGATATCATCCACGTCCCAGTATTCGACACAATGAGCTACACGGCACAGCGATCTCCGCCGTCCTTTAGCGCGACCACTAGTTCCGCGTCCGGAAAATCAGCGACAGTACAGAGCAACGGATTCCGCGCAGTTCCTCCCGCCGCAATACCTTTTGCTTGCAGGGCCTCTAACGCAAATGGCGAGATGGGACCGACGTCTTCAGGCGAAAGTTTCTCGGCCGCGGCTCGCGAGAAGGAGAGCCAATCCAGACCTTCGAGCTTGGCTCGGTGGTGGAAAACCTCCTCGGCATAGCGGCTTCGGTAGCAATGGCCTGCGCAGAGATTTGGCGCCATTATGATTCTATCAAGACTCCACAACCTAAAGGAGTCAGTTAGAGTGTATCCAACTTGATAAACACGCGTTTGTTGTGATTCTATTAATGGTTGTGTATTCATTTGCACTCTCGTAATGCAGGGAGTGGCCGCAAATGGCGCAGGATTCTTGTGGGAAGTCGTCACATTCAAAGTAGAGAAGCACGACGCAAGACGAAATCGTTTCTCTGCGGCTGTTCCAGCTGAATTGGGCTCTCATCACCATGGTCTTGGGGAGCTTTTGTCTCGGCCTTTTGCTCACCGAATTCCGCATTGAGTGGTGCAGCTACCTCACTATGCTCGGAATCGCCGCGCTGTATGGTACCGTCGGCCATCTCAATGCGAGATCCGCGGCCGGAGACCCCAGGATCTACGCCACGCTCCTGATGCAGGCCCAATTCATTTCGATGATCGTGCTGATCACTTCGCTCGGTTACGTCGCAGCTTCTGCGAACCTGCCAATGCAGGAAGAAAATCTGCTCACGCTTGACCGCAGGCTGGGATTGGATTTCCGGGCCTATCTCGGTGTCGTAAACGACCAGCTTCAGTTACGCTGGGCGTTTGAGCAAACCTATAATTCCATTCAATGGCAGCTCGTCATCCTGATTCTAATCCTGCCGTTGTTCGGCCACCATCGGCGCGCGGCGGAGTTCGCGCTTGCCTTCGCCATAGCGCTGATCGTGACCACCATCATCTCTACGCTTGTGCCGGCGACTGGTGTCTATCACGCTCTTGGACTCGTGCCGAGCGACCATCCCAATGTCGAACCAGTTGTCTACTACGGGACTCTGAAAGAGCTTCCACTCGTGCGCGACGGCACTACCAGACTGCTCAACGCCTATCTCCTGGGGCCTATTCTGACGTTTCCGAGCTTCCATGCCATTTCCGCGGCACTTTACGCTTGGGTCTTTTGGCCGTTTCGTTGGCTGAGGGCCGTTGGTCTCTTGTGGAATGCCGTTATGGTCGCAGCGACTCCAATTGGTGGTGGCCATTTCTTTGCTGATGTTGCCGCCGGATTGATCATAGCCGTGGCGGCGACATACGCGGTGCGCCGTGTTGGAAAATATCTTACGAGCGATCGGCAGAAGCAACAAAAGACTCTGATGCCGCCAGATCCCCTAAACGCGCCGATTTTGAGAGTGCAATGAGACTTCGGCTACGTATCATTTTCGACGGTGGTTTTCGGTTGGTTGATGTCCGCTCTACCCACAAATCGGCGGAAGCTGGATGAGCAGTTCTTGCGCCGCGCATCCTTTGGCGGCTGGCGCAATGCTGCGCCAGAATAGCTCGCAGCTGACTCGAGACGAGCGAACGAAACTCGATGACATCGCACATTTCGAGCAGCGGCTGCTGTTGGCGGACCTGCGAGAGGGCGCCCCGATGTGATTCTCGTGGATGCCTATCTGCTGAGTGCGGCCCGTTTCGATGGGTTGGCTTGGGACACCAATTCGGACCCCGAACTCTGGGTGGAATTGAGTCATTATCGTGAAGTTGAGGACTCCCGGCGGCCGCGTTCAAATTTTGGTTGCTCAATCCAATTCGGAACGCCAGTTCGTTTCATTCGATCTGCGCTGTTGATGGCATAGACTTCCGATCAGCAGCCGAATCGGTTCGTCGATCTTGCCCAGCGCGGTTTGGGGATCGAGGTACTCAATATCATCGACGAGCTGCGCCGGCGAAGCGTTCCTCGATCATGGGGCGATGCTCGGCGTCCTTCAGCACGACGCGTAGCGACTTCGGTAGCAATTGCCAGTGCGGAGCACTCGATTGCCGGCGGGGCGGGTAGCGCCGCTCAGCTGCGACTTCTCGTAGCACAATAGTAACGACTGCCGGTTGAGAATGGCCCATCACGCCATGGCAGGTTCACGCGGGTGAAAGAGAATAGATCGCCTCCTTCCAGGGAGAGCGCCCTGGCCCTGCTAGGAACCGACTTCGGCACGCATCAGCGGCAGTTTGTCGTGATCGCGATCCTGCTGACGGCCCTGCTCGTCCAAATACCTGTCGTTCTCAACGCGGATGTGGGCTGGCTTCTGACCGTCAACGAAAAAATCCTGGACGGCCGAAAGTTTGGGGTCGACCTCTTCGAGTCCAATCCGCCTCTGTCGGTCTACATGTACATGCCGGCGGCGATGCTCGGGCGAATGACCGGCATTGCACCCGAGTTCATCGTGATCGTCCTGGTGATCGCCGAGATATCAGGCGCGCTTTTTGTGATCGATCGCGCGGCTGCGGCCGCGAAGCTGGGCGCTCGGGAGAGGAGTCTTTCAACCTGGTCGTTTGCGTTTCTGCTCGCAATTCTTCCGGGCACCATCTTCGGACAGCGTGAACACATCGCTGTCATCGCGCTGACCCCTTTTGTCGCCATCACCGCGCTGCGCTGGCGCGGGCTCGATCCCGGACGGGTCGCGATCCTCGCTGGCGTAGGGGCGGGGCTGGCCATGAGCATCAAGCCGTTCTTTGCCCTGGTGGCCGGCCTCCCGATCATTCTGAGCGCCCTCCGCCAGCGGTCCTTCAGGCCCTTGTTCACCCCTGAAGCATGGACGGCCGCGATTGTCGTAATCAGCTACGGGGCGGTGGTTGTTGCCGTCTTCCCCGCTTATCTCTCCACCTATGCCCCGATGGTCGCCGAAGCCTATTTGCCGATCAGACGGGAGCTAAGTGCCCTGCTTCCTATTCCGATCGCCGTGATCGGCGCTTCTCTTGGGTTCTTGCGTCTGAGCGGTCCTCAAAACCTCAAGATGGGGAGCGCCGCAATCCCTTGGCTTGCCGCATCGGTCGGCGGCGCCGCGAGTTTCCTGCTTCAAGGCAAGGGATGGCCATACACGGCCTTCGCGCTCTGTCTGTTTGCGATTACCGCACCGTTGCTGCAGGTTGGCACCAAGACGTTGCGGGCGCCTGTTGTGATCGGCGGCCTTGCGACCGTCGTCGCCATCGGGCTCTATTTGTCATCACCAGCCCCGGGATTTCCGCCGCTGCAGGCGCGCGTCCAGGCATATGTGAAGCACCCGCGGCTGCTGACGATTACCGATCACATCGGCCTCGGGCATCCGCTCGTCCGCCAGATCGACGGAGTTTGGGTGGGCAGCTCTTGTGCGCAGCTGCTGGCCGCCGGCGCGATGCTGCGCGAGAACAGCTCGCAACCAAGCGAAGGTGAGCGAGCAAGATTGGACAGCATCATCGAGTTCGAGCGGCAGCAATTGCTGGCGGACGTGCGAAACGGGCGCCCCAACGTCATTCTCGTTGATACCTCTCTGCTGAGCTCGTTCCCGTTCGATTGGCTGGCCTGGGCCAATTCGGATCCCGAGCTCCGGATGGAGTTAAGCCGCTATCGTGAAGTCGAGGATGTCGGCCGCGTTCGAATATTCGTCGATCAATCGAATTCAGAACGCTGATCCCTGCGTTCGATGGCAGGCTGCCAATGCCGGAGCGGGGACTGGCGTGCCATCGCGATGATGACATCATGCCGGTGTTTTGCCCGACGAGTCAAATAGGATTCGTAAAATCCGCAAGGCGTCGAGTGGGGCGGTCAAGCCATTGATATCGTTATCCCCGGCTACTGTGCATGGGGTTGTTTTCGCGTTTTTTGTGAGAGCGTGAGCCCGCCGCGGGTGTGCGCGCTCTTACCCCGCCTTGGCGACGCGGCTGTCCGCGGAGCCCGATCGCAGGTTCTGGAAAAACGTCTCCACCTCCCGCGACAGCGTGTCCGCCGTCTCCGTGAGGCTGCTCGCCGCCGTCAGCACGGAGGCTGCCGCCGTGTCGGTCTCGCCGATGGCGTCGCGCAGCGAGGTGATGTTGGCGACCAGGGTCTCGTTGCCCTGCGCGGCCGATTGGGCGTTGGACGAGATCTCGCGCGTGGCGGTGTCCTGCTGGCCGATGGCGCCGGCGATTGCCGAGGTGACGTCGCTGATCTCGCGCACGGCGCCGCCGATCTCGCGCACGGCATCGACCGCGTTGCGGGTGGACGCCTGGATCATCGAGACGTTCTCGCCGATCTCGGCGGTCGCCTTGGCGGTCTGACCCGCCAGCGCCTTCACTTCGTGCGCGACGACGGCAAAGCCGCGGCCGGCGTCACCGGCGCGCGCGGCTTCGATGGTGGCGTTGAGCGCGAGCAGATTGGTCTGCTCGGCGATCGCCTGGATCAGGTTGAGCACGCCGTCGATGCGCTGGGTGGCGGCCGCGAGGCTTTCGATCTCGGAGATCGACTTCTCGGTGCGCTGACCGGTCTGCTCGACCGCGCCTGCGGACTGCCGGACCTGGCGGCCGATCTCCACCACCGACGCGGACAGCTCCTCGGCTGCGCCTGCCACCGCCGTGACGTTGTGCGAGGCCTGCTCGGTGGCGTTCGCCGCGGTGCCGGCGCGGCTGCTGGCATCCGCCGTGACGCGGGTGATGGTCTGTGCCGTCTCGCGCATGACGGAGGCGTTGTCGCTGAGGCCGCGCATGATCGCGCCGATCGCCTCGCCAAACGCCTCGACGGATTGCTCGATGTGGCGGGCGCGCTGCTCGCGCGCGGCGGAGTCCTGCGAGACCTGCGAGGCGAGATTGCGGTTGCGGCCCATCGCGTCCTGGAAGATCTGGATGGCGCGTGCCAGCGCGCCGATCTCGTCGGCGCGGTCAGAGTGCGGCACCACGACATTCTCGGCGCCGTCCGCGACCTGCTCGATGGTCGCGGTGATGGCGGAGAGGGGACGGGCTATCGAGCGGGCGATGATGACGATGCCGATCACGACGAGGGCCAGCGCCACGCCGCCGAGGCAGGTCAGCACGAAGGAGAGGGTGCGATTGGTCTCGGTCTCGTGCGCGATCTGCCTGGCGCGCTCGGCATAGACCTTGGACAGCGCCTCGAGATCCTTGTTCAGCGCCGAGCGCACGGCGCGATTGGCGTCGTTGTCGCCCCATTCGCGGCCCGCGGCCGCATTGATCTCGACGCCGCGGCGCACCAGCTCCTTGCGGAACTCGACGAACTGCTCGATGCGCCTCTTGAACGTGGCAAACTGCTCGGCATCGTCGGCTTTGACGATGGTCTCCCAGCGCTTCACGACATCGAGGATCTGGGCGTTGAACTTGAGCAGGCCTTCGCCGTATTTCTTCACGACGGCCGGTTCGGTCGACATGTAGACGCCGCGCGATTCCATCACGACCGCGTAGACCAGCGAGTTGACCCGCTCGACATTGAGTGCTGCGGCGTTCGCCGTCTCGATCGCGCTCGTCAACTCGGCGCTGCGGCGGCTGTTGTAGTCGGACAGCATCGCGATCGCCGCCGTGAGCAGCGCGAACAGCGCGAAGATCGCGTAGAGCTTGATCGCAAGCGTGAAACGGCCTGCCACCCCCGTGGCATTCCCAGAACGGTCGGTTGTCATGCTTTTCAGAGGCCCCAATGGCCGGCAGTGGCCGGAGAGCGCGGTCGTATAAAATTGATGCAAAACTATGCAGAATGAAGATGGACGCCGTCTTAACGCCGTGGCCCGGCCCCTTCGTCCTTAGTCAAAAGAAAGGTAAGATATTTCAGTGTCTTGATCTGGGTATAGTTTGGGATCGCGCTGATGTCGGCCACTGGCCGATGAACCCCGGAGGGGCCTTTGGTCTACCGCCACACCATCGACGCCACGACCTACACATTTCCGGACCTGCGCGACCTGCTCGCCAAGGCGACGCCGCCGCGCTCCGGCGACCGGCTGGCCGGGATTGCCGCCGCAAGCGCCGCGCAGATGATCGCGGCGCGGATGGCGCTCGCCGACGTCCCGCTCGGCCAGTTCTTGCAGGAAGCGGTCATCCCGTACGAAGCCGACGAGGTCACCCGCCTCGTCATCGACAGCCACGATGCCAGGGCATTCGCGCCGGTGGCTTCGCTGACGGTCGGCGCCTTTCGCGACTGGCTGCTGTCGGATGCGGCGACATCCGAGGTTTTGCGCAGGCTGGCGGGCGGCATCACCCCGGAAATGGCGGCCGCGGTCTCAAAGCTGATGCGCAACCAGGATTTGATCCTGGCGGCGCGGAAATGCGAGGTCACCACCGCCTTTCGCAACACCATTGGCCTGAAGGGGCGGATGAGCACGCGGCTGCAGCCCAACCATCCCTTCGACGACGCCAGGGGCATCACCGCCTCGATCCTCGACGGCATCCTGTTAGGGGCCGGCGATGCCTGCATCGGCATCAATCCGGCCAGCGACGATCCCGCGGTCATCGGGCAATTGCTGCGGCTGCTGGACGAGATCATCGCGCGGCTGAAGATCCCGACGCAAGCCTGCGTGCTGACCCATGTCACGACGACGCTGTCGCTGATCGGGCAGGGCGTGCCGGTCGATCTCGTCTTCCAGTCGGTCGCCGGCACCGAGGCCGCCAACCGCAGCTTTGGCGTCGACCTCGCGCTCCTGAAGGAGGCGCAGCAGGCCGGCCTGTCGCAGAAGCGCGGCACGGTCGGCGAGAACGTGATGTATTTCGAGACCGGCCAGGGCTCGGCGCTGTCGGCGGGCGCCCATCACGGCGTCGACCAGCAGACCTGCGAGGCGCGGGCCTATGCGGTCGCCCGCGCCTTTGCGCCGTTGCTGGTCAACAGCGTGGTCGGCTTCATCGGCCCGGAATATCTCTACGACGGCAAGGAAATCATCCGTGCCGGGCTGGAGGATCATTTTTGCGGCAAGCTGCTCGGCCTGCCGCTCGGGATCGACATCTGCTACACCAACCATGCCGAGGCGGACCAGGACGACATGGACAATCTGCTGACGCTGCTGGCGGCCGCCGGCGTCACCTTCATCATGGGTGTCCCCGGGGCCGACGACGTCATGCTGAACTACCAGTCGACGTCTTTTCACGACGCGCTCTATGTCCGCGACGTCTTCGGCCTGCGCCGCGCGCCGGAATTCGACGACTGGTTGGTGCAGTCGGGGATCGCGGGCGCCGATTTCCGTCTTGCCGGCGACGCAGGCCTGCTGCCCGATTTTGCCTCACGGCTGATCGCGTGACGCGGCGGGAGCGCCCGGCGGCTTGAGGAAACCATTGGTCCCTCTCGGAATTATGGTCCTGCCACAATATTGAGAAATTCCGGCGACAGCATTACGCTATGTGTCTGGCTGGCAATTTCCGCAGCTATGTCGACCGTGGCGGGGGAGCTTTGATGCGAGCTGAAAGTAACGGTACGGCCCGGCGGATTCTGTGCGTGTTTCCGCGGTACACTTCGTCGTTCGGGACGTTCGAGCATTCCTATCCATTGACCGACGGCGTCTGTGCCTTCATGCCCCCGCAGGGGCTTTTGCTGCTCGCGGCCTATCTGCCCGAGGAGTGGGAGGTCAAGTTCGTCGACGAGAATCTCCGTCGCGCGACCAACGAAGAGTTCGCCTGGGCGGAGGCGGTCTTCGTCAGCGGCATGCACATCCAGCGCCAGCAGATGAACGACATCTGCCGCCGCGCCCATGAGTTCGATCTGCCGGTCGCGCTCGGCGGTCCCTCCGTCAGCGCCTGCCCGGACTATTATCCGTCCTTCGACTATCTTCATGTCGGCGAACTCGGCGACGCCACCAATCGGCTGATCGAGATTTTGGCGCGCGACGCGTCGCGTCCCGGGGAGCAGGTGGTGCTCACCACCAAGGACCGCGTGCCGATGACGGAGTTTCCGATCCCGGCCTACGAACTTGCCGACGTGAAGAAATACTTTCTCGGCAGCATCCAGTATTCCAGCGGCTGTCCCTATCAGTGCGAGTTCTGCGACATCCCCGGCCTCTACGGCCGCAATCCGCGCCTCAAGTCGCCCGAGCAGATCATCGCCGAGCTCGACCGCCTGCGCGAATGCGGGATGACCGACACGGTCTATTTCGTCGACGACAATTTCATCGGCAACCGCAAGGCGGCGATGGACCTGCTGCCGCATCTGATCGAATGGCAGAAGCGGACCGGCTATGTGGTGCGGCTCGCCTGCGAGGCGACGCTCAACATCGCCAAGCGGCCCGAGATCCTCGAGAAGATGCGCGAGGCCTATTTCATCACCATCTTCTGCGGCATCGAGACGCCCGATCCCGACGCCCTGAAGGCGATGCACAAGGACCACAACATGATGGTCCCGATCCTCGAGGGCGTGCAAACGATCAACTCCTACGGCATGGAGGTCGTGTCCGGCATCATCATGGGGCTCGACACCGACAAGCCGAACACGTCGGAGGCGCTGCTGGCCTTCGTCGAGGAGTCCCGGATTCCGCTGCTCACGATCAACCTGCTCCAGGCGCTGCCGAAGACGCCGCTGTGGGACCGTCTGGAGCGCGAGGGACGCCTGATCGAGGATGACGGCCGCGATTCCAACGTCGACTTCCTGTTGCCCTATGACGAGGTCGTCGCATCCTGGAAGCACGCCATGGGCGTCGCCTACGAGCCCGAGAGGGTCTACGCGCGCTTCCAGTATCAATGCGACAACGTCTATGTGCACCGCCTGAAGATGCCGACGCCGGACGAGATGAAGACCTGGCCCAACATCCGGCGTGGGCTCGTGATGCTGCGCAACATCTTCTGGAAGGTCGGTGTGCTCGGCGACTACAGGCGCGTGTTCTGGAAGTTTGCGCTCGGGCGCATCAAGCGCGGCGACCTCGAGGGACTGATCGGCTGCACCTTGATCGCGCACCATCTCATCACCTTTGCGCGCGCGGCCTCCAGCGGCAGGCAAAACGCCTCGAACTATTCGATCCGCCTGCGCGAGGCCTCCGTTCCCGCCGAATGACGCGACATGTCTGATCCGGCCGTCCCGCGCCGCCCGACCCTCGATCTGCGGTCGCTGACGCCTGCGCGCGTCGCGCTCGGCCGCAGCGGCGCGAGCGTGCCCACAAGGGCCTTGCTCGATTTCACGCTGGATCATGCCCGCGCCCGCGATGCCGTGCATGCAGTGTTTGACACGCCGCGTCTGGTCGCAGATCTCCGCGCGCTTGGCCTTATCGTCACCGAGGCGCGGAGCCAGGCGGTCGACCGCAGGGATTATTTGCGGCGGCCGGATTTGGGACGACAGCTCGATGCCGGCTCGGTCGAATTGTTGGCACGACATGCCTCGGAGCTGTGCCAGCTCGCGGTCGTGATCGGCGACGGCCTGTCGGCGGCGGCGGTCCACGCCCATGCGGTGGCGTTGGTGTCTCACCTGCTGCCGCTGCTCGCGGAAGGCGACGACGTCGCGATTGGACATGTCGTTGTCGCCTCAGGCGCGCGCGTCGCGCTCGGCGACGAGATCGGCGCCATTCTCGGTGCGCGCATGGTGGTGACGCTGATCGGCGAGCGGCCGGGCCTGTCCGCGCCCGACAGCCTCGGCGCCTATCTGACCTTCGCACCGAAGCCGGGCCGCACCGATGCCGAGCGCAATTGCGTCTCGAACGTCCACAAGGCCGGGTTGAGCCATGACGAGGCCGCCTTCAAAATCGCTTGGCTTGTTCGCGAGGGGCTGGCGCGGGAGGCCACCGGCGTGGCGCTGAAAGACGAGAGCGGCGATCCTCCCGCTCGAATCGGGACGATCCGGCCGGAATGACCGGTATCAAGGGTCGAAATCGCCGCATGTTGATCCAATTTGTGCGCTTGCGCGCGCTTGCGAGAGGGCGTTTGGACCTGCTAAACCCCTCGCGGCGATTTTCCGCGCATTTTCAAAGGGCAAGCCTCCCATCTGTATGGCATTTTCAAGCCGTTCGCGGGACGCAATAAGCTCACAGACCCGAGCCGATTAGGAACTGGACAAGGCATGCTCGAAAAGCACCGCGAGAATGAGGTTCATGTCGACAAGGTCGAGCAGGGACCGACGTCCTCGATCGCCTTCGGGCTCGAGCGCATCGGGCTGATCGCCGTCCGGGCGCCGATCGTCTCCTGCATCGTTCTGCTCGCCCTGATCGTCGGTGCCGTGTTCGGCATTCACCGGATCAAGATCGACGATTCGCTGTCCCAGCTGTTCCGGTCCAACACGCCGGAATTCCGCCAGTATGAAGCGGTGACAAAGAAGTTCCCGGCCGAGGAATTCGACGTCCTCGTCGTGGTCGAGGGCAAGACCCTCCTGGCGCGGAATAACCTCGAGAAGCTGCGCGACTTCGTCACCGACATGCAGCTGGTCGAAGGCACGCGTGGCCTGGTCTCGCTGTTCTCGGCGCGGCAGGCGCCGGCGCCGGGCAGGCTGCCGGCGGCGCTGTTCCCGCCCGAACTGCCCGAGGGCGCGGCCTATGACAAGTTCGTCGAGACCGTCAAGAACAACGAGATCATCCGCGGCAAGCTGTTGTCGGACGACGGCACGCTGGCGCTGATCGTGCTGTCGCTCGATCCGGAGGTGGTCGCCTCCAACAAGCTGACCAAGACCGTCGGCGACATCCGTGCGCTGATGAAGGAAGACCTCGGCAATACCGGCCTCAACGTGCAGCTCTCCGGCGTGCCGGTGATGCAGCTCGAGATCCGCAACGCGGTCGAGCGTGACGGGCTGACCTACAACATCCTCGGCATCCTCGCCGGCTGCGTTATCGCCATCATCTTCTTCCGCAAGATCTCGTTCATGGTCGCGGCGGCGTTCCCGCCGATGATTGCGATCCTGCTGGCGCTCGGTGCGCTCGGCTGGGCCAATTTCAATCTCAACATGTTCCTGAACGTGATGACGCCGCTCATCATGGTCATCAGCTTCTCCGACTCGATGCAGCTCACCTTCGCCGCGCGCGACCGGCTGATCGCGGGCCAGGACAAGTTCACCGCGTTCAAGAACGCGGTGCTGGTGGTGGGCCCGGCCTGCGTGCTGACGCACGGCACCGCCGGCATTTCCTTCATCGCGCTCCAGTTCTCCGACTCCGACCTGATCCGCAAGTTCGGCGAGGCGGGCCTCGCCGCCACCATCATCGCGCTGGTCGCGGTGTTGTCGCTGGTGCCGGTGTTCGGCGTGCTGTTGGTGCGCAACGAGAAAGTCTTTGCTTCCAAGTTCCAGAGCGCGGATGCCGGCGTGCAGGCGCTGCGCAATTTCTGCTACTGGATCGCGGTCCGCATGGTGGGTCGTCCCGGCCTGTTCAGCCTGATTGCGGTGTTGTTCGTCGCGGGCCTCGGCGTCATCTACGCCAATCTGGAGCCGCGCTACCGGCTCGCCGACCAGGTGCCGGACAAGCGCCAGGCCGTCGCCGCCAGCGACCGGCTCGATGCCAAGCTCACCGGTGCCAATCCGGTCAACGTGCTGGTCCAGTTCCCCAAGGGTGAGACGCTCTACTCGCCGGAGACGCTCCAGACCATCGCGGACGTGCATGCGACCGTCGAGAAAGCCGCCGGTGTCGGCAACGTCTGGTCGCTCGAGACCCTGCGTCGCTGGCTCGCGGACAAGGCCGGCAGCGCCGACGTCGCGACGCTGAAGGAATATGTCAACGTCATCCCCGAGCATCTGGTCCGGCGCTTCATCGACGCCGAGCAGGACGCCGTCGTGGTCGCAGGCCGCGTGCCGGACAAGGATTCCAGCCAGCTGCTACCGATCGTCGACAAGCTCGATTCCGAACTTGACGCCGTCCGCAAGAAGCATCCCGGCTACGAGATCGCGGTAACGGGTCTTGCCGCGATTGCCGCGCGCAACTCGGCCGGCATGATCGAGAAGCTCAACCGCGGGCTCACTGTCGAATTCGCGCTCGTCGCGATCTTCATCGGCCTTGCCTTCCGCTCCTGGGTCGTGATGTTCGCCTGTATCCTGCCGGGCATCTTCCCGGTGGTGATGTCGGGAACGGTGCTGTGGGCGATGGGCGAGGGGCTGCAATTTGCCAGTGTCGTGGCGCTGACCGTTTCGTTCGGCCTGGGCTTGAGCGCGACGATCCACTTCCTCAATCGCCTCAGGCTGGAGAGCAAGCCGGGCGTCGGTTCGGCGCTCGCGGTGGAGCGCGCGACGGTGCTGGTCGGCCCGGCGTTGATCCTGACCACGCTGGTGCTGGCCTGCGGTCTCGTCGTCACCGTGTTCTCCGACCTGCCGTCGCTGCGGCTGTTCGGCTGGCTCAGCGCCTTCTCGATGGTGATGGCCCTCGTCGCCGACCTCTTCATCCTGCGGCCGACGGCGATGTGGCTGATCAACCTGCACGCCAAGCTTCAGGGCCCCGACAAGCCGGCGATCTGAGCGGGCGGCGGCATACGCCGCCCCTTGCTCACGCCTCGACCCGGACGATCCCGTACGGATTGAACTTGAAATCGTCCTCGGCGTAGTCCTGCTCCCGCGAGAGCGTAAGCTTGCGATCGCGTAGCGTCGCTTCGATGCCGCGCTCGGCCATGGCGTTGGCAAGCTCCTCCATGAGCAGCACCGCCGACCATTCGTTGCCGCGCGATTTCGCGACATAGATCTCCGGCAAGCCGACGAGGTGATAGCCGACGGTCTCGTAATAGCGATCGCCGCCGAGCGGACGCTTGGCGAAAGCAAGACGACACGCCTTGGCGACGGCGAGGGTCATGCCAAGGTCCTGACTGGTCTTTGCGCCCTTGCGTGCCTGATCGCCGAGACTGCGCCACCGCTCGAGGCCGTGGGCAACGCCGGCGCTTTCGCCCTTCACGGCGGTGGCGCCGGCTTCGATCATCTCCTCGACGATGCGCAAGGCCGCCGCCGAAAAGGCGACTGCTTTCTGCTGCTCTAGCGGCGGGCTCAGCAAATAAAGCACCGCTTTGTGGTTGACCACGGCCGCTTCGTCCGCGGCAGACCAGGCTTTCGGGAAGACGCGGTCCCAGCACACGCCGAACGACCACTCCATGTGCGGATCGGGCTTGGCCTGCGAATAGGTGCGGTCGATCTCGAAGTTGAAATCCGCGATTGTCTTGGCCACCGCCTTCGGCGGGTGCAGCAGGCTCTCGTCCTTGCCGAGGAAGCAGAGCACGTGACGCGGTTTTACCGACGAAGGCTGCATGCTCGTACCCTGCTGGTCATTGGCGAAGGCGCGGCTGGTTACGAAGAGCCCGGCGGCCTTGAGCAGATGTCTGCGAATTGGGTCCATGTCCGTAACAATGTCAGCAAAAAGCCCCCGGCTCGCGAGAACCGGGGGCGTGTTCCTCTCGAAGCGGGAAGGGTGTCAGCCCTTCGTCATCGTGATGTTGACGCCGCGGATCTCGCCCTTCGAGCTGATCTGCACCGTCTGCTTGGTGCCGTTGGTGCGCAGCGACAGGTTGGCGGCGAAGCCGTTGGCCTCGACGAACACCTCGATCTGGCCTCCGCCGGCGGTGCCCTGGAGATTGCCGAAGATGTTGCGGTTGGTCTCGCTCCAGTTGCCGGAGATTCGCTCGCCCTGGCTCGTCACGTCGCTGGTGAGGTCGAACTTGTAGCTGTCGGACGCGCAGTGAAGGGCCTGCTTGAGGCTGAGACCGGTGCCGGCGACCTTGTAGTCGGCCTTGCAGCGGATGCGCTCGGTGCTACCATCGGACAGCGACACCGTGCCGGTGCCGCTCCACGCACCGTCGAAACCTGCAAACGGTCCGGACGACTGAGCATGGCTTGCCGAGACTGAGAAGAGCAGCGCAGCCCCGATGCCGGCCGCCTTGATTGCCTGTCCAGATCGCCCAATGAATTGCATTTTGAATATCCCGTTTTCGAGCGACGTTCGCTTAGGATGAACGTCTCGCCACATCGAAAGTTTAGTGTTCCGAGCCTGTGTCTGGTTCAAAGCCTGACAGCCAGGGACGGCGGTTCACGACGCCGTCGCGCCAGGTCAGGCTGCGCGATTCTCTCTGTTTCGCTGTGTTTCTCGCGGGAAAAGCAGGGCGGAGAGATGCAGCTCTGCAACAGGTACGCATCAAAACGCAGTGTGCCAGAATTATGACGTAGTATCAATCTGTTACATCTGCCAATGAAGAGCGAGGGAAGACCCGATTTGGTGGCTGTGGCGCCAATTTGGCCGCATTTGCCAGTGCTTGTGCCTTCTCCGAGGCCGCACGTTCCGCGGCGACTTGCCATCAGAACAATCCGTTCCGGTCGTTCGCCCTGTCCGGGATCGGTGCGGTTCTGCCGTCAGAATGAAGGAATACAATGCGTAAGCTTCTCGTCGCTCTCACCCTACTGTTGGCATCCCTTTCGACGGCGGCATTCGCCCAGGCAGGACGTGGCACAGACGCGGAACAGAAGGCCTGCACGCGCGATGTGCAGAAGTTCTGCCGTCCGGTCATCGACCAGGGCGATTTCACCATCCTGGCCTGCCTCAAGGAGAACCGGGCCAAGATCTCGCAGGCCTGCGACCAGGTCCTGAAGACCCACAACCAGTAAGCTCGGCCACTGGCCCACAAGGGCGGCCCGGGGGCCGCCTTTTCGGGCCGGATCCGGAAGGGCAGCCATCGAGAGACAGGATTGGTTTTGCGGCCGTATTCCCCTATATGGGGGCCGCGGCGGCATCGCCGGCATAAGCCCGCGCGAGCGAAAAAGCCCTTCCTGTCCAAACGATTGTAAACCAGCCCTCGATGACCTCTGCGAGCGAATTGCGATCCGGCAAGGGTGACCGCGACGAGAATTTTCCCGTCGCGTCCTGGATCATTCATCCGCGCCATCGCGCGCTGATCCTGGCGTACTACAATTTCGTCCGCACCGCCGACGACATCGCGGATCACGCGACGCTGCCTCCCGACCAGAAACTCGCTTATCTCGACCTGCTCGAGGCGGAACTGCTCGGCGAGGGCGACACCCAGGCCGAAGCCGTCATTCTGCGGCGGGCGCTGGCCGAGCGAGGCATGGCGCCGCGCCACGCGCTCGACGTGCTCATCGCGTTCCGCATGGACGTCACCAAGCTGCGCTACGAGAACTGGGACGAGGTCATCCACTATTGCCGCTACTCGGCGATGCCGGTCGGCCGTTTCATGCTCGACGTCCACGGCGAGAGCACGTCGACATGGGCGGCCTCGGACGCGCTCTGTGCGGCGCTCCAGATCAACAACCACCTCCAGGATTGCGGCAAGGATTTTCGCGAGCTCAATCGTGTCTATCTGCCGCGCGACGCGCTGGCCGCGAGTGGCGCCTCGGTCGAGCAGTTGGGGCTGACGCAGTCGCCGCCGGCGATGCTGGCCTGCCTTCAGGCGCTCGCCGTGCGTAACGCAGCCCTGCTCGACGAGGGCAGATCGCTGAGCGCGGAGATCCGGGATTTCCGCCTCGGCGTCGATGTTGCGGTGATCCAGGCCTATGCCGATCGTATCGTGCGTCTGTTGAAGGTGCGCGATCCCCTGCGCGAGCGCGTGCATCTGAACAAGTTCGAGCTTCTCACTTTCAGCCTCGCCGGCATGATCGGCGAAGTCGGCCGCCGCGCGATCGGACGCAAGGCCATTTCCAGACCGGGGACTGCACATGACGCTTGAGGCGACCTCGCCCAGCGCCAATTACGGCTCGACCGCATCGAACAGCTCCTTCTACGCTGCGATGCGCATCCTGCCGCATGACCAGCGCGAAGCGATGTTCCAGATCTACAGCTTCTGCCGACAGGTCGACGACATCGCCGACTCCGACGGCCCGCGCGACGAGCGGCTCGCCGCGCTTCAGGAGTGGCGCAACGACATCGACGCGCTCTATCAGGGCCATCCGCCGCCGCGGCTGAAGGACTACGTCGCCTCGGTGAAGACCTTCGGCCTCAAGCGCGAGGATTTCCTTGCGATCGTCGACGGCATGGAGATGGACGTGCCGCAGGACATCCGTGCGCCCGACATGGCGACGCTCGATCTCTACTGCGATCGCGTCGCCAGCGCCGTGGGGCGGCTGTCGGTACGGGTGTTCGGCCTGCCCGAGGAAGACGGCATCCAGCTCGCCTACCATCTCGGCCGCGCGCTCCAGCTCACCAACATCCTGCGCGACATCGACGAGGACGCTGGCCTCGGCCGGCTCTATCTGCCGCGCGAGGCGCTGCTGCATGCCGGCATCACCTCCAACGACCCGAACCGCGTGATCACCGAGCGCGCGCTGCCGAAGGTCTGCCAGTCGCTGACGCAGCGTGCGAAGGCGCATTTCGAGAAGTCTGACGAGATCATGAACCGCAACAAGCGCCGCGCCGTGCGCGCGCCGCGGATCATGTCGAAGTATTATCATTCCATCTTGGATCTCCTGATCGCGCGCGGCTTCAACGCGCCGCGCGAGCCGGTGCGTGTGTCGAAGGTCACGCGCATCCTGATCCTGCTCCGTTACGCTTTCATCTGATGCAAAAGACAGCTCATATCATCGGTGCTGGAATTTCCGGCCTCTCCGCCGCCGTGCGGCTCGCCAATGCGGGCTTCAAGGTCGCCGTCCACGAGGCGACGCACCAGGCCGGCGGCCGCTGCCGCTCCTATTTCGACGGCGCCACCAATCTCACCATCGACAACGGCAATCATCTGCTGCTGTCGGGCAACAGCCATGCGCGCGCCTATGCCCGCTCGATCGGCACCGAGGCGGGCCTCGTCGGCCCCGAACGCGCGCAGTTTCCGTTCGTCGACATCAAGACCGGGCAGCGCTGGCAGATCGATCTCGGCGATGGCCGGCTGCCGACCTGGGTGCTCGACGAGAGCCGCCGCGTTCCCGACACCGGGCTCAGCGATTATCTCAAGCTGGCGCCGCTGATCTGGGCGTCGGAGGAGACGCTGGTCGGCAAGTCCATTCCCTGCGAAGGCATCCTCTATCAGCGCTTGGTGCAGCCGCTGCTGCTTGCGGCGCTCAACGTCGATCCGCCAGAGGGCTCGGCCGGGCTTGCCGGCGCGATCGTGCGCGAGACGCTGCTTGCTGGCGGACAGGCGTGCCGGCCGCTGATTGCGCGCGACGGCTTGAGCGCCGTGCTGATCGAGCCTGCCGTGAAGTTCTTGCAGGAGCGCGGCCACACCGTTCAGCTCGGCCATGAGCTGCGTTCGTTTACGACCGGTGACGGCAAGGCTAGCGCGCTGAATTTCGGCGGCGAGGATGTGATCCAGCTCGGTGAGGGCGATGTCGTCGTGATGGCAGTGCCGCCGCGCGCCGCCGCGAGCCTGCTGCCCAGGCTGAAGACGCCGACCGAATTCCGCGCCATCGTGAACGCGCATTTCCGCTTTGAACCGCCGCCCGGTTCGGCGCCGATCCTCGGCGTGATCGGCGGCGTCGTGGAATGGCTGTTCGCGTTCCCGAACCGGCTGTCCGTGACCATCAGCAATGGCGACCGCCTGGTCGACATGCCGCGCGAGGAACTCGCGCAGGCGATCTGGAACGACGTCTGCAAGGCGGGCGGGGTGTCCGGCGAGCTGCCCCCCTGGCAGATCGTGCGCGAGCGCCGTGCCACATTTGCGGCGACGCCGGCCCAGAATGCCCTGCGTCCGGGGCCGGCCACTGCGCTGAAAAACCTGTTTCTTGCCGGCGACTGGACTGCTACGGGATTGCCTGCAACCATCGAGGGATCGGTGCGGTCCGGTGATCGCGCCGCCGATCTGGTTTTGGCCGCAAAGCGGCCCTGACGGGCAAAGTCCCGGTCAATTTCAATCGACTATCGGAGCAATCGAGCGACATGGATGCCGTGAACGCGACCAGCCGCGAAGCCTTGGAATCGGGCGTCCTGGAATCGAGCATTGCGTCGGCGACGCAAGGCGTTCTCGGCTTCCAGCAATCCGACGGCCATTGGGTGTTCGAGCTCGAGGCCGACTGCACGATTCCGGCCGAATACATCCTGCTGCGCCATTATCTCGCAGAGCCCGTGGACGCCGTGCTCGAGGCCAAGATCGGCAATTATCTCCGCCGCGTTCAGGGCGCCCATGGTGGCTGGCCGCTCGTGCATGACGGCGAGTTCGACATGAGTGCGAGCGTGAAGTCCTACTTCGCGCTCAAGATGATCGGCGATTCCGTCGACGCCCCGCACATGGTGCGTGCGCGCGAGGCGATCCATGCCCGCGGCGGCGCGATCAACAGCAACGTCTTCACGCGCTTCCTGCTTGCGATGTTCGGCGTGGTGACCTGGCGCGCGGTGCCGGTGCTGCCGATCGAGATCGTGCTGCTGCCGTTCTGGTCGCCGTTCCACATCAACAAGATTTCCTACTGGGCCCGCACCACCATGGTGCCGCTGATGGTTCTTGCCGCGCTGAAGCCGCTGGCGAAGAATCCCAAGGGCGTCGGGATCGACGAGCTGTTTCTCCAGGATCCGCGCTCGATCGGCATGACCGCGAAGGCGCCGCACCAGAGCATGGCCTGGTTCGTGCTGTTCCGCGCGCTCGACGGCATTCTGCGCGTGATCGAGCCGATGTTTCCGAAGAGCCTGCGCCAGCGCGCGATCGATGCGGCGCTCGCCTTCACCGAGGAACGCCTCAACGGCGAGGACGGCATGGGCGCGATCTATCCGCCCATGGCCAACATCGTCATGATGTATGACGCGCTCGGCAAGGACGAGAATTATCCGCCGCGCGCGGTCACGCGCCGGGGCATCGACAAGCTGCTCGTGTTCAACGGCGACGAGGCCTATTGCCAGCCCTGCGTCTCGCCGGTGTGGGACACGACGCTGACCGCCCACGCGCTGCTGGAAGCCGGCGGTGACATAGCCCTGCCTGCGGCCAAGCAGGGCCTCGACTGGCTGATCCCGAAGCAGGAGCTCGAGGTGAAGGGCGACTGGGCGGTGAAGCGGCCCGAGGTACGCCCGGGCGGCTGGGCCTTCCAGTACAACAATGCCTATTATCCCGATCTCGACGACACCGCGGTGGTGGTGATGTCGATGGACCGCATGCGACGCGAGCACGGTGCGACCGGCTATGACGCCGCGATCGACCGCGGCCGGGAGTGGATCGAGGGCATGCAGAGCGACGACGGCGGCTGGGCCGCCTTCGACGTCAACAACCTCGAATACTATCTGAACAACATCCCGTTCTCGGATCATGGCGCGCTGCTCGATCCGCCGACCGAGGACGTCACCGCGCGCTGCATCTCCATGCTGGCCCAGCTCGGCGAGACCGAGAAGTCCAGCAAGCATGTGGCCGACGGGGTCGCCTACCTCAGGAAGACCCAGCACCCGGAGGGGTCCTGGTATGGCCGCTGGGGCATGAACTTCATCTACGGAACCTGGTCGGTGCTCTGTGCCCTCAACATGGCCGGCGTCCGCCATAACGACCCGATGATTCGGAAAGCCGCCGACTGGCTGGCCTCGATCCAGAACAAGGACGGCGGCTGGGGCGAGGCCGCCGTCAGCTACCGTCTCGACTACAAGGGCTGGGAGGCGTCTCCCTCGACCGCCTCGCAAACGGCATGGGCCTTGCTTGCCCTGATGGCTGCTGGCGAGGTTGATCACCCGGCCGTCGCCCGCGGGGTGGAGTACCTGATTGCAACACAGAACAAAAAAGGACTGTGGGACGAAGAGCGGTACACCGCCACAGGCTTTCCTCGTGTATTCTATCTGCGTTATCACGGTTACCCGAAGTTCTTCCCGCTGTGGGCGTTGGCGCGGTATCGGAACTTGCGGAACACCAACAGCAGGGTGGTAGGGGTCGGGATGTGACTTTGGGGACGGGGGACTATCTGACCGTGGGTAATGCCATCGACCCGCGGCCGATATTGATCGTGACTGGACTGGTTCAGGAGGCCCGTATCGCGGCTGGGCCCGGAATGGCGGTCATTTGCTCGTCGAGCAGCCCGACCCAGTTGCGGGCGCTTCTGACGGTGGTGGATCCCGAGACGATTCGCGGCGTGATCTCGTTCGGCGTGGCCGGCGGGCTCGACCCGACGCTGCGCTCCGGCGACGTCGTGCTGGCGACCGAGGTGCTCTCCGGCGATACCCGCTGGGCCGCGGGCCTGTCGCTCGGCGACGACCTGATCGACCGTCTGACGTCCGGGCGCCGCCGCGTCGTGCGCGGCAGCCTTGCCGGCGCCGAGGAGGTGGTCACGAAGCGGTCCTGCAAGGCGGCGCTGCATTCGGAAACCGGCGCCTCTGCCGTCGACATGGAGAGCCACATCGCGGCCGCCTACGCCGCCGAGGCGGGGCTACCCTTTGCCGCGGTCCGCGTCATCAGCGATCCCGCCCATCGCGCGCTGCCGGCGCTCGCCCGCGCCGCCATCAAGCCGAACGGCCAGATTGATCTCGCCGCCGTGCTCCGTGGCATCGTGCGCAATCCGACCACGCTGCATGCGCTGGTCTCGACCGGCATCGACTTCAACCGCGCGCTGCGTAGCTTGCGCGGCTGCCGCGACTATTTGATCGGCACCGAGCTCGTCGACAGCGAGGCCCTGGTCTCCAAGGCGGCCTGAGCTCTTGATGCGATAAAGCAAAAGGCCCGGTGGCCAATTGGGCCCGGGCCATTTGGGTTTTTGTTGCTAAAGACTAGGTCGGCGGCATTCGGGTTAGGGGCCCCACCCACACCCTCCGTCG
>NZ_JBVVPO010000065.1:22160-47405 GCF_055811795.1 Bradyrhizobium sp. MI1.7
CCCTGCTGCGACCCCGTGGCGCCCTTGTCCCCCCGGGGGGCGGTTTCTTTTTTTATAAAAAAAAAATCGCCGGGGCCCATTTGGGCCCCGGGGCCTTTTGCGTTTTGGTGCCTACTCACTCGGTCGCCTCCATGCGGTTTCGGTCCACGACCCACAGCGTCCGTCGCATCATGCCTTCGACAATTGCCGCCGACTCGCTTGGAAGCAGATAGATCGCCGTGGACTTGAGCAGCCATGGCAACACCGCTTGCTCGAGCCGCTCCTCATAGGCGCGGCGCATCATGTCGAATGCCTGCAGGCCGGGTCCCGCCAGGATCACATGGTGTGGGCGCAGCACGGATATCGTTGCCGCGGGGCGTTCGCGCCGAAGATGAAAAGGCCCGGTCGCGGTGGCGACCGGGCCTTTTTCGTTCGTACCGACTCGCGTGCTTACGCGGCAGTCGAAGCCTTGCGGGCCGCCTTCTCCTGCGCCGCGGCCGCCTCGTCCTTGCGGATCTCCGACAGGCGCTTCTGCACTTCCGCCGAGAAGATGTACTGCGCCGGACGCTGCTTGGTCATGTCGATCTCGGGCGCCATCGGGCCCGTGGTCCTGATCCCGCGCAGCGACACCCACATCGCCTTCAGCGGGTGGCTGATGGCAGCGGTCGCAGCCGTCGGCTCGTAGCCGCAATGGGCCATACAGTCGGCGCACTTCTCGTACTTGCCGGTGCCGTAGGTTTCCCAATCGGTGGTGTCCATCAGCTCCTTGAAGGTCTTGGCATAGCCTTCACCGAGCAGATAGCAGGGCTTCTGCCAGCCGAAGATGTTGCGCGCGGGCATGCCCCACGGCGTGCACTCGTATTCCTGGTTGCCGGCGAGGAAGTCCAGGAACAGGCCGGAATGCATGAAGTTCCACTTCTTGCCCTTGCCCATCGCGAAGACGTCGCGGAACAGCTTCTTGGTCTTGGTGCGGTTGAGGAAGTGCTCCTGGTCCGGCGCACGCTCATACGCATAGCCCGGCGACATCGAGACGCCGACACCGAGCTCGACGGTGAGGTCGAGGAATTTCGCGATCTCCTCGGCCGGATGGCCGTCGAAGATGGTGGCGTTGACGTTGACGGTGAAGCCGCGCGCCTTGGCCGCCTTGATCGCGGAGACGGCGCGGTCGAACACGCCCTTCTGCGACACAGCCTTGTCGTGATGGTCCTTCAGGCCGTCGAGATGCACGGAGAAGAACAGGTACGGGGAGGGCGTGAACAGGTCGAGCTTCTTCTCGAGCAGCAGCGCGTTGGTGCAGAGCGAGACGAACTTCTTGCGTTCGACCAGGCCACGCACGATCTCGCCGATCTCCTTGTGGATCAGCGGCTCGCCGCCGGGAATGGCGACCATCGGCGCGCCGCACTCGTCGGCCGCGTCCCAGCACTCCTGGGCGGTCATGCGGCGGTTGAGGATCGCATCCGGATAATCGATCTTGCCGCAGCCGACGCAGGCGAGGTTGCAGCGGAACAGCGGCTCCAGCATCAGCACGAGCGGATAGCGCTTGCGGCCAAGCAGTTTCTGCTTGAGCAAATAGCCGCCGATACGCATTTCCTTGAAGAAGGGGATAGCCATTACAAGTTTCTTTCTGGGCTAGGAATTCGGGTGGGTCAGCTCGCAGCCAGTTCGGCCGGAAGCCGGAATTCGATGTTTTCCTCGCGGCCCGGCAGCACCGAGACCTTGACTGGTCCGATCCGCCGCATCGCTTCGATCACGTCATCCACGAGTACCTCAGGCGCCGAAGCGCCGGCCGTGACGCCGACGGTCTTGGCATCTTTCAACCACTCCGGATTGAGCGCGCTGCCGTCGGCAATCAAATAACTCGCGACGCCGGCCTCCGTGCCGATTTCGCGGAGCCGGTTCGAGTTCGAGCTATTGGCAGCGCCCACCACCAAGATCACGTCGACCAGCTTGCTCAAGTCCCTTACCGCAGATTGGCGGTTCTGTGTCGCATAGCAGATATCCCGGATATCCGGGCCTTGAATATCTGTAAAGCGGGCCTGGAGGGCCGCAATAATGTCCTTGGTGTCGTCGACCGACAGGGTGGTCTGGGTGATGTAGGCCACTGGCGTATCCGCCTGCAGCGTCAAGGCCTTAACCTCTTCAACGCTTTGGACAAGCAGCACCGGGGCGGGAACCTGGCCCATCGTGCCCTCGACCTCGGGGTGGCCGGCATGGCCGATCAGGATCAGGGTGCGGCCCCTGGAGATGTAGCGTTTCCCCTGATTGTGAACTTTCGTGACCAGGGGGCAGGTGGCATTGAGCACCGGAAGGTCGCGCGCGGCAGCCTCTTCCTCGACGCTGCGGGCGACGCCATGGGCACTGAAAACGGTCACGGCTTTCGGCGGAACCTCGGACAGTTCCTCGACGAAGATCGCGCCCTTGTTCTTCAGGCTCTCGACCACGTACTTGTTGTGCACGATCTCGTGGCGCACGTAGACGGGCGGGCCGTACTTCTCCAGCGCCCGTTCCACGATCTCGATCGCACGCACCACGCCCGCGCAAAAGCCGCGCGGCTGCGCTAGATAAACTTCCATAGGACGCCCATCACGCAATTTGCACCAATCCGCTTCTCAAGTCCCCGGCGGCACTTCGATACTGTCCAATGAGTTGCAATAACCGCACCATTGGTTTCGCGCACGCGGTAACCGCCCACCCTACTTGGGCCCCGGCGCATGGAGGCACAGCACTTTGTGTCAAAAAATCGGCAAAAAGGAAAGACCGGATGAAACCCTGGTTCCGTTACCGTGCGCATCCGCGGTATTATAATAGGGCATGCGCTCTGAGCAAAATGGCGACATTTGTGCTCACCGCTTCGCCACTTTCCCGCCTCAAGTCACCGGCTATACCGACCGCCCCGCATGATTTTGCCTAGGTCTGTCGCCGTTTACCTCGAACCTTCGTGCGGCGAGAACCACTCAAAACAGCAATAGGTTTCGCCGGGGAACTCCGATAAACAGCGGGCGTTTCCGGCAAGCTGTTAACCGCAGAAAGAAAAGATGCTGCAAAGCGTAGTCGTTGCCATCGTCAGGGCCTGCACCCGGTTTGCCTCCCTCGTCGTCGTTCTCGGGCTCCTGCTTTCGGTCGGGGCGGGCTATTACACGTCTAAGCATTTCGCCATCAACACCGACATCAATTCGCTGATTGCCCAGAATTTGGACTGGCGCCAGCGCGACCAGCAGTTCGACCGTGCCTTCGACCGCGACGCGACGATTCTCGCGGTCGTCGAGGCCAGGACGCCGGAGATGGCGACCGCGGCAGCGGATGCGCTCTTCGCCAAGCTGAAGGACAACAAGACCGACTTCCAGTCGATGCAGCAGCTCGGCACCGGCGAGTTCTTTGAGAAGAACGGCTTGCTGTTCCTGCCGACCGAAGAGGTCGGCAAGATCACCAGCCAGTTCGAATCCGCAGCGCCCCTGGTCGAGATCATGGCCGGTGATCCCTCGATCCGCGGCCTGACCGGCGCGCTGGAGACGGGACTTGCCGGCGTCAAGCGCGGCCAGGTCAAGCTCGACAATACCGCGCGGCCCTTCAATCAGATCGCGCAAACGGTCGAGACCGTGCTCAACAAGGGCAAAGCGAGCTTCTCCTGGCGTGAGCTCGTCAGCGACGAGCCGCTGACGGATTCCGATAAGCGCGCCTTCATCGAGTTCAAGCCGATCCTGGACTACAACGCGCTGGAGCCCGGCAAGGGCGCCACCGACGCGATCCGCAAGGCGGCAGTTGATCTGGATTTTGCGAACAAGTACCAGGCACGAGTGCGACTGACCGGTCCGGTCCCGATCGCCAACGAGGAATACGCCACCGTCCAGGAAGGCGCCGTCGTCAACGGCGTCGGGACTGTGCTGGTCGTGCTGCTCATCCTGTGGATGGCGCTGCACTCGTCGAAGATCATTTTCGCGGTGTTCGTCAATCTCTTCGTCGGCCTTGCGCTGACGACCGCTGCCGGCCTGATGATGGTCGGCTCGTTCAATTTGCTGTCGATCGCGTTCGCCGTACTGTTCGTGGGACTGGGCGTCGATTTTGGTATCCAGTACAGCGTCCGCTACCGCTCGGAGCGCTACAAGCACAACGATCTCTCCGGCGCGCTGGTGCTTGCCGCCAAGCGCTCCGCGGTGCCGCTGTCGCTGGCGGCAATGGCGACCGCCGCCGGCTTCCTCTGTTTCCTGCCCACCGATTACAAGGGCATCTCCGAGCTCGGCCAGATCGCCGGCGTCGGCATGCTGGTGGCGTTCCTCTCCAGCATCACCGTACTGCCCGCAATGCTGAAGCTGTTGAACCCGCCCGGTGAGCAGGAGCCCGTCGGTTATGCCTTCCTGGCGCCGCTCGATTACTTTCTGGAGAAGCACCGTGTGCTGGTCGTGGGCGGCACGTTGCTGCTGGCGCTCGCCGGTCTGCCGCTGCTCTACTTCCTGAAGTTCGACTTCAACCCGATGAACCTGCGCAACCCGAAGGCCGAGTCGATCGCGACCTTCCTCGATTTGCGCAAGGATCCGAACACCGGCGCCAATGCCATCAACGTGATGACCACGTCCGAGGAGCAGGCGAGGCAGGTCGAGGCGAAGCTGGAGAAGGTGCCGGAGGTGCTGCGCGTGATGTCGCTCGACAGCTTCGTGCCGACCGACCAGGCGCCAAAGCTGAAGCTGCTCGCGCAGGGCGCCAAGGTGCTCAACCCCGCGCTCAATCCTGACCAGGTCGACGCTGCGCCAACGGACAAGGAAAACGTCGAGGCGTTGAAATCCTCGGTCGACAATCTGCGCCGGACCGCCGGTGACACGAAGGGCCCGGGCGCCGTCGCCTCGCGCCGGCTGGCGGACGCGCTCGAAAAGCTCGCCAATGGCGACGAGGCCACGCGGAACAAGGCGCAGGACGTGTTCGTCACGCCGCTGAAGATCGCGTTCGGCCAGCTCAGGAACGCGATGCAGGCCGGGCCGGTCACCCTGGCCTCACTGCCCCCCGAGCTCGTCAGCGCCTGGAAGAGCAAGGACGGGATCATCCGCGTCGAGGCGCAGCCGAAGGGCGATCCCAATGACAACGACACGCTGCGCAAATTTGCAGCCGCCGTGCTCGCTGCCGAGCCGACCGCGATCGGCGGGCCGGTCTCGATCCTGAAATCCGGTGACACCGTGGTGAAGGCGTTCATCCACGCCGGCATCTACGCGCTGCTGGTGATCGGCCTGTTGCTTTGGATCACGCTGCGGCGGTTCGTCGACGTGCTGATGACGCTGGTGCCGCTGCTGGTCGCCGGCGCGGTTACGCTCGAAATCTGCGTGTTGATCGGCCTGCCGCTCAACTTCGCCAACATCGTCGCGTTCCCGCTGCTGCTCGGCGTCGGCGTCGCCTTCAAGATCTATTATGTCGTGGCCTGGCGCTCTGGCAGGACAAACCTTCTGCAGACCAGCCTGACGCGCGCAATCTTTTTCAGCGCGCTGACGACGGCGACCGCGTTCGGCAGCCTGTGGCTGTCGAGCCACCCCGGAACGTCCAGCATGGGCAAGCTGCTCGCACTCTCGCTGGTGACGACGCTTGCCGCAGTGCTGCTGTTCCAGCCGGCCCTAATGGGCAAACCCCGCAATCTCAGGGAGTAGGCAGATGTCGCCGACCGGGTCGGCGGCGTTCTTCTGACCGGGCTTGGCGGTGGTAGCGGTCTTCTGGGCTGCGGGGGCAGGGGCCGGCGCTGGGGCGCTGGCGCCGGTCGTGCCGCCTGTTGTCGGGCCGCCTGTGGTGCCGCCGTTGTTGCCTTGGACTTTCGGCGCCGCGCCGGTGGGCTTTGGCGCGCCCTTGGCCATGGCGTTGGCGGTGCTCAAAGGAATCGGCGGGGCGACGCGGGTCCAGGTCTCGCCGCCGCAGAGGAAGCCCATCACGCAGCCCTTGATTTCGAGCTGGTCGGTGCCGACGGTCGTGATGGTTGCGCTGTAGAGCTGGCCGTCCTTGGCGTTGTAGACCTGCCCTTCCCACTGATCGACGCCGGGCTTCTTCTTCATGTCGATCAGGGTCGCCATGCCCAGCGTCGGCCTGGTCTTTTTCGACGCATCCGGATTGTATTCATCGCGGCCGCCGGGCTGCTTTTCCCAGGAAACCGCGCCCCACATGCTGCCATTGCATTGGGCGACACGAATGTTGGCGACGGCGTCGGCGACCCGCCAGTCGCCGGTGGGATCGGCGGCGAGCGCGGGTGTCAGGCAGGTGTAACCACCAGCCAGTATTAGTCCGGTGTAAAGGGCTAAACGCATGATAGTTCCTTGGCAGTGCAACATGGTTTAAAGCTGTGCTTGCGAAGATGGTCCGAAAAAGGGCAAAAGGCCGCACAGACCGTTTTCGGTAACGGTCCCTTTTCAGTTGACGAGCCGGCCCTCAAGCGAAGTATGTAGCGGATGCACAGCCCAAATCCAGACATGTCTCAGCTATTCGCGGACCGTCAGGCCCAGCGCAGCACCCTGCATAATCGGTATCTGAACGAGCAGTTCGTTCGGGTTCTCAAGACCATCGGCTACGATGTCGGCTTCCAGAAGGGGCAGGGGCAGTACCTCTACGATCGCGAGGGGGCGCGCTATCTCGACCTGCTGTCCGGCTTTGGCGTGTTCGCGATCGGGCGCAATCACCCCGTCATGCGCGAGGCGCTCAAGAGCGTGCTCGATGCCGACCTGCCCAATCTGGTCCAGTTCGACGTCTCGGTGCTCGCCGGCGTGCTCGCCGAGCGGCTGCTGAAATACGTCCCCTATCTCGACAAGGCGTTCTTCGCCAATTCCGGCGCCGAATGCGTCGAAGCGGCAATCAAGTTCGCGCGCGGCGCCACCGGCCGTCCCGGCATCGTCTATTGCGCCCACGGCTATCATGGCCTGACCTACGGCGCGCTGTCGCTGACAGGTGATTCGAACTTCCGCACCGGCTTCGAGCCGCTGCTGCCCGGCTGCACCTCAATTCCGTTCAACGACCTCGCCGCGCTCGAAAAGGCGCTGGCCTCGCGCGAGGTCGCGGCCTTCGTCGTCGAGCCGATCCAGGGCAAGGGCGTCAACATGCCCACCGACGAGTTCCTGCCGGGCGCTGCCGCGCTCTGCAAGAAATACGGCACGCTGTTCGTCGCCGACGAGATCCAGACCGGCATGGGCCGCACCGGCCGATTCCTGGCGGTCGAGCACTGGAACGTCGAGCCCGACATGGTGCTGCTGTCGAAGTCGCTGTCCGGCGGCCACGTGCCGGTCGGTGCCGTGCTGACGCGCAAGAGCATCTTCGACAAGATCTTCAACCAGATGGACCGCGCGGTGGTGCACGGCTCCACCTTCTCCAAGAACGATCTGGCGATGGCCGCGGGCATCGCGACGCTCGACGTCATGGAGTCCGAGAAGCTGATCGAGTCCGCCGCCAAGCGCGGCGCCGAGCTGCGCCTGGCGCTGACGCGCATGGTGCCCGGCTACGAGCTGATGAAGGAAGTGCGCGGCAAGGGCCTGATGATCGGCGTCGAGTTCGGCCCGCCGAAGTCGCTGCGGCTCCGGGCGTCCTGGAACGTGCTGGAAGCTGCCAACAAGGGCCTGTTCTGCCAGCTCATCACCGTGCCGCTGTTCAAGGACCACAAGATCCTCACGCAGGTCGCCGGTCACGGCAGCCACACCATCAAGCTGCTGCCGCCGCTCACCATCACCGAGGAAGACTGCGGCTGGATCGAGCGCGCCTTCGACGACGTCATCGCCGGCAGTCACAAGGTCCCCGGCGCGATCTGGTCGCTCGGCAAGACGCTGGTGGACAACGCGGTGCGGCGGTCGGCGTAAATTCGCCGATCTATCTCAGCAATCGTCATTGCGAGCGAAGCGAAGCAATCCAGTATCCCTCTGCGGATGCGGGCTGGATTGCTTCGCTCCGCTCGCAATGACGCTGGTTTCAGTTACCCCTCCACATTCGCCTTCATCGCCGCCTCGAACTTGTCGACGAATTCGGCGAGCTCGTCGGCGCCGATATCGCTGACGGCCCAGAAGTTCAGGCCGCGATTGCCCCAGCGGCGGCAGTTGAAGCCCTGCATGGTCTCGGTCTTCGGCGCGCGATATTCCGCGTTCGATGTCTGCGATACGAACAAATTGATCACGTGCTGCCGGCGCTTGTAGACGACGGCGCCGATGGCGCGGGCGTCGATATAGTCGAGCCGGCCGCCGACCAGCGTGAAGCCTTGCGCGGTGAGATCGATCACGGGCGGGGCGACGTCGAGCTTGCCGTTGAACCACGGCTTCACGGTGTGCTGGTCGGTGGAAACCACGTCGATGAGGTGGCCGGCTTGAAGCGAGCGCAGATGCGCGGAGACGACCTCCGACAGGATGCGCTGCTGGTCGTCCTGGCGCAGCACCACGGCGACGACGCCGGAGGCGGCGAGCGCGGAGACGGCAGAGCCCATCGCAAAGCCGCGCAGCACGGAGCGGCGGGTCGGTTGCCGGCGCTGCGGCTGTGGCAGCGAGGCTTCGATCCGGGCGCGCAGGCTAGCCGGCGCAGCATAGCGCAAATCGGTGTCGGCGAGCACGCGCTGCATCTCGCGTTGTGCGGCAAACTCCGCGGCGCAGTCCGGGCAACTGGCAATGTGGGCTTCGACCTCGCGCGCGTGGCCAGCATCGAGCTCGTTGTCGAGCAGCGCGTGAAGCAGGATTTTTGCTTCGTCGCAGGTCATCGAGAGTGCTCCTCTTCCGCCGTCCAGGCCGCGCGCAGCATGGCGCGGGCGCGGGCGAGGCGGGACATCACGGTGCCGACGGGGGCGCCGACGGCCTCGGCGATTTCACGATAGGACAGGTTGTTGATCTCCCGCAGCACGAATGTTTCCTTGAACGGTTCGGCGAGCGCGTCGATCAGCTTGCGGATGGCGCCGGCATCGCGGCTGCGCAGCACTTCGGTCTCGGGGCTCGCCTCGCTCTCCTGCCAGATCGGCGTCTGCTCGGCGGCGCCGGGCGTATCCTCGATCGCGCTGGGCCTGTGCGCGCGCCGCGCGTATTCGGCGTTGCAGACGTTGCGCAGGATCGCGAACAGCCAGGGCTTCATCGCCGGTCCGCGATAGCTGTCGAAGTGCTTCAGCGCGCGGAGATAGCACTCCTGCACCGCGTCCTCGGCATCAGAGGCATCGCGCAGCAGATAGCGCGCGAGCGTGTAGACGTCGTCGAGATAGGGCAGCGCGGCTTCGCGGAAGCGCTGCGCCTTCTGCAAATCGTCGTTGGCGGGCATCGCTCCTCGCTTTGCCTCTTGTTCTGCGCGTCGCGTTGTTTCGTCCCTGTTTGTTTCGTCCCCGTGTGTGACGGAAGGCACACGAGCCCGGCCGGCGTGGGACCACCGGCCGGGCAAGACGTTGATGCCTTGGTTTGAGACGTTACTCAACCTTGATCATCCCCGTCATGTGCGGGTGCAACGAACAAAAATATTTGTAGTCGCCCGCATTGGTGAAGGTGAACGAGAACTTGTCGTCGGTGTCCAGGGCCTTGGACCTGAACTTGCCGGCCGACACCACGGTGTGGGGGATGTCGTCCCGGTTGGTCCAGGTCACGGTGGTGCCGAGCTTGATCTTCAACTCGGCCGGCTGGAAAACGAAATTGTCGATATGCACTTCCATGTCGTCGGCACGGGCCGTCGTTGCGGGCAACAGGATGGCCGCGACCACGGCGACACCGAAGTCGCGGCGATTGAGTGTTTTCATTGTCAGCTTCCGTTCAGCCTTTTTCCGTTCAATCTTGGATCAACCCTGCAGTGGCGTGTCGATGATCGCGAGCCGCTGCTCGTTCTGCTTGAAGTTGATGCTGGCGACGCCGAGCATGCCGCGCAGCTTTGCGTCCTCGACCTTCATTGGTCCGGGCGAGGGCGCGGTCCCCGGCGCGGGCTGCGGGAACGCAGTCGAGCGCGCGGTGTGGAAAGTGACGTTGCCCTCGACCTTCTGCATCACCTGATGGATATGGCCGTTCAGCACGGTGACGGAGCCGAAGCCTTTCACGTGTTCCAGCGCGCGGCCGCCGTCCTCGGTGCCCCAGCCCCATTCGGGATAGACCGTCCAAAGCGGGATATGCGCGAACAGCACGATCGGCGTCGATTTCGACTTGCCGCGCAGATCGTCCTCGAGCCAGGCGAGTTGCTCGGCGCCGAGATTGCCGAGACCGCCGCCCTTGAGGTCGACGACGTTGACGAGGCCGATGAAGTGTACGCCGCCGGCGTCGAACGAATACCAGCCTGCACCCTTGGTGCCGCGGCCGTAACGCTCGCGATAGAATTTCACCTCCTCGTCGAGAAAGTCATGCTCGCCAGGCACGTAGTGCACGTCGAGCTTGCTCTGCGAGATGATGCGGTCGGCATTGTCGAACTCGGCGGCCTTCGACAGGTGCGTGATGTCGCCGGTGTGGATCATGAAGGAGGGTTTTGCCGGCATTGCGTTGATCTTGTTGATGGCCTCCTCCAGCGTGCCGAGCGCGTTGGGGTTCGCCGGCTTGTCGAAGCCGACATGGCTGTCGCTGATCTGGAGGAAGGTCATGCCGGGCGCGGCCGCGGTCGCGGCCTGCGCGGAATCGATGATGCCGAGCGAGCGCGGCACGCCGCCCGTGATGGTCCAGAGCACCCCGGTGCCGGCCCAGGTCATGCATTCCAGCACCTTGCGGCGGCTGACGCCGTCCCCGTGATCGTGTCCGCTCATCGCACGTCTCCACTTCGCCCGGAATTGGGCTTCGGGGAGGTGATTGGGGGAGGGGGAGACTTATTCCCGGATGCGATGACGTTTTCGTGAGGTGGTAGGGTCTCGTGTCCCGGACGCGGTGCAGCGCCCAAAAGCGCGTTCACGCGCGTCTTCGACGCGCTATGGCGGTGCGCCGCAGAGCCGGGACCCACGCGGCTCGGGTTGTCTGGGCCCCGGCTCTGCGCAGCAGCGTTGCACGCTGCAGCGCGTCCGGGGCGCGAGACTTATTTCGCGAATTCCCGCACGGCGGCTACCACGCGTTCCGGCACTTCCTGCGCCACGCAGTGCCCGGCACCCTCAAAGACCATCGTGCTGACACGCGGAATCAGCGACACGGCGCGTCGCGCCATCTCCTTGTAGATCGGCCCCGACTTCGCGGCGGTCGCGACGCGGACGGGGCATTCGATCTCGGCGAGCCCTGCAAACGGGTTGCCGCGGGCATCGCCGACATAGACCTGCTCCATCGCCTCGTAGATCGGACGCAGGATTGCGAATTCGATCTCGGGCGTGCAGCAAAGCCGAACCCGGCCATTCTCCAGCGGTACGAAGCCGTGTTGGACATAGGCCCGGAGCGAGGTCTCGGTCCAATCGGCAAACGCCGGCGCAGCGCGGTAGCGCTCGAACACGGTGTCGGCACTGTCGAACTCGGCCCGCCGGCGCAGCGTGCCCTGGACGCGAGCGAGGGACTCTTCGTTCAATCCCCCGGGCCGCGCCGCGCGCGGGTCCATCACGGTCGGCTCCATCACGAACAGGCGTGTGAAGCGTCCGGGCCGAAGTTTCGTCGCGAGCAGAAGATCGGTCGCGCCGGCGCTGTGGCCGATGCCATAGACGTCGCGCAGATCGAGCGCATCGATCACCCGGCAGACATCCTCGGCATAATCAAGGAAATGATAGGCATCGGGCTTGTGGCTCGCGCCGTGGCCGCGGCGGTCGAGCGCATAGACGGTGTAGCTCGATGCAAGCTCGCGCGCGACCTCGTCCCAGACGTCGGCGACGAAACCGGTGCCGTGCACGAGCAGCGCGGGCGGCCTCCCGCTCTCGCCCCATTGCAGCATGGCGATCTCTGTGTCGGCCGGGCCGATTGAAAAGAGATGCGGGCTGATCATGGTTGGGGCGCTACTTCGCATCCTCCAAAATCATCGTCGCACCCTTCTCGGCGATCATCGCGGTCGGCGTGTTGGTATTGCCTGACGTTATCGTCGGCATGATCGACGCGTCGATAATGCGCAGGCCGCTCAGGCCGTAGAAACGCAGCCGCTCGTCCACCACCGCCATCGGATCATTCGCCGCGCCCATCTTCGCGGTGCCGACGGGATGGAAGATGGTGGTGCCGATGTCGCCGGCGGCCTTGGCGAGCGAGGCATCGTCGTCGCCGACGGTGGGGCCGGGCAGATATTCGCTCGGGCGATATTTGGCGAGCGCCTTCTGCTGCATCAGTCGCCGCGTGGTCCGGATGGCGTCGGCGCCGACCTGGCGGTCGTCGTCGGTCGACAAATAGTTCGGCGCAATGATCGGCTTCTCGTCCGCGCTCGCCGAGCGCAGCCGCACCGTGCCGCGCGAGGTCGGCTGCAGATTGCAGGCGCTCACCGTGATCGCGGGGAAGCGGTGCAGGGGATCACCGAACTTGTCGAGCGACAGCGGCTGCACGTGGAACTGGATGTTGGCGCGGGCGCGCGTCGCGTCGGAGCGGGTGAAGATACCGAGCTGCGACGGCGCCATGGTCAGCGGTCCGCGACGGCGGAAGGCGTAGTCGAGCCCCATCAGGCCACGGCGGAACAAATTGTAGTAGGTCTCGTTCAGCGTGCGCACGCCCTCGACCTTGTAGATCGCGCGCTGCTGGAGGTGGTCCTGGAGGTTGCGACCGATTCCGGGCTTGTCCATCACGATGTCGATGCCGAGCGGCGACAGCCAGTCGGCGGGACCAATGCCGGAGCGATGCAGCACCTGCACCGAGCCGATGGAGCCTGCCGAGAGGATCACCTCGCGCTTGGCACGCGCCTCGATGACCTCGCCATTCTGGATGAAGCGCACGCCGACGGCGCGGCCCTGCTCGATGATGAGACGGTCGACCAGCACGTTCTTCTCGAGCCGCAGGTTGGGACGGTTCAGCGCCGGCTTGAGGAAGCCCCGTGCGGACGACCAGCGCCGACCGCGCTTCTGGTTGACGTGGAAATAGCTGGTGCCTTCGTTGTCGCCGGTGTTGAAATCGGGAATGCGCTTGATGCCCATCTCCTCGGCGGCGTCGCCGACGGCGTCGAGAACGGCCCATGACAGCCGTGGCGCCTCGATGCGCCAGCCGCCGCCGGTGCCATGATGCTCGCTCGCACCGAGGAAGTGATCTTCGAGTTTCTTGAACAGCGGCAGCACGTCGTCATAACCCCAACCGGTCATGCCGAGCTGGCGCCAGTGGTCGTAATCGGCGGCCTGTCCGCGCATCGAGATCATGGCGTTGATCGCCGAAGAGCCGCCGATCACCTTGCCGCGGGGATAGGCCAGCGAGCGGCCGTTCAGGCCCGGCTCCGCCTCGGTCTTGAACATCCAGTCCGAGCGCGGATTGCCGATCGCGAAGAGATAGCCGACCGGAATGTGGAACCAGATCCAGTTGTCGTCGCCGCCGGCTTCGAGAATGAGGACGCGATTCCCTGATACGGCCGAGAGGCGGTTGGCGATGATGCAGCCGGCCGTGCCGGCTCCGACGACAATGTAGTCAAACTCACCTTCGAGGCGCCTCGGCATTCTGCTTCCACCCAAACAGGCGTCATGCCCGGGCTTGTCCGGGGCATCCACGCGCTTTCCGTCCTAATAGTCAGACGTGGATGGCCAAGACAAGCTGGTGACAAGCCCGGCCATGACGAGAGCACAGGGGACCCTCGATCCACGGGAGTTAGGTGGACTGGTGCTTGCATGGTAGACAGTCCTGTATTCCCAACAAGGCTTGAGACCCTCCATGCCCATCGTGAACCGCGTCGCCGACCTCCAACCCGATATTCAGGCCTGGCGCCGGGACATCCACCAGCATCCGGAGCTGCTGTACGATGTTCACCGCACCGCAGCATTCGTTGCGGACCGGCTGCGCGAGTTCGGCTGCGACGAGGTTGTGACCGGCCTCGGGCAGACCGGCGTGGTCGGCGTGATCAAGGGCAGCAAGCCGGCCGGCGACGGGCTCAAGGTGATCGGCATGCGTGCCGACATGGACGCGCTGCCCGTCGACGAGCAGACCAACCTGCCTTACGCCTCCAAGACTCCGGGCAAGATGCACGCCTGTGGCCATGACGGCCACACCGCGATGCTGCTCGGTGCGGCCCGCTACCTCGCCGAGACCCGCAACTTCGCCGGCGATGCTGTGGTGATCTTCCAGCCTGCCGAGGAGGGCGGCGCCGGCGGCGCGGCCATGGTCAAGGACGGCCTGATGGAGCGCTTCGGCATCGAGCAGGTCTACGGCATGCACAACGGCCCGGGCATCCCGATCGGCTCGTTCGCGATCCGGCCGGGCCCGATCATGGCGGCGACCGACGAGGTCGACATCATGATCGAGGGCCTCGGCGGCCATGCCGCGCGTCCGCACAAGTGCATCGATTCCGTGCTGGTCGGCGCGCAGGTGATCACCGCGCTGCAGTCGATCGTCGCCCGCAGCGTCGATCCGCTGGAATCGGCCGTGATCTCGATCTGCGAATTCCACGCCGGCAATGCCCGCAACGTCATTCCGCAGACTGCGACGTTGAGGGGCACCATCCGCACGTTGTCGCCGGAGGTGCGCAAGCTGGTCGAGAAGCGCGTGCACGAAGTGGTGGCGGGCGTGGCGCAGATCACCGGTGCCAAGATCGACCTGCACTACAAGCGCAACTACCCTGTCGTGAACAACCACGCCGCGGAGACCGAGGTGGCGCGGCGCATCGCCAGGAACGTTGCCGGCGAGGCCAATGTGCACGAGATGCCGCCGCTGATGGGCGGCGAGGATTTCGCCTACATGCTGGAAGCGCGGCCCGGCGCGTTCATCTTCTGCGGCAACGGCGACAGCGCCGGTCTGCATCACCCCGCCTACAATTTCAACGACGAGGCGATCGTGTTCGGTACGTCCTATTGGGTCAAGCTGGTCGAGGAGTCGCTCGCGGCGTCTTAACGCCGAACCGAAGCACAAACGAAGAGGGCCCGTGCATCGCACGGGCCCTTTGTCTTTGCGGAATGATCGGCTCAGAAAATCTGCGAGAAGATCACATACAGCGTGGCCGACAGCGCGATCGCGCAGGGCAGCGTCAGCACCCAGGCCATCAGCAGGTTGCGGATGGTCGCCATCTGCAGGCCCGAGCCGTTCGCGGCCATGGTGCCGGCGACGCCGGACGACAGCACGTGGGTGGTCGAGACCGGCAGGCCGAACACGTCGGCGGCGCCGATCGTGGCGGCGGCGACCAGCTCGGCGGAGGCGCCCTGTGCGTAGGTGAGATGGGTCTTGCCGATCTTCTCACCGACGGTGACGACGATGCGCTTCCAGCCGACCATGGTGCCGAGGCCGAGCGCGATGGCGACGGCGACCTTCACCCAGGTCGGGATGAACTTCGTGGCGCTATCGAGGCCGCCCTTGTAGGCGTTCAAGGTCGCGACCTCTTCCTTGTTGAGGTCGTTTTCCTTGTCCTTCATCAGGAAGCGGATCGCTTCCGAGGTCAGGTACATGTCGTTACGGGTGTTGCCGACCACTTCCGCCGGTACCTTGTTGAGCGAGCCGTACTTCGCGACCTGGTCGCCGACATCCTTCACCAGCACCGACAGCGAGGGGTAGGTGCCTTCGCTGATGTGGTGCGAGGTGATGTACTGCGTCACCGCAGGACGGGGATCGCCGATGATCGAGTGACCGGCGCCCTTGGCCGCGATCACCTTGGAGGCTGCGTCCGAGACCTTCTGGAACTGGGCGACCTGGCTCTCCGGCAGCGCGCGGTTAAGCGCGTAAGCGGTCGGCACGGTGCCGATCAGGATCAGCATGATCAGGCCCATGCCCTTCTGGCCGTCGTTCGAGCCGTGGGCGAAGCTGACGCCGGTGCAGGTTGCGATCAGCAGGCCGCGGATCCACAGCGGCGGCGCCTTGTTGCCTTCGGGCGCGGCATAGAGCGCAGGGTTGCGCACGATGAACTTGAGCAGCAGCAGCAGCACGGCGGCGCAGATGAAACCGAACAGCGGCGACAGCAGCAGCGCGTAGCCGATCTCGGTGGCCTTGCTCCAGTCGACGCCCGAGGTGCCGTCGCGGCCGCGCATGACGGCATTGGCGATGCCGACGCCGATGATCGAGCCGATCAGCGTGTGCGAGGAGGAGGCGGGCAGGCCGAAATACCAGGTACCGAGGTTCCAGATGATCGCGGCGATCAAGAGTGCGAACACCATGGCGAAGCCGGCGCTGGAGCCGACCTGGAGGATCAGCTCGACCGGCAGCAGCGAGACGATGCCGAACGCGACCGCGCCGGAGGACAGCAGCACGCCGAGGAAGTTGAAGAAGCCCGACCACATCACCGCGAATTCAGCCGGCAGCGAATGGGTGTAGATCACGGTCGCCACCGCGTTGGCGGTGTCGTGGAAGCCGTTGACGAATTCGAAGCCGAGCGCGATCAGCAGCGCGACGAACAAGAGGATGTAGGGCAGGAAGGTCGTCACCTTCGTGCCGGTCGCGTTGACGTCGACATAGATGCTGTAGGCAACGAACAGCAGGCCTGCGGCAAGGATGCCGAAGAACAGGATCATCGTGAGCGGGTTAAAACCCTTGTCGAGATTTGGCCTGGAAGCCGGCTGGACAGGCGTCGGATCGCCTACCGCACGGTCGAATGCAACATCTGTCATTTTTGGACGCCCCTTAACTAATTTGAAGGGCTATTGTCCGCGATGGATTTGAAGGCTGGATGACAGCTGCGTCGTAAAGTCGCTTTCCCTCCAGTATTTGCCAGTATTTAGGCGGCGCGTGCGGCTTTCTTCTGCAAGCCGGCGGCAATCTTCAGGTCTTCGACAAAGCGCTGATATTCCAGCACTTTGGCTTCCGGATCGGGCAGTCGGAGCAGATAGGACGGGTGCACCGTCACCAGCGCCTTGCGGCCGTCGGGCAGGTCTATGAGCCGGCCACGGGTCTTGCCGATCGGGATGATCTTGCCGAACACGCTTTGCGCGGCGGTGGCGCCCATTGCCACGATGAGCTCGGGCTGGATTGCCGAAACTTCCCGCTCGTACCATTGCCGGCACGCCCGGATCTCCGGCGTCGCCGGCTTCTGGTGCAGACGGATCTTTCCGCGCGGCACGAATTTGAAGTGCTTGACCGCGTTGGTGACGTAGACCTTGTTGCGGTCGACGCCGGCTTCCTGAAGCGCACGGTCGAGCATCTGGCCGGCCGGGCCGACGAAGGGGTGGCCGGCGAGGTCTTCCTTGTCGCCGGGCTGCTCGCCGACCAGCATGATGGTCGCGTCTTTCGGGCCCTCGCCGAACACGGTCTGCGTCGCGTCCTTGTAGAGCGGGCAGGCGCGGCAATGCGCGGCCTCCTCGCGGAGCGCTTCGAGATCGTCGGCAGCCAGCTTGCGTGGCATCGGAGCCTCCGGCCGCTTCTGGGGCTTGTGCGGATCGGTTGCGGCATTGGCGATCATGGCGCCGGTCATGCGCTCGGCGTCCTCGATCAAGGGCTTAATGATCGACGCCTCGGGCAGGTTCCTCCAGTATTTCTTCGGCATCTCCGTCTGCATTGCCTTCACCTTCAGCCGCGCCGGATTGAAGATGCTGGCGTAGTAGCGCCGCCAGGTTTCCTCCAACCGGTCTTCGCCGGGTGCTTCGTTCTTGCTCACGCCCGACGTGAACGAGAGCGCGTGGCCGTCCCAATGCGCACACAGATCGGGTGTCAGGATCGACCAGGGCATGTCGGCGAAGCGCTTGGCAAAGAACGGCGCGGCAAGCTCGACGATGTGATGCTCCGGCTCGAACCAGGCGACGTAATGCGCCGCGCGCTCGCGTCCGATCTCGCGGAAGCGCACGAAGGCATGCATCTTGTGCTCGTCGCGATGGACTGCTCTTGCCATGGCGGTGACTTGCGCGACATCGGGATCGGTCGCGACCTCGATGAGATCGTGATTGTCTTTCAAGCGCCAGAGCAGGCGATAGAGGATCGCAAAGCGCTCGCCGTCGCGATGCAGGATCGCGGCCTTGGCGAGCTCGACGAATTTTGCCGAGACGTTGAAGGTGCCGTCGTTCACCTCAAATATCGGAGACGGCGCGGGCGGTGCGAACAGCTCGGCTTCGCCGCCTTGTACGGTCCAGGTGGCATCGGTTGGCGGCACATGATGCAGCACGAGCGACCGCGCGGCTTTGCGCCAGCCGTCGAAATCGGTTTCGGTGTCGAGGGTGATGTACTGCATCAGAAGCCAAACCCCAGTTGTGTTGCCTTCGGCTTGAACCGTTCGATCAGCCGCGCCTCGTCGAGGCGGTGCGGCGCGGGGCGGTGATCGCTGAGGACGATGAAAGGCAGCGCCTTGTTGCGGGGCACGTGCAGCCGCGCGAGATCGGAGAGGCGGATCGTGGTGGTGCGCCGGGTCGCGATGATGCGTTCGACCGCCTTGGTGCCGAAGCCGGGCACGCGCAACAGCTCCTCGCGGCTGGCGCGGTTGACGTCGAGCGGGAAGCGGTCGCGATGGCGCAGCGCCCAGGCGAGCTTCGGATCGATGTCGAGCGGCAGCATCGCGTTGTCATCGACGATCTCCGCAACGTCGAAACCGTAGAACCGCATCAGCCAGTCGGCCTGGTAGAGCCGGTGCTCGCGCAGCAGCGGCGGCTGTACCAGAGGCAAAGCGCGGCTGGCATCGGGGATCGGGCTGAAGGCGGAGTAATAGACGCGCCGCAGCCTGTAGGAGCCATAGAGATTGGAGCTGGTGTGGAGAATGGTGTGATCGGAGGCCGCGTCGGCGCCGACGATCATCTGCGTGCTCTGTCCGGCGGGCGCGAAGCGCTGCGGCCTCGCCTTCGTCTTTGTGCTGCGGTTTTCCTCAGCCTCGTCGAGCTTCAGCCGCAGCCGGCCCATGGTGCGGCGGATCGCGCGCACATCCTTTTCCGGTGCGTATTGCTGCAGGCTCGTCTCCTCAGGCATCTCGATGTTGATGGAGAGGCGATCTGCATATTTGCCGGCTTCCGCGATCAGCGCGTCGTCGGCCTCGGGAATGGTCTTGAGATGGATGTAGCCGCGAAAGTGATGCTCCTCGCGCAGTTTGCGCGCGACGCTGACCACCTGCTCCATGGTGTAGTCGGGGCTGCGGATGATGCCGGAGGAGAGAAACAAGCCCTCGATGTAATTGCGCCGGTAGAAGTCGAGCGTGAGCTTGACCACTTCGTCGATGGTGAAGCGGGCACGCGGCACGTTGGAAGAGGCGCGGTTGACGCAATAAAGGCAGTTGTAATTGCAGGCGTTGGTCAGGAGCACTTTGAGCAGCGAGATGCAGCGTCCGTCCGGCGCGTAGGAATGGCAGATGCCCATGCCCGGTGCGGTCGAGCCCATGCCCTTGCCGTCGCTGGAATCCCGCTTCTCGGTGCCGCTGGAGGCGCACGACGCATCGTATTTGGCGGCATCAGCCAGAATCTCCAGCTTGCGTTGTACGTCCATCGTGGAATCCCTTTGATTCAGCTTACGAATCCGGATGAGCACCAATTCGATTGACTCCCCGGCCGCTGTTAGCTTTATATTAGAACATATCATGAACAAATGAGCCAGCCGCAGGTTCTTATTTTTGAGAACCTCGGCAATCACCTCTGAAGGAGCGGCGTATATGAGCGGCGCACGGATGAACGCGCTTGCGACCTTGCGCGGCCAGATCGAGCGCATCGAGACGGCGGAGGTCGTGCATCAGCACGATCGCGTCGCGCTCGGCCACGACGAGGTCGACAGCGCGCTGAAGGGCGGGCTCGCGCGCGCGGTGATCCACGAGGTGTTTTGCGAGGGCCGGCAGGGAACCGCCGCGACGGGTTTTGTCATGGGGCTTGCGGGGCGTGTCTCGCGGCGCCGGCCGCTGCTGTGGGTGCGGCAGGATTTTTCGGAACTCGAGACCGGCGCGCTGTCGATGAGCGGGCTTGCCGAGATCGGTCTCGATCCGCGCCGCGTGGTGATGGTGCGCGCCGCCGATGTCGAGAGCGCGTTGCGGACCTCGGCCGATGCGCTCGCCTGCGACGCGCTTGGCGCCGTCGTGCTCGAGCTCTGGGGTGAGACGCGGCAGTTCGATCTCGTGGCGAGCCGTAAGCTGACACTGGCCGCGCAATCGTCCGGTGTCACCGGCCTGATGTTGCGGATGGCCGCGCAGCCGCTGCCCTCGACCGCGGAGACGCGATGGATGCTGCGCGCGGCGCATTCGCCGCCGGGCCCGGCATGGAGTGCCTGGGGCGCGCCGCGCTTCGATGCCGAGCTCTTGCGCAATCGTCATGGCCCCTGCGGCCGGTGGATCATGGAATGGAAATGTGATGAGTGCCAGTTCTCTGAACCGTCGACGTATCCTCAGCCTGTGGCTGCCACGCCTGCCCATCGATCGGATTCAGCGGTTCTTCGGCGCGCTGGGTAAGACCAATGATCCGAGCATCGTCGTCATCAAGGACAACAATGCGCTGGTGATCCATGCGCTGGACGAAGCCGCCGAGCGCCTCGGCTTGCACATCGGCCAGCCCCTGGCCAATGCACGGGCGATGTGTCCGGACTTGAAAGTGTTCGACGCCGATGTCGTGGCCGATGCGAAGACGCTCAGCGACGTCGCCGACTGGTGCGATCGCTTCACGCCGCTGGTGGCGCTCGATCCGCCGCACGGGCTGTTTCTGGACATCACCGGCTGCGCGCATCTGTTCGGCGGCGAGGCTGCGTTGTTGCAGACCTTCGTCCGCGGGCTCGCCCGTCAGGGTTTTGCCGTCAGCGCGGCGATCGCCGGCACCTCGGTCTGCGCGCGCACGCTGACGCGGCAGGCCTCCGGCACCATCGTCGCCGATGGCGGGGAGGCGGCGGCGGTCAGCCGGCTGCCGGTGTCCGCGCTCGGTGCGGGCGAGGCCATCACCACGGGCCTGCGTCGCGCCGGCCTGAAAACCATCGGCGATGTCGCCTCGCGCGAGCCGCATGAGATCACGGCGCGGTTCGGCGCGCGGTTCTCCACGCTGCTCGCGCATGCGCAGGGGCATGGCGATGCCCCGATCAATCCGCGCAAACCGCTGCCGGATTACATCGTGGAGAAGCGCTTTGCCGAACCGATCGCCACCGACACCATGATCGCGATGACGCTGTCGCGGCTGGCCGACACGCTGATCGCGTCCATGGAGAAGCAGGGCAAGGGTGCGCGGCGCCTGGAAGCCGCCTTCTTTCGCACCGACGGCGTGGTGCGCGCGATCATGGTCGAGACCGGGCGGCCGGTCACGCAAAGCAAAGTCATCGACCGGCTGTTCCGCGAGCGCCTCGATGCGCTCGCCGATCCGCTGGATCCCGGCTTCGGTTTCGACATGGTACGACTGTCGGCAAGCCGCACCGAGATCGTGGTGCAGGAGCAGCGCGATCTCGACGCCCATGTCCATGACAATGACGAGCTCGCCGCGCTGATCGACCGCATCGCCGCGCGCATCGGCGGAAAGCGCGTCGTCGTGCATTTGCCTGAGGATACCCATATCCCGGAATGTGCGGTGCTGGCCGCGCCTGCCCAGCACCATCTCGCCGTGGCCATGCAGGCCGAATGGCCGGCGCGCGCCGAGAGCGAGCCGCCGCTGCGCCCCCTGCGGCTGTTCGACAGACCGGAGCCGATCAAGGTGCCGTTCGCGACCGTGCCCGACGGCCCGCCGCATCAGTTCACCTGGCGGCGCGCGCTGCATGCGGTGGTGCGGGTGGAAGGGCCCGAGCGCATCGCGATGGAATGGTGGCGGCAGGACGGCAAGCAATTGACGCGGGATTATTTCCGCATCGAGGATGCCGAAGGCCTGCGCTTCTGGATCTTTCGCGACGGTCTTTACGAAGGAGAGGTGTTCGACGACGAAGGTAAACCCATTCCCCCCAACTGGTATGTGCACGGTCTCTTCGCATGAACACGCCCGCTTATGCCGAGATCGGCATCACCACCAACTTCTCCTTCCTGCGCGGCGGCTCGGATCCGCGCGCCTATGTGCATCAGGCGAGCATCCTCGGCATTCCCGTGATCGGCATTGCCGACCACAACACGCTCGCCGGCGTCGTGCGCGCCTACAAGGAGCTCGACAATGACAAGGTGCTGCACAAGCCGAAATTGCTGATCGGCGCGCGCATCGTTTTCATCGACGGAACGCCCGACATTTTTGTCTATCCGCGCGACCGCGCCGCCTATGGCCGGCTGTGCCAGCTCCTCACCAGGGGCAAGCGCGGCGACGACATCACGCGGATCGAGAAGGGCGAATGCCATCTCACTTTTGTCGACCTTCTTGAGTTTTCCGAGGGCCAGCTCCTGGTCCTGACGCTGCCGCATCGCTTCGAGCCCGCGCAGGCGCTGGATGTTCTCGCCAAGCTTAAGGACAGCCGCGCCGAGGGCGTGTGGCTGGCGGCGAGCCTGGTCTATCGCGGCGACGACCGCCGCCGCCTGGCGCGGCTCGATGATCTCGCCGCCAAAGCAAACGTGCCGCTGCTCGCAACCAACGAGGTGCTCTATCACCATCCCGGCCGCCGCCCGCTCCAGGACGTGCTCACCTGCATCCGGGAAAAGACCACGATCGAGGCGGTCGGACGGAAGCTCGAAGCCAATGCCGAGCGCTTCCTGAAGACGCCACGCGAAATGTCGCGGCTGTTCCGAGATTTTCCCGAGGCGATCGCGGAGACCATGCGCTTTGCGGGCAAGATCGATTTCACGCTCGACCAACTCAAATACCAGTATCCGGACGAACCTGTGCCGCGGGGCAAGACCGCGCAGGGGCATCTGGAGGATCTGACCTGGGCGGGCGTGCAGACATATTTCGGCGGCAACATCGATGACAAGCTTCGCGCGACCCTGAAGAAAGAGCTCGCGCTGATCGCAGAGCTGAAATACGCGCACTACTTCCTCACCGTGCACGACATCGTGCATTATGCGCGCAGCCAGAACATCCTGTGCCAGGGGCGGGGATCGGCGGCGAACTCAGCGGTCTGCTACGTGCTCGGCATCACCTCCGTTAATCCGACCAGCGTCGATCTCCTGTTCGAGCGCTTCATCTCCAAGGAGCGGCTGGAGCCGCCTGACATCGACGTCGATTTCGAGCATTCGCGGCGCGAGGAGGTGATGCAATATGTCTATCGCCGCTACGGCCGCCACCGCGCCGCGATCATCGCCACGATCATCCATTACCGCCCGCGCAGCGCCATCCGTGACGTCGGCAAGGCGCTGGGCCTGACCGAGGACGTCACCGCTGCGCTTGCCGACACCGTCTGGGGAAGCTGGGGCAAGGGCCTCAACGACATGCAGGTCAGGCAGGCCGGGCTCGATCCCAACAATCCCATGATCAACCTCGCGGTCGAGCTCGCGACCGAGCTGATCGAATTCCCGCGCCATCTCTCCCAGCATGTCGGGGGCTATGTACTGACGCAGGACCGGCTCGACACCTATGTGCCGATCGGCAACGCCGCGATGGACGACCGCACCTTCATCGAATGGGACAAGGACGACGTCGACGCGCTCAACATGATGAAGGTCGACGTGCTCGCGCTGGGCATGCTGACCTGCATCCGGAAATGTTTTGATTTGATCGACCACCACAAGGGCAAGCGCTGGGTGCTGGCGAGTGTCCCTCAGGACGATCCCAAGGTTTACGACATGCTGTGTGCTGGGGAATCCCTCGGCGTGTTCCAGGTCGAGAGCCGCGCCCAGATGAACATGTTGCCGCGGTTGAAGCCGCGGACCTTCTACGACCTTGTCATCGAAGTCGCGATCGTGCGGCCGGGGCCAATCCAGGGCGACATGGTGCATCCCTATTTGCGACGGCGTAACGGGATCGAGAAAGTGACCTATCCCTCGCCATCGCCCGAGCATGGTCCCGCGGATGAACTCTACAAGGTGCTGCACAAGACGAAGGGCGTGCCGCTGTTTCAGGAACAGGCCATGCGAATCGCGATCGAAGCAGCAAAGTTCACCTCCGAGGAGGCTAACGGCCTGCGCCGCTCAATGGCGACCTTCCGCAATGTCGGCACCATCGGCCAATACGAGGAGAAGCTGATCGGCAACATGGTCGCGCGCGGCTACGATCCCAACTTCGCCAGAAGCTGCTTTGACCAGATCAAGGGCTTTGGCTCCTACGGTTTTCCAGAGAGCCATGCCGCGAGCTTTGCTCAGCTCGTCTACATCTCGTCATGGCTGAAATATCATCACCCCGATGCGTTCTGTTGCGGCCTGTTGAACTCGCAGCCCATGGGCTTTTACGCGCCGGCGCAGATCGTCGGCGACGCCCGCAAGAACGGCGTCGAGGTGCGCGACATCGACGTATCCTGCAGCTTTGCGCAAAACACGCTGGAGAACACCGACGGCAAATACTGCGCCGTGCGCCTGGGCTTCCGTCAGATCGACGGCTTTCACTGGCTCGATCCCGATGAGGAGTTGCTCAAAGAGGCGCAGGCGAAACGGCAAGGCAAGGTCTACGTCACTCAGAAAGACTGGGCCGACCTGATCATCGACGCCCGCAACAGCGGTCCCTTCACCTCGCTCGAAGACTTCGCCCGCGACACCGGGCTGCCCAAGCGTGCGCTGATCCTGCTCGCGGATGCCGACGCGTTCCGCTCGCTCGGCCTCGACCGCCGCGAGGCGCTGTGGCAGGTGCGGCGGCTGCCCGACGACGTGTCGCTGCCGCTGTTCGAGGCCGCGACCGCGCGCGAGCAGCCGGACGAGCACGCAAAACCGTTGCCGGAGATGCCGCGGGCCGAGCAGGTGGTCGCGGACTACCAGACCATCCGGCTATCGCTGAAGGGCCATCCGATGGAATTTTTGCGCGAGATGTTTTCGCGCGAGCGTGTGGTGGCCTGCAGGGACGTCAGCCATGAGAACGAGCGGCGCCGCGTCCGCTGCGCCGGCGTGGTGCTGGTGCGGCAGCGGCCGGGCAGCGCCAGCGGCGTCGTGTTCATGACGCTGGAGGACGAGACCGGCATCGCGAATGTCGTGGTGTGGCCCAAGATCATGGAGCAGTACCGCAAGGAGGTGATGGGCGCGCGCCTCATCCTGGTCGAGGGCTATATCCAGAGCAGCCCCGAAAAGGTGACGCATCTCATCGCCCAGCGCATGGTCGACCGCTCGCACGATCTGGTCGGCCTCGCCAACGACGCGCTGAGCCGCAAGCATCCGGTGCCGGCAGGCGCCGATCTGATCGAGCCCCTCAACGACGATCCCGGGGCCCACGCGGATATGCCGGCGCAAAAAATCCGTCACCCCCGCAACGTCCGCATCCTGCCGCCATCGCGGGATTTTCATTGAGAATGTGACGCAGAATGTCGCCACACCGTCATTGCGAGCGCAGCGAAACAATCCAGACAGCCACCCGAGGAAATACAGATGGTTTGTTTGCGGGGCGGGCCAATAACCGCCGGTTTTGGCCGGGCCGGGGGGCCGCGGGGG
>NZ_JBVVPO010000066.1:0-47396 GCF_055811795.1 Bradyrhizobium sp. MI1.7
CGTTGCGGCCGCGGATGGTGCGCAGCAATTCGTGGCCCTGGATGTCGGGCAGGCCGAGATCGAGAATGATCAGCGCGCCCGTGACATAGGTGAGGCCAAGGCCCGCGCCGCCATCGATCTGGAACACGGCGTTCTCCAGGCCCATCGCGAGCACGATGGCCGCGATCGCGAGGTTCGACAGGCCGTAGGCATGGCAAAGTCCGGCACCCGCAAGCAGCCCGGTTTCAATGAGGAGCAGCCAGGGCTGCCGCTCGGCCCCGCCGCCGAGCACGACGAGGCTGCCGGCCGCAGCTCCGGCCACGAACAGCGCGATCAGGCCGAGGGCGCTGGCGGCCTGCCACCACTGCGCTTCGGCAAGGCTGACGCCGAGACGCGTGGAGTTGCCGCTCATGAACGAGACGAACAGGCCGCCGAGATGCAAGAAGCCGATGCCGTCGACATAGCCCGCCAGCATGCTGAGCGCGCAGGCCAGCGCAATATTGCGACGCGAATCCAGCATTCCCTGCACCACCGCCGTGACGCGGCAGTGTCGATCAAATCGGCCGGCTTGAGAAGTGCGCTGCCGTCAGGTCGCGGCCGCGTCATCGGCCACGGGCCGCGCCGCGCCGCCCTTGATGTCAGCGACGGCACGCGCGATCGTCGCGCGATAGCGCGCACGCGGCGGCGTCACGCCGTGGGTGAGCAGCGCGCGGCGAACCGCGGGCGACGCCCCCGTGATGAACAGCCGGATGCCGTGGCGGTGCGCCTTGACGGCGACGCGACCGAGCACGTTGGCGGCCGTCGAATCCAGGAACGGCACCGCGGCGAAATCGACCACAAGACCCTTGCGCTGGTCGGCGATGCCGTCGAGCACGTTTCCGATTGCCGAGGCGGCACCGAAGAAGAACGCACCGGTGATGCGATAGACCAGCACGTCGCGATCGATGGCGAGCGCGGGATCGTAAGGCACGCGCTCGCCATTGCCGTCATCGGGACGATCGGCGGCCACCAGCGGGGAGCGCTCCTCGATGCCCGTCATCTCCGCCATGCGGTGGATGAACAGCACCGCGCCCAGCGCGAAGCCGACCAGGATGCCTTCGGTCAGGTCGCGGAAGATGGTGAGCAGGAAGGTCGCAAGCAGCACGACGGCATCGCCCCAGGATGAGCGCAAGAGCGTCGCGAATTCGTGCTTCTCCGCCATGGTCCAGGCGACGACGACGAGCACGGCGGCCAGCGCGGCCAGCGGGATGTAGCTCGCGAGCGGCGCTGCGATCAGCATGAACAGCAGCAGGAAGACCGAATGCAGCATGCCCGCGAGCGGCCCGCGTCCGCCGGCGCGGATGTTGGTGGCGGTGCGCGCGATCAGTCCGGTGACGCAGATGCCGCCGAACAGCGCCGAGCCGATATTGGCCGCGCCTTGCGCCACCAGCTCGCAATTGGAGCGGTGACGGCGACCGGTCATGCCGTCGGCCACCACCGCCGACAGCAGCGATTCGATCGCGGCGAGCAGCGCGAAAGAGATCGCATCCGGCAGCACGGCCGTCGCCTTCGCAAGCGAGAACGCCGGCAGCGCCGGCGACGGCAATTCGCGCGGAATGCCGCCGAACCGGCTGCCGATGGTTTCGACCGGCAGCGACAGCACGGCAGTCGCGACCGCCGCGAGCACGACCGCGATCAGGATGCCGGGCCAGGACGGCCGCCAGCGCCGCAGGCCGGCGATGACGGCAATGCTGACGATCGCGACCGCGACGGCGGAGGGATTGATGGTGTGCAGGCCTGCGGCTAGCGCAACGAGTTTCGGCACGAATTCGCTGGGCTCTTTCCCAGCCAGCGTGATCCCGCCGAGATCGCGGAGCTGGCTGGCGAAGATGATCACGGCGATGCCCGCGGTGAAGCCGACCGTGACGGGGTAGGGAATGAACTTGATGTAGGTGCCGATCCGCAACAGGCCCGCGGCGATCAGGACCATGCCCGCCATCAGGGTGGCGAGGATGACGCCGTCGACGCCGTGCCGCTCCGCGGTCACCGCGACCAGCACGATGAAGGCGCCGGCGGGCCCGCCGATCTGGAAGCGACTGCCGCCGAGCAGCGACACGATGAAGCCACCGACGACAGCGGTGTAGAGCCCGCGGTCCGGCGTCACGCCCGAGGCGATTGCGATCGCCATCGACAGCGGCAGCGCGACGATGGCAACCGTCAGGCCCGCGAACACATCGGCGCGGAGATCCGCGAGGCCGTAGCCTTCGCGCCAGACGGTGACGAGCTTGGGGAGATAGAGTTCGGCAAAGGTCGGTCGACGCAGCTGATGCAGCTTGCCTGCGTGTTCGCCTGTGATGCTCATGTCCGCAGAGTGCTCCGCTGCCCACAATGCTCCGGTGCATCGTGCAGCGCGCGCGTGCGACGATGCGCTAGCTCATCCCGAGCACGATCAATGCGATCATGCTCCCACGCGGCGCGGCGGCCCCGGCTCCTTCAGGCGAACGCCCCGCCCGCCGCTGTCGCTGCGGGCCTGCTCGCCGATCAGCTCGACGCCGGCCCGGTCGAACGCCTCGACCACCTTGATCAAGGTCTCGACCACGCCGCGCACATTGCCGGTGCTGGCCTCCATCCGCTGGATGGTCGGCAGCGAAACGCCGGCGAGCTCGGCCAAGGCTTTCTGGTCAATGCCAAGCAGCGCGCGGGCTGCCCGCATCTGGAACGACGTGATCACCGTGGCCTCACGTATCAGAGTTTATAAGTGATATCTGGAGCATGTACAATGATGTAAAATACATCATTGTAGGGCGGGCGCAAGGGGTGCCCGTCCTGCCGCCTCCGCCATTGCGAGGAACTCTTGCGACGAAGCAATCCAGACCGCCTCCGCAGCCAGTCTGGATTGCTTCGCTGCGCTCGCAATGACGGAGGTTGGGCGCGGGTTCGGCCAAACGAAACACCGTGGGCGCGGAAACAGCCCCTCACCTCAGCCTCCCCCCGTAAAGAACGGGGAGAGGGAGTGAGAGAGCCGTGCTTCCCTTACATCACGCCGCGTGCTGATGCGCGGCGATGATCTGGTCGGCGGCGCGGCCGGTCACCTCGGCCATGTGGTCGAACTGACGGGTGAAGCTGCCGGCTCCGGCCGTGGCCGAACGCAGCTCGACGATGAGTTCGCCGATCTCCGCTTCCGGCATCATGGCGCGGACGCAGTCCCATCCGCTCCAGCCGTCACGGGTGTCGAAGCCGAGGATCTGGCCGCGCCGCGCCGACAGGATCGCGTTGATCTTGGCGGTGGCGTCGGTCGGGCAGACGATCTCGACCACGTGGATCGGCTCCAACAGCACCGACTGGCATTGCGGCAGGCCTTCGTTGAGTCCGACCCGCGCCGCCGTGCGGAAGGCGAGGTCGGAGGAGTCGACGCTGTGATAGGAGCCGTCGGTCAGCGTCACCTGCAGATCGGTGACGGGGAAACCGAGCGGGCCGCGCGTCAGTCCGTCGACAACGCCCTCTTCCACCGCGCCGATATAATTGCGCGGCACCGCGCCGCCGACCACTTTCTCGGTGAACTTGAAGCCCTCGCCGCGCGGCAGCGGCTTGATGTCGAGCACGACATCGCCGAACTGCCCGTGGCCGCCGGATTGCTTCTTGTGGCGGCCGCGCTGGACGATCGGCTTGCGGATGGTCTCCTGGTAGCCGATCGCGGGTGGATGCGAGGTGATCTTGACGCCGAAGCGGTCGCGCAGCCGCTCGCTCGCCACGCGCAGATGCATCTCGCCCTGGCCCCACAGCACGGTGTCGTGGGTCTGGGCGTTCATCACGACGCCGAGCGAAGGATCCTCCTCGTGCAGCCGAGCAAGGGCCTGGCCGAGCTTGACGTCGTCCTTGCGGTCGGTGGCGGCGACCGAGATCGCGAGCACCGGCGGCGTCGGCTCCGGGGCGAACAGCGCAGCCGGCGGGGACTTGCCGCTCGAGACCGTGTCGCCGGTCTTGATCGGGTCGACCTTGGCGAGCGCAACCGTGTCGCCGGCTTCGGCCGCGGCACGCTTGGTATCGTAGGCGCCGTTGACGGCGAGGATGCCGGAGATGCGGCCGCTCCCGCCGGAGGCGGATTGCAGCGTGGCTCCGTCGTCGAGATGGCCGGCGAGCAATCGCGTCAGCGACAGCTTTCCGCCGTGCTGCGAATGCAGCGTCTTGAAGACGTAGCCGAGCGCCTCCTTGCTGGCAGGCACACCGAGACGCTTTGCAGTTTCCTCGATGCCGGGCGCCTCGTGGCGCAGGGCCTTCATCAGGCGCAGCACGCCGTTTTCGCGCGCGGCGGCACCCAGCAGCACGGGGCAGATCTGCCCCTCGCGCAATTCGCGCGCGAGATCGTCGAACACCGCATCGCGCGGGGGCTGGATGTCCTCGAGCAATTGCTCCATCAGCGCGTCGTCGTGATCGGCGAGCTTCTCCAGCATCGAGAAGCGGGCCTCCTTCTCGCGATCGAGATCTCCGCCTTCGAGCGCGACCACCTCGGAGGCCTTGTGCTCGCGGTAGATGAACGCACGTTCCAGCGCGAGATCGACGAAGCCCTCGATCAGCTCGCCCTTCCAGATCGGGATCTGGCGCAGCACCAGCGGTACGCGCGAGGCGGGCTGGAGTGTCGCCAGCGTCTCGCGGATGCGCTTGTTGGCGCGGTCGATCTTGTTGAGGAACAGGAAACGCGGGATCTTCAGTTCCTCCAGCTCGCGCAGGATGATCTGAAGCTGCGGCAGCTTCTTCTCGTCGGCCTCGCAGACCACGACCGCGGCGTCGACAGCGGGAAGCGCTGCACGCATGTCGTGGGCGAACTCAACGGAACCGGGACAATCGAGGAAGGTGTAGCTGTCGCCCATGAAACTCGTGGTGGCGGCAGTCAGGCCGACGGTCATCTTGTGATGACGGGCCTCCGGGGAGGCGTCGCCGACGGATGTTCCGGCGTCGACGCTGCCGACGCGGGGTATTGCGCCCGTTCGCGCCAGTATTGCTTCGAGAAGTGTGGTTTTACCGCTTTGGAATGGGCCCACCAGTGCGATGCACCGTGGACCTCGGGGACTTCTGACGTCTTGTCCCATTCGCCGCCTCCTTGGTGTGGAGCTCGGCCCATGATTGGGTCGGCAAACGCCGATGCTCTGCCCGTCCCCGAGATTTGGCAAGCATCAAAAATCGCTGCGGTGCGTCGTTGCCGAGATCGCGTCGGACCGACGCGATCTGCACACGCGAAATTGTCAACGACCCGGACGGAGTTCCAGACTCTCGAGGCCGGCGGCGACGTTGAGGCCGACCTGGCCCTGTACGCTGAGCGGCTGGAGCGCGATCGAATTGTTGGAGCCGCCGATCAGCGCGTTGCCACCGATACCGACGCCGACCGAGGCGCTGCCCTGCGCGCCGGCATAATTGCCCGAGAGATCGCCGGGGCCGAGCCGATCGACCGGCGCGAACACGCCCCAGGCAAGTGTGGTCTCCTGGGTGATGCCGATGTCGAGGCCCACTTTACGAATGGTCGCGACGTAGCGATCTTCCGGCAAACCGTCGGCACGCAGGACGCAACCGAGATTGGTCACCGATCCCACGATGAAGCCAACGCTGGCGCCGCCGCGGCATTCGAGCACGCCGACCCGGACCATCCGCTGCTGCTGAGCGCCGCTGTTTGCGACGGAGGCAACGAGGCTGGCCGCGGCGAGCCCGGCGAGGATGAACGAACGGCGCATGAATATCTCCGGCGATGAATGTGATGCGAGCAGAGAGAGCGCCCCACCCGTGTTGCGCGATGGTCTATGCCACAAGAGCCGTGGTGGTGCCAGATCACGCGTGACGATAAGCGTGCAAACAATAAAAAGGCCCGCCGGAGGCGGGCCTTTTCGATAGGTATTTGCGACGGGCTCAGCGGAGATTACCGCAGAAGCGCTGGATGCGCTTGCAGGCGTCTTCGAGGTCCGAGGTCTTGGTCGCGTAGGAGATGCGGAACGCCGGGCCGAGGCCGAAGGCCGAGCCCTGCACCACGGCGACGCCTTCGGTCTCGAGCAACTCGGTCACGAAGGTCTCGTCATTGTCGATCACCTTGCCCGACGGCGCGGTCTTGCCGATGGTGCCGGCGCAGGAGGGATAGACGTAGAACGCACCTTCGGGACGCGGGCACTCGATGCCCTTGGCCTGGTTGAGCATGGAGACCACGAGGTCGCGGCGCTCCTTGAACACCTTGTTGTTGGCGGGGATGAAGTCCTGCGGACCGTTCAGCGCTTCGACCGCGGCCCATTGTGCGATCGACGACGGGTTCGAGGTCGACTGCGACTGGATCGTCGACATCGCCTTGATCAGCTGCGCCGGACCGCCGGCGTAGCCGATGCGCCAGCCGGTCATGCAATAGGCCTTCGACACGCCGTTCACGGTGAGCGTGCGGTCGTAGAGTTTCGGCTCGACCTGCGCGACCGTGGTGAACTGGAAGTCATCATAGACGAGGTGCTCGTACATGTCGTCGGTCATCACCCACACATGCGGATGCCTGACCAGCACGTCGGTGAGCGCCTTCAGCTCGGTCCTGGTGTAGGCCGCGCCGGTCGGGTTCGACGGCGAGCACAGGATCACCCATTTGGTCTTCGGCGTAATCGCACGCTCGAGCGCCTCGGCCTGGAGCTTGAAGCCGGTCGCGGCGGTGCAGACCACCGGCACCGGCTCGCCGCCGGCGAGCGCCACCATCTCGGGATAGCTGACCCAGTACGGCGCGGGGATGATCACCTCGTCGCCCGGATTGATGGTCGCCATCAGCGCGTTGTAGAGCACCTGCTTGCCGCCGGTGCCGACGATGATCTGGTTCGGCTTGTAGGCCACGCCGTTCTCGCGCTGAAACTTGCCGATGATGGCTTCCTTCAGCTCGGGAATGCCGTCGACGGCGGTGTACTTGGTCTTGCCGGCTTCGATGGCATGGATCGCAGCCAGCTTGATGTTGGCGGGCGTGTCGAAGTCGGGCTCGCCGGCACCGAGGCCGATGACGTTGCGGCCCGCCGCTTTCAGCGCACGTGCTTTATCCGTGACCGCGATGGTCGCGGACGGCTTCACACGGTCGAGCGCAGCGGCAAGGAAGGACATCGTCATCTCCTGACAAGCGTCGTGAACCCTTTGGCCTCACGACTCCGATTGTGGGAATGAGCCACCCTAAAACGTGTGCCGCTGCGCCGCAAGAAACTTCGGCCCGATCTCGAAAAAGTTTACGGATCTGGAGCGCTTCTAGGCGCGTTTTCCCGCAATTTTCCGTAACTTTGCCGCCGGAATCCCTCATATCCGGCAAGGCCTGTCCTCGGAGCAATTTGGCGCGTTGCGCGCCGCCATGAAGCTGACGGCAGTCTGACGCTCGAGAGGACACTTGAGACAACCTTTGAGCGACTTGCTTTGAAAGACTTGGACCCGTCAGCAGCCGAGGCGATCACGACCGTTCAATCGTCCTGCACGAACGTGCGGCCGCGATGCGTCCGCGCGCTGACGCAAGCGTGATCTGATTTGTAGCGTCGCGCGAAAATGATCTTCCGCGGCATTGCAGTGCGGTAGGGTTTTCGAGTTTTTCTATGGCGCGGGTCTTGCGGCGGATTCGCAACGGCATCATTGTTTGGCCGCGGTACTGGGCAACGAGTACCGCGCCTTCCCGTTTTCGGAACGAACTCCCAGAATGTACAAGCTCTATTCGATGCAACGCTCCGGCAACAGCTACAAGGTCCGCCTTGCGCTGGCCCTGTTGAACGTGCCTTACGAAGCAGTCGAAGTGGACATTCTGCGCGGCGAGAGTCGCACGCCGGACTTTCTGACCAAGAACCCGTCGGGCCAGGTGCCGCTGCTCGAGGTCGGCGACGACCGCTATCTCGCCGAGTCCAACGCCATCCTCTGGTACGTCGCGGTCGGCACGCCGCTTGCGCCCGAGAACCGCATTGACCGCGCCGAGGCGCTGCAATGGATGTTCTTCGAGCAGCACGCGCTCGAGCCGAACATCGGCGCCGCCTATTTCTGGCTGTCGCTGGTCAAGGGCGGCCGCGATCTCCAGACCCACTCCCTGGAAGACTGGATGGAGCGCGGCTATGGCGCGCTCCAGGTGATGGAAAACCACCTCAAGACCAACGCCTATTTCGCCGCCCGCCAGCTCACGGTCGCCGACATCGCGCTCTACGGCTACACCCACCTCGCCGAGCGCTGCGACTTCGACCTCTCGACCTTCCCGGCGATCCGGGACTGGCTGAAGCGCGTGGAAGCTGCACCCGGCTTCGTGGCGATGGACTGGCGGCCGGCCGACGTCGACGACCCCGCCAGCATCGCGGCGGGCGCCTGACGGCGCGCTGGCCCCGGGAATAGCGGGCATAAGGGCAGCCTATGCCGCATTCTCGCCATTTTCGACGCTATGGCCGCCCCAATATTGCCGGTTGAAACGGGGAAATTGTTCGAGTCGCGGGTGATTCGCTCGCACGTTGAAGGATTTAGACCATGATTCGGGCGTCCGGCACGGCAGGCTTTCGGGGCCAAACCGTTACCGTTTCGTCTTCCCGGCTGACCAACGCGGTCGTGGCCTCGCTCGCCGTCGCCGCGCTCTCGCTGTGCCTGATCGTCACCCTGACGGTGCTGTCGACCAAGGCGACCATGGCGATGGGCCTGCCGGTCTGATCCCCGTTTCATCCCGGACCCGCCTTCAAGGTGCCACGCGGCCCGCGCCGACCGGCATCGCGACAGGACACCGATGAAATCGCCTGTGGTAGTCGTTGCAATCACCCTGACTGCGGCCATCCTGGTCGCGGCATCGCTGTTGATTTTCACCGGGGTGCGCAAGAGCTCCGGGACGTCGACGCTGAATGCGCCGGCGCAGCAGCAGCGCCTCAGGCACGCGCATTTGGCCTAAAATCATGCGAAAGCTTTGCCCTTGCCGGCAAGTGCTCCTTAAGCGCACCGCATGAAATCGCATCGCATGGGCGCAACGATCGGCCAGTGTTGCGGCCTTACCTCGTTCGGGAGGAGCGAGACTGGCCCATGCGGTTTGGATGGCGTGCGATCTCCGGTCCGGCGCTGACAGCGGCAATTGCGCTGCTGGCGATCCTGCTCGATCGCTATATCCACGTTCCCTCGCCTGCCCCCCTGTTCGTCTGCATCGTGGCGCTCGCCGGCTCGCTATCGGGTCTCGCTTCCGCCATGACCAGCGCTGCCGTCGCCGTGATCGGCGCGGCGTTGTTCTTTCTGGCCCATCGAGCCCTGCCGGGCTATGCGACGGCGGATCTGGTCCGGCTCGGCCTCCTCGCCGTGACGACTGCCGGCACCGCCGCAATCACCGGCCTGATGCGCGAGCGGCTGCTCGGCACATTCGCCGCCGAGCGCCAGAGCCACGCCACCGCCGCGCGGCTGTCGGCCGCGCTCGACCAGGTCGATATCGGCATCGTGCTGCTCGACGCCGAAACGCGTGCCGAATTCATCAACCGCGCATTTCGCGACTATTTTGCGCTGCCGGACGAAGTGGCCGACGGCAAGCCGCCCTTCATTGCGCTGATGTATCACGGCCGCGACACCGGCGCGTTCGAGCTGCCCGAGGATGAGCTTGGCACCTTCATCGCGCAGCGGATGCAAATGGTGCGGATCGGCGATGCCAGGCCGATCAACATCGCCTTGCGCAATGGCGAGGTGCTGCGCTTCGTCTGCGCCGTCCTGCCCGATGGCGGGCGCATGCTGAGCTACACGCCCGTGACCGACCTCGTACGCCACACCGACCCGCCCGCGCGCGCCGAGTACTACCGCTCGCTGCGCGATCCCGCGGGCCGCAGGCTGATGCGGTACTTGCGCGTCGCGGAGTGATGCGACGGCGCGATTGATCGGCAGTGCGATCATCACGTATGAAGGACGCTTCATCGTCTTGCGTCCTCCGAGATCGCGGAAACCCACATGTCGCTCACCATTCGCTCCGTCACGAAACAGGACTACGATCAATGGCTGCCGTTGTGGGATGGCTATAACGCTTTCTACGGCCGCTCCGGCCCGACCGCGCTGGCGCCCGAAATCACGCGGATGACGTGGCAGCGCTTCTTCGATGGCTATGAGCCGGTGCATGGGCTGGTCGCCGAGAGCGACGGCAAGCTGCTCGGCATGACGAACTATCTGTTTCACCGCAGCACCACGGCGATCGAACCGTCCTGCTATCTGCAGGACCTGTTCACGCTGGAGGCCTCGCGCGGCAAGGGCGTCGCCTCAGCGCTGATCTACGGCGTCTACGAGCGCGCAAAGCTCGCGGGGTCCCCGCGGGTCTACTGGCAGACGCACGAGACCAACGTCACGGCGCAGAGCCTGTACGACAAGGTCGCCGAGCGCTCCGGCTTCATCGTCTATCGCAAGATCTTCTGATCGCGGCAGCCGCGGAGTCCCTGTGGATAACTCTGCCTGTCACCCGCGCGTAACATAGCGGGACTACGTTGCACCTGCGTCTGATCAGGCCCCCCGTCACCGATCAAGCGCCCCAAAGCGGTCCCCGTCAGTCGCCGCGTCTGACAGGGGCCGCATTTTTTTGCCTTCAGTTCCCGGCAGCATGGCAGCAACGCAAGGCGACGCCTTGCCGCTAGCGGGCAGCGCGGCCACAATGGCCCGCTTTCTCCTGACAGGACCTCCCATGGAAATTCGTAATCTCGGCGCCTCCGGCCTCCGCGTGTCCGCGGTCGGGCTCGGCTGCAACAATTTCGGCCAGCGCATCGACCTCGAGGCCTCGCGCAAGGTGATCCACCGCGCGCTCGATCTCGGCATCACGCTGTTCGACACTGCCGACATCTATTCGGCCATGGGCGGCTCGGAAAATGTGCTCGGCGCCGTGCTGGGCGATCGCCGCAAGGACATCGTGCTGGCGACGAAATACTCCAAGCCGATGGCGGAGGACGGAACCAAGCAGGGCGCCTCGCGCCGCTACATCATGGCGGCCGTGGACGCGAGCCTGAAGCGGCTGAAGACCGATTACATCGATCTCTACCAGCAGCACGATTACGACCCGCTGACGCCGATCGAGGAGAGTCTTCGCGCGCTCGACGATCTCGTCCGCCATGGCAAGGTCCGCTACATCGGCAACTCCAACTTTCCGGCGTGGCGGATTGCGGAAGCGGAGTATGTCGCGCGCGCGATGAATGTCAGCCGCTTCGTCTCCTGCCAGGACGAATATTCCCTGGTCGTGCGCGACATCGAGAAGGACCTGCTGCCGGCAGCAACGGAATACAAGCTCGGCCTGTTGCCGTTCTTCCCGCTCGCAAGCGGACTTCTGACCGGCAAATACAAAAAGGGTGAGTCTGCACCCGGCGACACCCGCTTTGGCCAAACTCCGCGACTGCGCGACCGCTATGTCACCCCGCGCAACGAGGCGATCGTCGAGAAGCTGCAGGCCTTTGCGCAAGCGCGCGGTCACTCGATGCTCGAGCTCGCCTTCTCCTGGCTCGCCGGCCGCCCGCAGGTCTCGAGCGTCATCGCGGGCGCCACCCGCGTCGAGCAGATCGAGCAGAACGTCAAGGCGATCGCGTGGAAGCTCAGCGCCGATGAGATGGCGGAGATCGACAAGATCACCCAGGGCTGATGTTTAAAGCGCGGCGCGTTACTTCGCGCCGCGTCCCACCGTCTGCATCACCTCAAAGCCCTCGAACTGGGGATGGCCGAGATAGAGCGGCTTGTTATCGCCAGCGCGCTGATGCGCCGCGCGAAACGCCTCCGACTTGGTCCACGCCTCGAACGCGGCATGGTTCGCCCAGATGGTGTGCGAGGCATAGAGCGTGTGGTCCTCGAGCTCGGGACCGCGCAGCAGATGGAATTCGACGAAGCCCGGCACCCCGTCGAGAAACGTGTCGCGCGAGAGCCAGACCTGTTCGAAAGCGGCTTCAGAGCCCTTGGCGACGCGGAAGCGGTTCATGGCGATGTACATGCGGGTGATCTCCTGATGCTCGGCTCATCATGTCGTCATTCCGGGACGCACCGCAAGACACGGGCCCGGAATGACGGTGGCTGTTATTACGCCACCAATCCCTTCATCGGCCGCGCTGCGGCGCTGTCCGGGAATACGGTTTCAGCCAGCACGCGATCGGACAGGCCGAACTGTCCCTGCAGCACTCCCTTGATCACGGAGCGCAAGTCCGTGGTGGGCTTGAGGTCGCGTCCCTCATACAAGTTCGCGAGCTTGAGACCGGGCCAGTCGGAGATGACGCGGCCGCCTTTCACCGCGCCGCCGGCGAGCAGCGCGATCGTTCCCGTGCCGTGATCGGTGCCGTCGGTGCCGTTGATGCGCGCGGTGCGGCCGAACTCGGTGGCGACGACGATTGCGGTGTCGCGCCAGCGCTCGCCAAGGCCGCTTTCGAACTCGGCGAGCGCGCCATCGAGGCCGCCGAGCAGGAAGGCCAGACGCCCGACCGGACCGCCTTCATTGGCATGCGTATCCCAGCCGTCGAAGGCGAGCGCGGCGATGCGCGGGCCGTCATCGGCCGCCATCAGCTTTGCGGCGCCGCGCGCGACCTGGCGCATCTGCGCAACCTGGTTGCCGGGTTTCGGCTTCATGTCGTCGCCGCTCGCTGCCTTCTCCAACTGGAGGCCCTGCGACAGCGCGGAGGCCAGCGCGGGATCGCGGTGACGGTAGAGATCGACGAGGCGCATGGCGGTGTCGTCGTCGGCTTGCGGCAGCGCCACCGGCGCCCAGCCGACGGTCGGCGCATTGCCGCGCAAGACCAGCGGCGTGGTCGGACCGACCGCGAGCCCACTCGACACACGCTCGCCGCGCGGCAGCGCTTCGAGCGCGCGATTGAGCCAGCCCGATTGAACGCGGCCGGGACCGGCATAACCGCTTTCGAGCACGTCCTGGCCATCGAAATGCGAGCGGTCGCGATAGGGCGTCGCCACCGCATGGATCACCGCGGCATGCATGTCGCGATACATGCGCGCGAACTCCGGCATCGCCGGATGCAGCGCGAAAAAAGTATCGAGCATGATCGCGGGATGCGCGCCGTCGGCGGCAAGCGCGATCGAGCCGTGAAGGCCGGCATAATCGGGATCGCCAAGCGGCGCGACGGTCGAGAGCCCGTCGAGCGCGCCGCGCAGGATCACCACGATCAAGCGCGGATCGCGCCCGCCGGCCGCGCGGGCGAATTTCGGCAAATAGGCCCAGGCCGCGAAGGACGCGCCGCCGAGCAGGAGGCCGCGGCGCGAGGTGAGGAGCCGGTTCTCGACGCAGTCGATCATCATCATCTCCTCTGCATTTCCGGCGACATCAGCAGCAGTGCCAGCGCCTGCTGCCGCGACTCCGCGCGCTCGATGGTTTTGCGCGTCTCGATCGAGGCCGCATCCGCAGCCGCGAACTCCAGCAGGTCGAGCGGATCGATGTTGTTACCGAGCCGCGCGCCCATCTGTGCCGCGATGTCGAGCCGGAGCTTGATGCCTTCGGGTGCGGCCCAGGCCGCGCTGGTATCCGGAAAACCGTTCGGCCCGGCCGGCGACCACAGTGGCTGGCCGAGCAGGTTCAGGTTATTGAGATAGCCACCGGGATCCTCCGGCACGCGCGCGAGCAGCCGTCCGCTCGCGACCACGAAGTCGTAAGGCGAGCGCATCTTCGTCAGCGGCGCCTTCCAGGCCTCGTCGGAATCGACTAGCGCAACAGCCATTGCCTTGAGATCACCGTCGGTCTTGACGAAGACGTCGCGCAATCGCGCAACGAGCGCCGGCGGCGGATCGTCGGCAACGAAATGGCGGACGAATTTGGTGGCGATGAAATTGGCGGTCGAGGGATGGCGCGAGATGTCGGCGAGCGCGGCCTCGCCTTGCGCAAGGCCGGTCGGCCCGTAGGTCTTGCCGAGCAGCATTTGCGGCCCGGGCTGGTGCGCGTTGGCGTTGAACGCGAAGGAGCCGGGCGTTCCCAGCTGCCCCTGCCGTCCGGCAAAGGTCCAGCCGGTGATGATGCGCGCGAGCGAGGTGACGTCGTCCTGCGTGTAGCCGCCGCCGACGCCGAGCGTATGCAGCTCCATGATCTCGCGCGCGAGATTTTCGTTCAGCCCGCGCTTGCGGTTTTGCCCGGCGCGCGAGTCCGGCCCGAGCGATTGCTGGTTGTCGAGGAAGAACAGCATCGCCGGATGCTGCTCGACCGCCCTCAGCATGTCGGCGAAGCGCCCGAGCACATGCGGCCGGATCGCCTCGCGCTCGAACGCGCCGGCCCAGATCCGCGCCAGCTCGCCCTTGCTCGCGGAGATGCAGAAATGGTTGGACCAGAACACCACCAGCCGCTCGGTGAAGCCGCACTCGACCAGCGTCGCGCGTTGCAAGCGCGCCAGCGCCTCGGCGCGAAAGGTTTTCTGGATCACGTTGAGCGGCTGCGGCGCGGGCTTGGCGGCAGGGGGTGCGGCAGCGCTGGGCTGCATGGCGTCCGGTTTCGCCGCATTGTCGGCGGGCTTGGCCTCGGCCATCTGGCCGGCGATCTCGGTCGCGGCCGCGTTCAGCGAAAGATTGCGGCGCAGCCCCGGCTTCTGATCGGCCGGTGCCTGCTGCGACCCTTCGGCGGGCGCAACGGCCTTCGCGGCCTCGCGCGCCTGCTTGACCTGGTCCTGATAGGCGAACACGGCCTGCCCGAGTTGCGGCGTCGATTGCAGCCCCGGCGCTTCCAGCAGCACGCCGTTGGGGCGGGCGAGTTCCGCCTTCACGAAGCCGCGCGGATCGGACGCCGCGTTGACGAGATCGCCGGACGCCCCGCCGCGCGCTCCGAAACCGAAACGGTTGAGCGCGACGAGGGCAGCTTGCGAATCGCGGGCCATCGATGTGTCCTTCGCGCGTTGCCAACCGCTTTCCGAGTCTGAGCGCAGCGCCTAATATACCGTAGCGGGAGATGAACCCGGCATGAAAATGACGGCGCAGCGTTTGGGCAAATCATGACAAATCCGAAAGAATTTCCCTCCGATTTTCCCTTGCCGGAACCGCGCCGCCTCGCCTGCTCCCGTTGCGGCACCGAGTTCGGCTGCGATCTCTCGGGAAACTGCTGGTGCGCGGAGGAAACGGCGCGGCTGCCGATGCCAGTCAAGGGCGAGGATTGTTTGTGCCGGGAATGTCTGAGGAAGGCGGCGGCAGAAGCGCGTAGCCCGGATGGAGCGCAAGCGTAATCCGGGAATCCTTCCGCGGGCACCAATCCCGGATTTCGCTGCGCTCCATCCGGGCTACGAAGCTACACCGCGTGCCCCGGCGACTTCCGCGCCATGCCGTCGAACGCGTCGAGCAGTTTTTCGCGCCACGCATAGACGGGATCATCCACTTCCAGCAGCCTGAACGGGCTCACCACACGCGCCCATTGAAAACCGCCGAACACGATATAGTCGGCATAGTTCGGCGCGCTGCCGCCGAGATAGGCCTGCGTCTTGAACGTCTGCCGCATTACTTCGAGCGACTTGCGGAACGCGACGACGCCGGTCTCGCGGCTCGCCTGGACCTCTTCCAGGGGCTTGCCGAACCGCGCCTCACGCGACTGGCGGAAATAGGCGGCGTCGACCTGGCCGAGGTTTTTCGGGATGTCGGCGACGATCAGCAGAGAGAGGCCGCCGACGATGGCGATGTCGCCCCAGGCATTGAGCATGCGCGCCATGGCGCGGCCGCCCTCGCCGCCGAACAGCGACGGCTGGTCTGGAAAATTGTCTTCGAGATAGTTCGCGATCGCCCAGGAATCGATCACGGGCTTGTCATGATGCAGGAGCACCGGGACCTTCTCCGAGCCGTGCGGCGAAATCGCGCCCTTCTCGGTGAAGCGCCAGGGCAGCGATTCCGCCGACAGGCCCTTGTGCGCCAGCGCCATCCGCGTGCGCCAGCAATATGGGCTGAACGGGCGCGCAGCATCGGTACCGACGAGTTCGAAGAGCTTGAGCGACATGAAAGGCCTTCCCTGCCAGACCCTCATCCTGAGGAGCGCGGAACGCGCGTCTCGAAGGATGAAGGCCCGATCTCGGCCTCGCCCTTCGAGACGCGCGCAAGATGCGCGCTCCTCAGGGTGAGGGTCTCCCATTCTGGATTGCTTCGCTTGCGCTCGCAATGACGATGTGGAGGCGGAGGTGTGTGTCACCGCCCGTTCGTGCGCAGCAACCTCTCGCCGTCCGTCGTCACCGCGATGATCAGCCCCACACCGGGCAGCGTGTCACGGGTGACGTAGCCGCGCTCGGCGGCGTCTTCCCAGATGGTGAGACGCGGGCACGAGGTCTTCCAGGTCGCGATCACCTCGGCATAGGCGCGCGGCTCGCGCGCGACCCATTCGACGAAGTCCAGCACCAGCGGATCGGCCGTCTCGCTCATTGCAAACCTCCCTTGTCGAAGGCCGCCAGCACCGGCGTGCGAACCAGCAGCCAGCCGCCATAGGCCATATAGTAGCAAGCGATGGTGGTGATCAGCTTGTTCGACCAGGCCACGAATTGCTGGTCGGTCATGGCTTCGAGGATGCGCCGCGCCAGCGTGGTGCCGAGCATCGAGGCGAGAATCGCGACGCCGGCGAGCACGGGATCGAGGCTCGCGGCCTGGTCGATGATGCCGCCGAAATAGACGAGCTTGGTGAAATGACTGACGAGCTGGCACATCGCCTTGGTCGCCACCTTCTCACGCCGGCCGAAATCGCCGCCGAGAAAGAAGGTGTCGAGCAACGGGCCCGACACGCCGGTCATCAGCATCAGGCCCATGCAGATCGTGCCATAGACGGTGCCCTGCCAGAGACGGTCAGGATCCGGCTTGATGTTCGACGGCAGCAGCCGCGCCATGAACGGGGTGACGCCGAGCAGCAGCAGCGCCATCGGCTTGTCCGGCACGTAGCGGGTGAGCGACCAGGCCGCGAGCGCGACGGCTGCGCCGACCATGTAGTTCGCGACCGGCCGCCAGCGGATATGCGCGCGCCAGAGGAAAGCGCGCCAGCCGTTCGAGGCCATCTGCGTGATCGCATGCAGCACCATCGCGGTCGGCAGCGGCATCAGCGCCAGCAGCACGCCGATCAGGATCAACCCGCCCGCCATGCCGAACAGCCCCGACAGGAACGCGGTGGCGACCATCAGCAATCCAAGGGCAGCGATCATGATGGGCGTCACGGGCGGAATCTCCTGGGGTACGGTTCAAGTCAGGGACGCAGAGTGCATCACTCCCTCGCCCCGCTTGCGGGGAGAGGCTGGGGCGAGGGGGGAGTCTCCGCAAGGAAGGTGGCAGAGGGGCTCGCGGAGAGTCCCCTCACCCGGAATTTGCTCTCGCAAACTCCGGCCTCTCCCCGCGTGCGGGGAGAGACGAAGAACGCGGCGGCGGCCCCGAAACACAACTTGGAATTACTCTCATTCTTGTGCCTCGCTTGCCCTAGCTTCGCAAACTGAGTTATCTTGGCCTTGCATCAGCTTTCCTGAGGGTGGGTCATTTGCGGCGGCTGCTGTTTCTCAACGGCATCAAGGCATTCGAGGCGGCGGCGCGGACCGGCAGTTTTGCGGCGGCCGGGCTCGAGCTCAGCGTGTCGGCGGCGGCCGTCAGCCGCATGGTGCATCTGCTGGAGGAACGTCTCGGCGTCGCGCTGTTCGAGCGCAAGGCCAACAAGCTCGTGCTGACGCAGGCAGGCCGCGCCTATCAAGGCGGGCTGACGCCGATCTTCGACGCGCTGGCAAGCCTCACCGCGCAGGTGACGGCGCCCTCCAGCGTCCGCGTACTCACCATCGGCGTCGGCCACACCTTTGCGATGCGCTGGCTGATCCCGCGGCTGTCGGAGTTTCGCAGCGAGGAGCCCGACATCGAGGTGCGCTTCACCACCGGTGGTGCCGAGGTCCCATTCGGCGAGGACTGGAGCTGCGGCATCAAGCTCGGCACCGGCGACTGGCCCGGCCTGGTCGCCGAGCCCTTGTTCGCCGGCGACCTCACGCCGGTCTGCGTGCCCCGCCTCGCCACCGGCCTGAAGCGGCCCGCCGACCTCAAAGGGCCAGGCCTGATCCGCGTCACGCATTCGCCGGAGGATTGGCCGATCTGGCTCAAGGCGGCGAACCTCACCCGCATCAACGCGCGCGGACCGGAATTCCAGTTCTACGGCCAGGCGCTCCAGGCCGCCGCCGACGGCCTCGGCATCGCCATGGGCATCCGGCCCTATATCGACGACGATCTCGCCGCCGGCCGGCTGGTCGCGCCGTTCGATCTCTCGGTTCCCAAGGGCATGCGCTGGTACCTGCTGTATCGCAGTTTTCAGACCGAGCAGCGCGACTTCGCCGCGTTCCGGCGCTGGATCATGCGGGCGGCCTCGGAGCCCGCCGCACGCCCCGCCAGGCGGATCGGCCGCGCCGCGCCACGGAACTGACGCCCGTTCCACGAGGCCCTTAGGCAAAAAAGCCGGCCGCTTGTGAATGGCTTCACATACTGAACCCGCCAAACGTGGTCCCCTGACTCTTCAACAAGACACTTACGGAACATTTGGGGACTACAATGACGACCATCTACGACGGCTTTGACATCGAATCCTTCGAGGCCGGCAAAGGCCTCTGGCATGCCCGCATCCGCCGCGCCGATCTCAGCCCCCTCGCCATCGACGGCGTGCTGTTTCCGGCCATGGAAGTCGGTTTCGCCTGGCCGGATCAGAACGCGGCGATCGCCGATGCCAAGCACCACATCGATCGCTTCCGCCGGCGGGCCGACGACAGCGACGACGAATAAGCGCGGGACTCCAAGCGAACCAAGGGACAGCGCAGCATAAAGGGGGAACCGGTCATGTCAGTCATCGAATTCGAAGACACGCCGCGGCCGAGAATCTATGCCCGCAATGTGCTGTCGAAATGTCCCGAATGCGATGGCGATCTCGCGGTGCTTCGCGTGATCGGCGGCCGCGCGGGGTGCGAGTACTGGACCATGCGCTGCACCGATTGCGGCGGGATCCATCTCGACATCCTCGAGCCGCACCGGGCGAGCAACGACGACGAGGCCCCGCCGCCGGCGGCTTAAAGAGGCTGCTGCCAACCTGCTGTCAGCAGCCTGCGCACGGACGTACCTTCGCTCTTTTCTGAAGGGCTGACTCGTCCCATATTCGGGGCATGGCGAAGAAACCTGCTCCCCCGAAATCCCCCAAATCCAAGGCCCCGAACTCCAAGGCGCACCGGCCTGACGTGCAGCCGATCGGGCCGGCGCTGGCCGAGTTGCTCAATCCCGCGATCAATCGCGGCGATGCCGGGCTGGGATCGGGCACCGGGCTGCAGCCGCCGCCGGACAATTCGCGCGACCGCCGCGCCGGGGGCGAGGCTGCCGCCCATCGCGCACGGGCCTCGACGCCAAAGGAGTTTCCGCAGGATAATGCCAAGCCGATGCCGCTGCGGCCGAATCCGCAGCCGCCGGGCGCGCGCGCGACCACCGAAGGCTTTGAAGAAGCGCCGCAGGCCAATTACGGCACCGCGGCCACGATCCCGACGCTCGATCCGGAACTGGCGCGGCAGCTCGGGCTTCCCACCGAGGAGGACGACGCCGAAGCGCTGGCGCGTCCGCCGCGCACCAAGATGGAGGCGCTCGGCGTCAAGGCGACCGCCGACGCGCTGGAATCGCTGATCCGCGAGGGCCGGCCGGAGTTCCGCAGGGACGACGGCTCCACCAAGGTGTGGACGCCGCACCGCCCGCCGCGCCCGGAAAAGTCCGAAGGCGGGGTGCGCTTCGAGATCAAATCGCCGTACCAGCCGCGCGGCGACCAGCCGACCGCGATCGCCGAGCTGGTCGAAGGGATCCAGCGTAACGACCGCTCGCAGGTGCTGCTCGGCGTCACCGGCTCCGGCAAGACCTACACCATGGCCAAGGTGATCGAGGCGACGCAGCGGCCCGCTATCATCCTGGCGCCGAACAAGACGCTGGCCGCCCAGCTCTACGGCGAGTTCAGGAGCTTCTTCCCCGATAACGCGGTCGAATATTTCGTCAGCTATTACGACTACTACCAGCCGGAAGCCTACGTCCCGCGCACGGACACCTACATCGAGAAGGACTCCTCGATCAACGAGCAGATCGACCGCATGCGCCACTCGGCGACGCGCGCGCTGCTCGAACGCGACGACGTCATCATCGTGGCGTCGGTGTCCTGCATCTACGGTATCGGCTCGGTCGAGACCTACACCGCGATGACCTTCGCGCTGAAGAAGGGCGAGCGCATCGACCAGCGCCAGCTGATCGCCGACCTCGTCGCCCTCCAGTACAAGCGCACCCAGGCCGATTTCACCCGCGGCACGTTTCGCGTGCGCGGCGACGTCATCGACATCTTCCCGGCGCACTATGAGGACCGGGCCTGGCGCGTAAACCTGTTCGGCGACACCATCGAGACCATCGAGGAGTTCGATCCGCTCACCGGCCACAAACAGGACGAGCTCGAATTCATCAAGATGTACGCCAACTCGCACTACGTGACGCCGCGCCCGACGCTTGTGCAGGCGATCAAGTCGATCAAATCGGAGCTGAAGCAGCGGCTCGACCAGCTGCACGACCAGGGCCGCCTCTTGGAGGCGCAGCGGCTGGAGCAGCGCACCACCTTCGACCTCGAGATGATGGAGGCGACCGGAAGCTGCGCCGGCATCGAGAACTATTCGCGCTATCTCACCGGGCGCCTGCCCGGCGAGCCGCCGCCGACGCTGTTCGAATACGTCCCCGACAATGCGCTGGTATTCGCCGACGAGAGCCACGTCACCGTGCCGCAGATCGGCGGCATGTTCCGCGGCGACTTCCGCCGCAAGGCGACGCTCGCCGAATACGGCTTCCGCCTGCCCTCCTGCATGGACAACCGCCCGCTCCGCTTCGAGGAGTGGGACATGATGCGGCCGCAGACGGTCGCGGTGTCGGCGACGCCGAGCGGCTGGGAGCTGAACGAAAGCGGCGGCGTGTTCGTCGAGCAGGTGATCCGACCGACCGGACTTATTGATCCTCCCGTTAATATCCGCCCCGCTCGCACCCAGGTCGACGATCTCGTCGGCGAGGTCCGCGCCACCGCCCAGGCAGGCTATCGCTCGCTGATCACGGTGCTGACCAAGCGCATGGCGGAGGACCTCACCGAATATCTGCATGAGCAGGGTATTCGCGTTCGCTACATGCACTCCGATATCGACACCATCGAGCGTATCGAGATCATCCGGGATCTTCGCTTGGGCGCCTTCGACGCGCTGGTCGGCATCAACCTCTTGCGCGAAGGCCTCGACATTCCCGAATGCGCGCTGGTCGCGATCCTTGACGCCGACAAGGAAGGCTTTTTGCGCAGTGAAACGTCCTTGATTCAGACCATCGGCCGCGCCGCGCGCAACGTCGACGGCAAGGTGATCCTCTATGCCGACCAGATGACGGGCTCGATGGAGCGCGCCATTGCGGAAACCAACCGGCGCCGCGAAAAGCAAGTCGAGTACAACACCGCCAACGGCATCACGCCGGAGAGCGTGAAGAAGCAGATCGGCGACATCCTCAACTCGGTCTACGAGCGCGACCACGTGCTGGTCGAGGTCGGCGGCCACGACATGACCGATGACGTCATCTCGATCGGCCACAATTTCGAAGCCGTGCTCGCCGATCTCGAAACAAGGATGCGCGAGGCCGCCGCCGATCTGAACTTCGAGGAAGCCGCCCGCCTGCGCGACGAAGTCAAGCGCCTGCGCGCCACCGAGCTCGCGGTGGTCGACGACCCCACCGTCAAGCAGCGCACCGTGCAGGGCAAGGCCGGCGCCTATGCCGGCACCAAGAAGTACGGCGACGCCGCCAACCTGCCCGTCAGCGCGATGAAGAAGAAAACCGTGAGCTCCGCACTGAAAGCCAGCGGTGGCGGCAGCGGCTCGAAGGTGCACAAGCCGCATCTCGACGAGATGCACGGCCCGGAGTCGTTGCCCTACCGCGAAAACCCGAGCCTGCCGGCAAAGCCGTTCGGCAGCACGAGCCGGATCATCCAGCCGACGGATTCAAGGCAGTCCGGGCCGGAGTTCGGGCCGGCGCCGAAGTCGACGGGTGGGCAGCCGGGACGGCGGGGTGGGTGGAAGAAGAGGTAGGGCGACGGAGTATCGTCCGCGCTTGTCGTGGCTATAGATTCCGGGCTCGCCGCTTTGCGGCGCCCCGGAATGACGAGGGCGCATGTGGTGCCGTTCGCGCCTACAGCTTCCCCTGCCCGTTCACCTGTCCCTGCTGTTGCTGCTGCTTTTCCTGCTCCTTGGCGTGATGCCTGCCGTAGAGGCAGCCGGCGGCGGCGCCCAGGACGCCGTGATGGCCGGCATAGTGGCCGGCGACGCCGCCGACGACCGCGCCCTTGATGCAGCCCTTGGCGTTGGCGGCGGAGGTCGCGCCCAGCATCAGAAGTGCTGCGGCGACGGTGAGAAGCGGGGATTTCATAATCGATGTCTCCGGATCGGTTTCGGTGTCTCAACGAGCACCGACGGGCGCGGGTTCCCGCGTACCGGTGTGGCGGGACGCGCCCACCGGCATGCACGCGGCGTCATCGCGGGGCGCGAAAACCCGCTCGAAATCGTGCAGGCGACTACGTACGCAATCCCTAATTGCATTTCATGAACCCGGCCTTGCATCGGCGCGTCATATGATCCGGACACCTTTGTTTTTGCGGATTAATGGACCCGCGGAGCGCGCATTGGCGTTTGCAATCGACACCCCAAGAGGGCGGGAGCGGCATGACGGTTGAATCGCTGAACAGGCAACGCGTGCTGCATCTGCTGGACAGTTTTGCGCGCGGCGATATCGAGGCCGCGCTGTCGTGCTGCACCGACGACGTCGACTTCCTCACCCACGCGCCGATCGACGTGCTGCCGCACATGGTGCCGCGCCACGGCAAGCAGGAACTGCGCGAGCTGTGGCAGACGGTCTGGTCGCGCTATTCCGAAATCCGCTACAAGGCGCCGCACATCCTCGCCGAGGGCGACGAGGTCGCGACCTACATGCACACCTACTTCAAGAAGCGCAGCAACGATCGCGTCGTGCAGTTCGACATGGCGGTGTTCTACAGCTTCCGGGGCGGACTGGTGGCGCAGATCCGCGAGATCATCGATTCCTACGATCTGGTGCAGCAGGTGCTGGAGCGGGAGATCGGGCCGCTGATCGTGGGCGCGCGGGTAGACGGGGGATGATCCTTCTCCCTCGCCCCGTTCTTACGGACAGGTGAAACGGAGACCGGGAGATTACGGGGTTCTGTTGTAAATCTCACAAACCCGCATCAATTGTGCATTGCGAAAACGTGAATTGCGTTTTGGCCGAAATCGCCTATTTTATTTGTATACGAACGAGTTGAGCGTCCCCGGCACCTTTTCTGTGCATGGGGTTGCTTTCCGTTTTTTCTGCAAGCCAGCTTCAGGACGCCCCCCAAATGACAGAGCACAGCCTCTGGCGTTTCTCGCGCGCGTTGCATCGCGCGGTGAACGACCGGGATTTCAGGGACATCGAGGCCCTGATCGACGAGGACGTCGAGTGGGCGATCTACGGCCCGATCGACATGTTTCCGTTCCTCGGCGCGCGCCAGGGCCGGGACGCCGTGCTCGACGTCATCCGCCAGCTCGCCGACAATTTCCATGTCCGCCGCTTCGACCGCGAGAGCATCATGCTCGGCGTGGATTCCGCCGCCTCGATGCTGCGCTATTCGCTGACCGCGCTGGATTCCGACAAGCCGATCAGCTTGCGGGTGGCGCAGTTCGCCCAGTTCAGGGCGGGCAAGCTGATCAGCATGCGCGTGCTGGTCGACACCTTCGATCTGGTTGAACAGGCACTCGGCCGCGCCATTCATCTGCCGAAGATGACCCGCGTCGGCTGAGGGGGACGCCAACGGGCCCCGCTTGCCGGGACCGATGATTGATGCTCGCCCGACCCGCGTCCTGGCCTCCAGCCCCGCCGGATGCCGTCGTGGCGAAGCTCGTCATCGGGCGCGCGCCTTTCGCGCGGCCCGTTGGTTCGCCATTCCAGTGGTTTGAGCATGATCTCCGCGCAAACGCGTTCCGCGTTTGTCGCGAGGGAAAACCCGCTGCACACTTTGCGCCGGCGCGGCCCTTCGGGTCCGGATCATGCCCTGGCCGAGGCGAGCCGCCACAATTTCGCAACGATAGATCACCATGTGTTGAGTGGACCGAATGGCGCATGGTCATCACCGAAGGCCGCATTATAGTGGCGGCAAGCATGCGCTGGGCTCGCGGGCAGGACGATGGAATTCTCGACAGGTTTTGGCTGGACCAGGCTGCCGGTGCTGGCGGCCACATTCATTTTGGGCTCGGTTCTGACGGTCTCGGCGCAGATCATCCCGCCCTTCTCGGCGGCGGCGCCTGACGACGAGGCCGAGACCGAAGCCACAGAGACCGCCGCAGCCCCCGACGTCAACGACCCCGACATCTTAAAGGGCATCGACGTCGACAAGCTCGACTGGAGTCAACTCGCGATCGACGCCGGCACCGGCAACGACGTCATGGCCGCCAAGAAGCGCGCCCAGGCCGCCGCCAAGGACGGACTGAACTGGTCGTCGAACGCGAACGCCAACGGCTCCTCGGCGGTGACGGTGAAGCAGTCGGTCTCCTCGTTCTGGGACGCCCGCATCGGAGCCGACATGACGGTGACGAGCGAGCCGCGAACGATGTCCGAGCTGCTGGCGCAGAAAGCCACCAATGGCGGCAGCCTGCCGCAATCGTCCGGCAGCGCCTGGGCGGCGGCGACCGCGCCGGGCGCCGGCTCGATCTGGGACAAGACCGCGGTGGAAGCCCGCGTCGATCCCGGCGCCGAGCAGAGCAAGCTCGGGGCATCGCTGACCAAGTCGGTGCCGCTGTCGAGCGACACGTCGCTGACGCTCCAGAACGGCTACAGCGTCAACCAGCAGGGCACCACCGCGGTGCCCGGCATCGGCGGGCACGTCACGCGCAATTACGAGACCGAGCAGAGCGCCAAGGTCACCCTCACCGACACCGGCACCAGCATCACCGCGGGCCAGTCGCTGTCGACCACCGACGACAAATGGCTGCGCAAGGTCGGCGCGGAGCAAAAGCTGTTCGACAACGTCACCGTCTCCGGCTCGGTCGGCGAGACCTCGCAGGGCGCGATCAACAAGAGCCTGACGGCGGGCTTCAAGAAGAGCTGGTAGCAGTCCAGCCCCCCTCTCCCATCATCCCGGGATAGGTTCGTTTTCCCAGCAGTTCAGACTCTCGTAACCATACGCCACGGCAAAGCCCCCGAATCGTCCGCCCTTGCCGTATCTCGGCCAAGTTGCGGTCAAAATCCGACGCCCTAGTCGGATGACCGAACTCGTCGTGCGGGGGACACTCGCGCCGCGCTCAACGCGAACAGGGGAATAACGATGAACGCCATGCGTCCGGAAAAGACCGAAGCCACCGAGACCGAGACGGTCGACACCAACCTCGCCGCAGTGACGGAAGTTGAAGCCGGCATCCGCGACTTCGTCCGCAACGACATCGCCTATCTGCGCCGGCCGGCATCGGGAACCACCGACACGCCGCCGCTCGATCCGAGCGCGGAAGCCACCGTCACCAACGTCAACTCGCTGATCCAGCGCGTCGCCGGCACCTCGCTCGCCGAGATCGAGAACCTGATCTCCGAGCTCGAGAGCCTGCGCGACCTGCTCCATGCCGAAGGCCAGCGCGTCCAGCGCGAGATCTCCGGCTACGCCCAGCTCAGCCAGGCCGCGATGAAGTCGACCCGCATGATCGCCGACAACGTCGCGCAGTGGAAGCGCGCCGCCGACGGCCTGCGCAACAGCTGATCACTCACGTCAAGCATCACCAGCCGCCGTGTTCCGCAAGGGGCGCGGCGGTTTTGATTCGTGGGGAGTTGGATGCGCACAAGCTCCCCACAATAGGTGTCATCGCCCGACTTGCCGCCTTCGCTAAGGCTTCGGCGGCCGAGTGAGTTCTTGGCCCGGCGAAGCCCTTGGCGGAGACGGGATCGGGCGATCCAGTATTCCAGAGACAATGAGGCAAGAGCCGAGACGCCGCAGCGTACTGGATGCCCCGGTCCCGGCTCCGCCAAGGCTACGCCGGGCCACAAGCTCGCCCGGCCGCCGAAGCTTCAGCGAAGGCGGCAAGCCGGGGCATGACAGCGAAGGGTGTGGCTGCGAAAGATTGGGGCAGTGGACATGCGTTCACACAGTCAATGCAGCCGACCCGGTTCACTTTGAACCCTCCGCGCCCCAGCGCCGACCAATGCCAAGCGCCCGCAGCCTTGCGGCCGGGTCCGGGGACATTTCAGATGGAAAGCATTCGGCCCGACAATACGGACCCTATCCCGCTGCGGCCCGCGCCGAACCAGTTCGGCACGATCATGCTGCGCTTCGTCGGATTGCTGGCGGTCGCGATCGCGGTGCTGGCGTTCGTCTATAGCCGCTGACGGCGGAGGCCGGACGTCCGGCCCCGAAGAGTTAACGAGCCCTTAACGGCTCGCGTCGACCGTCGAGGCTTCCAGGGTGTAGCCGCCATCGGCATAGCCCTTCACCACCATGCCGGCGACCAGCATCACTGCCAGCGTCGCGGTCGCAAAGATAAATCCCACCAGCTTGAGTGCGCCGCGGTCTGCCATGGTCCTCGTCCCCTGTTCTCTGCCCAATTCGTTTCAATTAGACAGCGACAGGTTCATAATTGGTTAGCAACTCGATGGTTCCGCCAACTGCTTCGCGGGTCATCATGTTGAGCAGGCTTATGGCAGCCGCCCGGAATCGCGTCCATAGCGCGCGGGCAACACTCGCACACACATTTGGACCGTTCATCTTGGAACAGGTCTAATCGCCCTTCCGCATCGGCACGAAGGCGCTGGCGGTGATGGAATAGACCTCCTCGCCGCGCTGGTTGGTGCCGGTGGTGCGGGCCGTCAGAATGCCCCACCCGGGGCGCGAGGCGGAGCTGCGCTTGTCGATGACTTCGTTGACGTAGGCGACGGTGTCGCCGGCGAGCACCGGCCTGATCCAGCGCAGGTCGCGAAAACCCGGCGACGGCCCCCACACCGCGACCTCCTCGCCGCGCGAAGCGGCCTCACGCGCCAGACGCTGGCCATCGGCGACAAGCAGGCTCATGCAGGCCGAGCCGACATGCCAGCCCGAGGCCGCGAGGCCGCCGAACAGCGAGTTCTTGCCTTCCTCCTCGTCGAGGTGGAAGCGCTGCGGATCGAACTTTGCGGCGAAAATCTTGATGGACTCCGCGGTGAACGTGTAGGCGCCGATCTCGCGGCGGTGGCCGATCTCGATCTCCTCGAAGAAGGGCATCAGACTGCTCCCTCGCGGCGCTTGATCAGGATCGGCGAGGTCATCTCGCACAGCGCCTCGCCCTTGGCGTTGCGCACCGTGCATTTGAACTTGACGATGCCGAGCTCCGGCCGGCTCTTCGAGGCGCGCGCCTCCAGCACGTCGACGTCGAGCATGAGATCGTCGCCGGGCCGCAAGGGTGACAGCCAACGCACCTCGTCGACGCCGGGCGAGCCGAGCGAAGCGGCGCGTGTGATGAAGCCATCGGCCATCATCCGCATCATCAGCGAGCAGAGGTGCCAGCCCGAGCCGGACAGGCCGCGCAGCATGCTGTTGGCCGCGGCCTCCTCATCGAGGTGCATCGGCTGCGGATCGAACTCGGCGGCGAAAGCCAAGATCTCGTCGCGGGTGACATGGCGCGGGCCGAATGTTCCGAACCGGCCGGGCGGGAAATCTTCGAAGGTCAGGGTCATCTCGGGAATGCTTTGAGGGAATGACAGATTGTGGCCGCACTTTGCGGCAATCTCAACCCGCCGGCCCGCATGGCTCGTGCTACATATGGGGTGTCGGCGTTGGTCTTGAGTCGGATCAACCGGCAGGCCGAGGCCCGATTTGCCCTGGGGAGAGCAATGTTTTCATTCAGCGACCTGTTTCAATGGGACCGATTCATAACCCCTACGATCATCAAGACCTTCTACTGGCTGGTGATCGCACTGATCTGCCTGTTCGGCCTTTCCGGAATCTTCTCCGGTCTCGCGACGATGGCGATCAGCCCGTTCGGCGGCTTCCTGGTGCTGCTGTCATCGATCGCGAGCATCGTCGTCGGCATCGTGTTCTCGCGCATCGCCGCGGAGCTGATCCTGATCGTCTTCCGCATCAACGAGCATCTCGGCGCGATCCGCGACCAGGGCGGCGGGGCGCGGTGAGGCGGCCGTAGGGTGGGCAAAGGCGCTAGGCGCCGTGCCCACCATCCTTTCGCGATTTGAGAGAGACGTGGTGGGCACGCTTCCGCCTTCGCTCTTCGAGCTACGGCGGACAAGTCGCTTTGCCCACCCTACAGCACCGCTCTTTCGCGTCTTACGTATTAAACCTGAAATGCATCACGTCGCCGTCGGCGACGACGTATTCCTTGCCTTCGAGACGCAGCTTGCCGGCATCGCGGGCGCCGGCTTCGCCGTTCAGCGCGACATAGTCCTCATACGCAATCGTCTCGGCGCGGATAAAACCCTTCTCGAAGTCGGTGTGGATCACGCCGGCCGCGCCCGGAGCCTTGGTACCGCGATAGATGGTCCAGGCGCGCGCTTCCTTCGGGCCCACCGTGAAATAGGTGATGAGGTCGAGCAGCGTGTAGCCGGCGCGGATCAGGCGATCGAGCCCGGCCTCTTCGAGACCCAGCGTCTCCAGGAAGTCGGCGCGCTCCTCGCGCGAAATGGTGGCGATCTCGGATTCGATCTTGGCGGAGATGACGACGGCAACGGCGCCTTCCTTGGCCGCCTGCTCCTCCACCGCCTTGGAGAACGAATTGCCCGTGGCGGCCGAGCCTTCCTCGACATTGCAGACGTAGAGCACGGGCTTCGACGAAAGCAGGCCGAGCATCCCGAAGGCCCGCTCCTCCTCCGCCTTGCGCTCGACGAGGCGGGCGGGTTTGCCCTCGCGCAGCAGCACCAGCGTGCGGTTGACGAGGTCGAGCTGCTCCTTGGCGTCCTTGTCGTTGCCCTTGGCCTTCTTCGTGAGGTTGTCGACGCGCTTCTCGAGGCTGTCGAGGTCGGCGAGCATCAGCTCGGTCTCGATGGTCTCGATGTCGGCGAGCGGGGCGATCTTGCCCTCGACATGCGTGATGTCGGAATCCTCGAAGCAGCGCACGACATGCGCGATGGCGTCGACCTCGCGGATGTTGGCGAGGAACTGGTTGCCGAGGCCTTCACCCTTGGAAGCGCCGCGCACGAGGCCGGCAATGTCGACGAAGGTCAGCCGGGTCGGGATGATCTGCGCCGATTTGGCGATGGCCGAGAGCTTGTCGAGCCGCGGATCGGGCACGGCGACTTCGCCGACATTCGGCTCGATGGTGCAGAACGGATAGTTCGCGGCCTGCGCAGCGGCCGTCTCGGTCAGCGCGTTGAACAAGGTCGACTTGCCGACATTGGGCAACCCGACGATCCCGCATTTAAATCCCATGGTCGTCCTCTATCCGTATTCGTCATGGCCGGGCTTGACGGAGAAAACGGCGCCCTATTCCTTGCCGTTCTCGTCCTTGGTCAAGAATCCCTTCGCCTGCATGGCGAGATGCACCCTGTTGGCGAAGGTCGCGTCCGTGCCTTTGGCAACCAGTGCCGCGTGCTCGGCCACCGCCTCGCACAGCGTCGCCACCCAGTCATTGTCGGCCTTGGCGAAGTCCGACAGCACGTGGCCGTGCACCAGTTCCTTGACGCCGGGATGACCGATGCCGAGCCGGACCCGGCGATAGTCGTTGCCGATATGCGCCGAGATCGAGCGCAGGCCGTTGTGGCCGGCGATGCCGCCGCCGATCTTCACGCGCACCTTGCCCGGCGGCAGTTCGAGCTCGTCGTGGAACACGGTGACGTCGCCCGGCGCGATCTTGAAGAAGCTTGCCGCCTCCTGAACGCTGCGGCCCGAGTCATTCATGTAGGTCGTCGGCTTGAGCAGGATAACGCGCTCAGTGCCGATCGCACCTTCCGATGTCTCGCCCTGAAAACGACGGCGCCATGGCGAGAAACCATGACGCCGCGCGATCTCGTCGACGGCCATGAAGCCGACATTGTGCCGGTTACGTGCGTATTTAGCGCCGGGATTGCCGAGCCCAACAAAGAGTCGCATGACGCGGCGCGCCCCTCGCTCGGCGCGCGATCAAGGACCGCGCGCCAGCTTTGAGAGATTACTTCTTCTTGTCGCCGCCGGCGGGAGCCTTGGCAGCCGCAGCCGGAGCAGCAGCACCCGCAGCCGGAGCCGCAGCGCCAGCCGCCGGAGCAGCCGCAGCAGCGCCCGGAGCTGCAGCCGCAGCCGCGGCCTTCTGCTCTTCGGCGTAGCCGGACGGCGGCACGATGGTGACGAGGGTCGCGTCCTCGCGGGTCAGCGCCTTCACGCCGGCCGGCAGCTTGACGTCCGACAGATGGAGCGAGTGACCGATTTCGAGTGAGCCGACATCAGCCTCGATGAATTGCGGGATGCTCTCGACGCCGCATTCGAGCTCGATCGAATGCGCGACGATGTTGACGGCGCCGCCGCGCTTCACGCCGGGCGAACCTTCCGCTTTCACCACATGCAAGGGAACGCTGATGCGGATGGTGGCACCTTCGCCGAGACGCATGAAGTCGACATGGATCGGGAAATCCTTGACCGGATCAAGGTGATAGTCGCGCGGGATCACGCGGTGCTTCTTGCCCTCGAGGTCGATGTCGACCAGCGTGGTCAGGAACCGGCCGGCGAGGATGCGCTGGCGCAGTTCACGATCGTCAACCGAGATCGGGAGCGGGGGTTGCTTGTTGCCATAGATCACTCCGGGCACTTTCCCGGCGCGACGCTCAGCCCGGGCGGCCCCCTTGCCGCTCTTCGGACGTGCGGTCGCCTTCAATTCCTTGACGGTCGTCGCCATAGTCTAAGTCCTTGTTTTTGCAAAAGTTAATGGGCCGCAGCGCGGCCCATGGTGCAGTTCGCAGCAAGCCTCCAGGGGTGCGGGGGCCGCGAACTTGGCGGGCTTTTAGCCGGAAGATGCGGAAATGACAAGGAGAATGGGCGGGCAGCCCGGGCTCTTACCCTCCCCTGGAGGGGGAGGGTCGGCTCACATTGAGCGCAGCGAAATGTGAGACGGGGTGGGGTGATCCCTCCCCACGGGCACTGTTCGACGCGGATAGACTGTCACCCCACCCCGCTCGCGCTACGCGCGATCGACCCTCCCCCTCCAGGGGAGGGTAAGGAAGAGCGCCGTACGCCGGCGCTACCCGCCCAGCTTAGCCTCCAGCGCTGTAATCCGCACCTTCAGGGCCTCGTTCTCCTCGCGGGCGAGGCGGGCCATGTCCTTGACCGCCTCGAATTCCTCGCGCTTGACCAGGTCCATGTCGCGCAGGAATTTCTCGGCCTGGGTGCGCATCACGGTGTCGAACTCGCGCTTGACGCCCTGGGCGGCACCGGCGGCGTCGTTCATCAGGCGGCCGATCTCGTCGAAAAACCGGTTGTTGGTCTGGGTCATGTCGGTCTCCTGGCGGCCTCAGATAAACTTTGCGCGAACGCGCGAAAAGACAATGGCAATCCGGGCGAAACGGTTCAAGAGCCGATCTGCGGTATCCTTGTCATGCCCCGGTTTCCTTGCAATCGTATTCAACGTCCCTGCATAACAAGAATCAGAAGGCGCACGAGATGATCGATCAGCAGATCGCGATTCCCACCAAGGACGGCCACACCGCAACCTTCATCACCCATCCCGAACGCGGCGGGCCGTTTCCGGTCATCCTGTTCTACATGGATGCGCCGGCGATCCGCGAAGAGCTGCGCGACATGGCGCGCCGGCTCGCCACCTCGGGCTATTACGTGATGCTGCCGAACCTCTATTACCGCTCCGGCGTGATGGAGCTCGGCGCGCTGCCGGCCGATCCGAATGCACCCGAGCGCAAGCGCATGTTCCAGCTCATGGCCTCGCTCAATATTCCCATGATCATGGAGGACACCAGGGCCCTGCTCACCTATGCCGAGGGCCAGGCGGCTGCCAATACGAAAATCGTCGGCACCGTCGGCTATTGCATGAGCGGCCGTTACGCCGTCAACGCGGCCACGCACTTTGCCGACCGCGTCAAGGCCGCCGCCTCGATCTACGGAACGCATCTGGCGACCGACGAAGACAACAGCCCGCATCTCGCCGCCGGCAGGACCAAGGCCGAGCTCTATTTCGCCTGCGCCGAGACCGACATCTACGCGCCCGCCGAGGTCATCGAGAAGGTCAAGCAGGGCATGAGCGGTCCGAAAGCCGAGGTCGAGATCTATCCCGGCACGCATCACGGCTTCGCCTTCCCCAAGCGCCCGGTCTACGACCGCGACGCCGCCGAGCGGCATTGGGAGCGTCTGCTGGCGCTCTATCGCCGCAATCTCGTTTAAGTCTAGAAGGCCTGATGCCCTTTCTGCTCATCGACTTTCCCGCCTTCAAGCCGATCGCGATCGAGATCGGTCCGTTCGCGATCCGCTGGTATGCGCTGGCCTATATCAGCGGCATCGTGTTCGGCTGGCTCTATGCGCGCTCGCTGCTGAAGAAAGAGCGCCTGTGGAGCGGCCCCGCGCCGATGTCGCTGGTGCAGATCGACGACTTCATCCTGTGGGTCACGCTCGGCATCATCCTCGGCGGCCGCACCGGCTACGTGCTGTTCTACAATCTGCCCTTCTTCATCGATCACCCCGCCGCGATCTTCAAATTGTGGGAGGGCGGCATGTCCTTCCATGGCGGCTTCCTCGGCTGCGTCGTCGCGGTGATGTGGTTTGCCTATCGCAACCGCATCTCGATCCTGTCGCTGGGCGACATCACCACGGCAGTCGCCCCGGTCGGGCTGCTGCTCGGACGCATCGCCAATTTCATCAATGGCGAATTGTGGGGCCGCGCCACCGACCCCAGCCTGCCCTGGGCGATGATCTTCCCCAACGATCCGACGCAGCTGCCGCGCCATCCGAGCCAGCTCTATGAGGCCGGCATGGAGGGCATCCTGCTGTTCACCGTGCTCGCGATCATGATCCGTTTCGGCGCCCTGAAGCGGCCCGGCATGATCCTCGGCGCCTTCATCCTGATCTATGGCCTGACCCGCATCGCCGGCGAGCATTTTCGCGAGCCGGACGTCCAGCTCGGCTTCCTCTGGGGCGGATTAACCATGGGCATGCTGTTGTCGATCCCGATGCTTATTGTAGGCCTCATACTTATTGTATTGGCTATCAGGCGCGGCGCGCCGAAGCCCGCCGGGGCCATCAGTTAATTCCTTTCGAGAAGACAGACCTTGACCGAACAGCCGCTACTCAACGAGATCAGGGCGCTGATCAAATCCTCAGGGCCCATGCCGGTCTGGCGGTACATGGAACTGTGCCTGATGCATCCGCGCTATGGCTATTACGTCTCGCGCGATCCGCTCGGGCGCGAAGGCGACTTCACCACCGCGCCCGAGGTCAGCCAGATGTTCGGCGAGCTCCTGGGGCTGTGGACCGCCTCGGTGTGGAAGCAGATGGGCTCGCCGCAATTCCTGCGGCTGATCGAGCTCGGCCCCGGCCGCGGCACCATGATGGCGGATGCGCTGCGCGCACTGCGCGTGCTGCCGCCGCTCTACCAGGCGCTTCACGTCCACATGGTCGAGGTCAATCCCGTGCTGCGCGAGCGGCAGAGTGCGACGCTGGCGGGCGTGCGCAACATCGCCTGGCACGACAGCATCGACGACGTGCCTGAGGGCCCGAGCATCATCCTCGCCAACGAATATTTCGACGTGCTGCCGATCCGCCAGATGGTGAAGCGCGAGAACGGCTGGCACGAGCGGGTGATCGAGATCGATCCCAACGGCAGGCTTCAATTCGGCGCGGCCGCCGACCCGACGCCGCGTTTCGACGTGCTGCTGCCGCCTCTGGTGCGCGCCGCTCCCGTCGGCGCCGTGTTCGAATGGCGGCCCGACGGCGAGATCATGAAGCTCGCCACGCGCGTGCGCGACCAGGACGGCGCGGCGCTGATCATCGACTACGGCCATCTGCGCAGCGATGCCGGCGACACCTTCCAGGCGATCGCGCGCCACACCTTCACCGATCCCCTGAAGGCGCCGGGCCAGGCCGACGTCACCGCCCATGTCGACTTCCAGGCCCTGGCGCGCGCGGCCGAGGATGTCGGCGCCCGTGTGCACGGCCCGGTGACGCAGGGCGATTTCCTCAAGCGCGTCGGCATCGATACCCGCGCAGCCGCCCTGATGCAGAAGGCGACGCCTGAAGTCGCCACCGACATTTCGGTCGCGCTCAAGCGCCTGACCGATACCGGGCGCAGTGGCATGGGCTCGATGTTCAAGGTGCTCGGCATCTCCGAGCCGCGGCTGACCGGCATCGCCGGCCTCAGCGATCTCGAACGGGCCGGAGGCACCTCATGACGCTTGCTTCGTCACTGCTGTCGGCCGTGCCCGGCCTGCGCCACGCCTTCTTCACCCGCGAGGGCGGTGTCTCAGGCGGGATTTATTCGGCGCTCAATGGCGGGCTCGGCTCCAACGACGATCCGGCGCATGTCGCGGAGAATCGCCGCCGCATGGCCGAGCATGTCGGCGTCGCCCCGGAGCGCTTCATCAGCCTGCACCAGATCCATTCGCCCGATGTCCTCGTTGCCGAAGCGCCGTGGCCGAGCGGACCGCGGCCGAAAGGCGATGCGCTGGTCACGAAAACACCCGGCATCGCGCTCGGCGTCTCCACCGCCGATTGCGGGCCGGTGCTGTTCGTCGATCCCAACGCGCGCGTGATCGGCGGCGCCCATGCCGGCTGGAAAGGCGCGCTGACCGGCGTGCTGGATCAGACGATCTCGGCGATGGAGAAGCTCGGCGCCACGCGCAGCGGCATCATCGCCGCGATCGGCCCCTTGATCCGCCAGGACAGCTACGAGGTCGGCAACGAATTCGTGGCGCGCTTCATCGAGGCGGACGCGGACAACGCCATGTTCTTCATCCCGTCGGTGCGCGCCGGACACGCGATGTTCGACCTCGCCGGATTCATCCGGAAGCGGCTCGAAGCCGCCGGCATCCTGATGATCGACGATCTTGGCCTGGACACCTATGCCGACGAGCGCTTCTTCAGCTATCGCCGCTCGGTGCATCGCAAGGAGCCGGATTACGGCCGGCACATCCACGCGATCGCGCTGGAGAATTAAGAACGAATTCGGCCTAGTTCTTGCCGCAACCCATTAGGTTAGTCGCTGCATCTTTCGAACAATGGCGTTTCATTCTTTCCGCGAAGCCATTTAGTCGGCAAATCAACGTACATTTGAGTTGGTGGAGGCGGCGGCGGTCGGACCTCGAAACCTTCATCGACTTCGATCTTCTTCCAATCGTCGCGATGCGCGGAGAAAGTCCGATATTTGTCGCCGACCTTGAGCAGAACGATCTCCCAAACCTCGCCCGGCTGACGCCACCAGATCAGTGTCGTGCTGGGTGGAGGGTCCTGAACCGACACGATCTTGATCTTGTCGTCGGCAATACGCGTCGCCGAATAGATCGCGCTGATGAATGTCCTTACCTGCCCAGGTGTGAACGTCCCGATCACATTCCTTGTCGTCGGCGCTCCGGAGGACGACGCGATGTACGTCAATCGCGCGCCACAGCGGTTGTTCTCACAGGCCTGATACGGATCCCGTTTGCAATCAACCGACCAGGTACCGGTCAGTCCGAAAGCCCGGATTGCCTCGGCCGCACTTTCTGCCGCCGCGGCCCGCCCCACGATGAGGCAGGCAACGATTACCCCCAAAGTCGCTCCCCTCATCGACAATTCCTCGGCCGGATCGGCCCAATGATGTGTCCTTCCTGCCCTAGACCTTAATCGATTTTAACGATATCGCTGCCCTCCATAATGAGGGACGCGTCATTCATCCTGGGCCGCGCGGGTTCGCGCGTGCTGGCGGTCATGCTGCTGGCGGCGGCGGTCGCGCTTGGCGGCTGCGCCGGCGGCGGCGGTGCCGCCAACTCCTATGCGATGGCGCCGAGCGCCGGCTCAGGGGCGACCGTGGCCTTCGAATCGATCGACGGGCCGCCCCCGCAGGTGTTCGACCGCATGGTCGGCGTGCTCGACAGCGAATCCAAGCTGCGCAGCCTGTCCGTCGTCTCCCGCGAGGGGACGGCTGCCTATCGCGTGCGCAGTTACCTCTCCGCCCAAATCGTGCGCGGCAAGACCGTGATCGCCTGGGTCTGGGACGTCTACGACGCCAACCAGCAGCGCGCATTGCGCCTCTCCGGCGAGGAACTGACCGCCGCCAAGGGTGGCCGCGACCCCTGGGGCGCCGCCGACGACCTCGTACTGCGGAAGATCGCCCAGGCCGGATTCAGCGGACTTTCCAACATGATCAGCGGCACACCGGACGCGCCGGGCACTGTTCCCGGCTTGCGGGGACCGGCGGTGGCCAGCGTGATCCCGGAGGCTCCGGCGGCCGAGATGCCGGCCTCGGCGCTGGGCTATGCCGAGCGATAACCCCCGCGAAACCACGGCCCCAAGTTGCGGCCAAACCGTTGGCCCGACTCAGGATTTCGGAGGGAAAACGTAGCATGCCGGGTTGCCATTGCAGGCCCCGGCCTGATATTTCCTCGCCCGTCGTAACCGTGCTTCCAGTGGGTATTCTCTGATGTTGAACGTCGTATCCAGCAAAGCGCGGGAGGAAGCGTCCATGTCGGCCAAGAACGGCTCCATCAAGCTTGTCGCCGGCAACTCAAACCCGGCCCTCGCGCAGGCGATCGCGCAAGGCCTCGACCTGCCGCTAACCAAGGCGGTGGTACGGCGCTTCGCCGACATGGAGATCTTCGTCGAGATCCAGGAGAACGTCCGTGGCTCGGATGCCTTCGTCATCCAGTCGACCTCGTTCCCCGCCAACGACCATCTGATGGAACTGCTGATCATCACCGATGCGCTGCGCCGCTCCTCGGCACGCCGCATCACCGCGGTGCTGCCCTATTTCGGCTACGCCCGGCAGGACCGCAAATCGGGTTCGCGCACGCCGATCTCGGCCAAGCTCGTCGCCAACCTGATCACGCAGGCCGGCGTCGACCGCGTCATGACGCTCGACCTGCATGCCGGCCAGATCCAGGGCTTCTTCGACATCCCGACCGACAATCTCTACGCGGCGCCGCTGATGGTGCGCGACATCAAGGACAAGTTCGACCTCTCCAAGACGATGGTGATCTCGCCCGACGTCGGCGGCGTGGCGCGCGCACGTGGCCTTGCCAAGCGCATCAACACCCCGCTCGCGATCGTCGACAAGCGCCGCGAGAGGGCGGGCGAATCCGAGGTCATGAACGTGATCGGCGACGTCGCCGGCTACACCTGCATCCTGATCGACGACATCGTGGACTCCGGCGGCACGCTGGTGAACGCAGCCGACGCGCTGATCGCCAAGGGCGCCAAGGACGTCTACGCCTACATCACCCACGGCGTGCTCTCCGGCGGCGCGGCCGCCCGCATCGCGGGCTCGAAGCTGAGGGAGCTCGTGATCACCGACTCGATTCTGCCGACGGAGGCGGTGACCAAGGCTCCGAACATCCGCACGCTTCCGATCGCCAGCCTGATCTCGGACGCCATCGCGCGCACCGCGGCGGAAGAGTCGGTGTCGAGCCTGTTCGACTAGGTTAAGTTTCGCGATGCCATAGGGTGGGCTAAGGCGCGACGCGCCACGCTCACCTTTTTCTTTGGCACGCGGACGGTGGGCACGCTGCGCTTTGCCCACCCTACGATCTCGTGCACTGACGCCCCACAGCCCCCCTCGCAAACCCCACGGGTTGTTGCCGGCTGCGGCCCATGACATCATCCGGATACTGAGCCATCTTTGCCCTCTGGATGCCTGATGCCACGCCGGAAATTTGCCTGGGAGAAGCTGTCGGATGACGAGTTGCTCAAGCAGCGCCTCTCCAGCCTGAGGGTTACGGTCAAAGGCACCTGGCTCGAGGACTGCGTCAGCACGCTCCATGAGGAGCTCGAAGAGCGGGGCATCCGGCTGCGACCGCACACATGGATCTCGAGCGAATGGTTCAGTCCGGGCGATGTGCCGGGCATCGCCATCCCCTTCTATCTCGCCCATCCCCGTCTGATGAAGCTCGAGAAGAAGATGATGTTCGACGTCGAGGGCGGAACCTGGCGCGAGTGCATGGGTATCCTCCGTCACGAGGCCGGCCATGCCGTGCAGCACGGCTATCAGCTGCAGCGCCGCCGGCGCTGGCAGCAGCTGTTCGGCCCGTCGTCGAAACACTACCCGCGCTACTACCGGCCCAATCCTGCCAGCAGGCGCTACGTCCAGCACCTCCGGCTGTGGTACGCGCAAAGCCATCCGGATGAAGACTTCGCCGAGACCTTCGCGGTGTGGCTGCGCCCACGCTCGAACTGGCGGACGCGATATGCCGGATGGCCGGCGCTGAAGAAGCTCGAATATGTCGACGAGCTGATGCACGAGATTGCGGGAAAGCGGCCGCTGATCACGACGCGGGAGCGTGTCGATACGCTGGGCCGGCTCAGCCAGACGCTCGAAGACCACTACAAGAAGAAGCAGGCGTTCTACGCCTTCACAGCGCCGAAGACCTACGACCGCGACCTCTCCAGGCTGTTTTCAGCCGATCCGCGGCATCACAGGTCAAAGCCGGCTTCGGCCCTGATCAGGCGTCACCGCGCGCAGATCAGGCAGCTGGTCGCGCGGTGGACGGGCGAGAACCAGCTCACGCTCGATGCCGTGCTCGATGATATGATCTCCCGCTGCCGTGAGCTCGATCTGCGCGCCGTCGGCCCCGAACAGAAGCTCGTTCTCGATTTCACCGTCCTCGTGACCGCCAAGACGATGCACGCGCTGTTTGGCCCGTCTCGGCGCAAATGGATCGCGCTATGAGACGCTCACGCATTCTGGTGCTGATGCATCCGGACTTCATGCCTCCGGACTCCTCCGACGGATACACGCCGCAGGAAATCAACAACTGGAAGACGGAATACGACGTGGTGAGCACCTTGCGTGCGGCCGGCCACGAGGTTCGCGCCCTCGGTGCGCAGGACGAGATCAAGCCGATCCGCGAGGCGATCGAAGAATTCAAGCCGCACGTGGTCTTCACGCTGCTCGAGGAATTCCACAACAACGTCGCCTACGACCAGCACATCGCCAGCTATCTCGAGCTGATGAAAGTCCCTTATACCGGGTGCAATCCGCGCGGCCTGATCCTGGCGCGCGGCAAGGATTTGTCCAAGACGCTGGTGCATCACCGCCGGATCGCAGCGCCGGCCTTCGCCGTCTTCCCGATGCGCCGCAAGGTGAAGCGCCCGACGCGCCTTGCGCTGCCGCTGATCGTCAAGAGCCTGAACATGGACGGGTCCTTCGGCATCTCGCAGGCCTCGATCGTCGATACCGACGAGAAGCTCGTGGAGCGCGTCGCCTTCATCCACGAGCGGGTCGAATCCGCCGCCATCGCCGAGCAGTTCATCGAGGGGCGAGAGCTTTATGTCGGCGTGCTCGGCAACAACCGGCTGCGCGTCCTGCCGGTTTGGGAACTGAAATTCGGCAGCATGGGCGGGCGCAGATCACGGCACATCGCCACGGAGAAAGCCAAGCACGACACCGACTATCAGGAGAAGCTCGGCATCGTCGACGGGCCGGCGAAGGACCTTGCGCCCGAAGTCACCGCGCGCATCCAGCGCGCCGCGAAGCGCATCTACCGGGCGCTTGGCCTCGACGGCTATGCGCGCATCGATTTTCGTCTCGCCGCCGACGGCACGCCGTATTTCATCGAGGCCAATCCCAACCCCGAGATCGCCAAGAGCCAGGAGTTCGCCACGGCGGCCCAACATGCCGGACTCAAATATCCGGATCTACTGCAGCGCATCCTGACGCTGGGGATCAGCCGGGCCAAGGCGGGGGTGTCGCTGGGGTGATGGCGGCTTGCGCAACTATCGTAGGGTGGGCAAAGGCGCAAAGCGCCGTGCCCACGTTCTTTGTTTGCGATAGAGAATGGTGGGCACGCTTACGCTTTGCCCACCCTACGAGACCTATTGCGCCTCGACCTTCGCGCTCACCACGTCCGCAAATGACTTGAAGAACTCCCCCGCCAGCTTCGTCGCGGTCGAATTGATCAACCGCGCTCCCAACTGCGCGAGCTTGCCGCCGATCTGCGCATCGACTTCGTAATGCAACACTGTCACGTCGGCACTCTCGGATTCCAGCCGCACCAGCGCGCCGCCCTTGGCGAAGCCGGCGACGCCGCCGGAGCCCTCGCCCGAGATGCGATAGGAGTTGGGCGGATCGAAATCGGACAGCGTCACCTTACCGCTGAACGTCGCCTTCACCGGGCCGACCTTGAAGACCACCGTCGCCGTCATCTCGTTCGGGGCGGTCACCTCGAGCGACTGGCAGCCGGGGATGCACTGCTTCAGCACAGCGGGATCGTTCAGCGCCGCCCACACCTGCTCGCGTGAGGCGGGAATTCGCTGGCTGTCGTTCATCTGCATGATCGGTGTCTCACTCTCTGCTTGCTGTTTGATTGGCCGCGCGCTGGCCACGCCGTCGTTCCCTTGTGATCTCCGCGAGGATCGACATTGCGATCTCCTCCGGCGTGATCGCGCCGAGATCGAGGCCGGCCGGCGCCTTGAAATCATCGATCGCGGCGGCATTGGCGCCTTCCGCGAGAAGCTTGGCGCGCAACGAAGCCATCTTGCGGCGGCTGCCGACGAAGGCGTGGTAGTCGGCTTTGGTCGCGACCGCGGCACGCAAGGCGGCTTCATCACCCTTGCCTTGCGTCGAGACCACGACGAAGCGCTTAGCGTCGTTGAGCTCGCCGAGGTGATAACCATCGATGACTGCATCGGCATCCGGCTGCGCCGTGCGATCGGTGGCGGGTGCAGCCAGCGTGACGTGATAACCGAGCACGCGCGCCTGCGCCGCAAGTGACAGCGCCACCGGGCTTGCCCCGAGAATGACAAGCGAGGGATGCGGCAGCACCGGCTCGACGAAGATGTCCATCGTGCCCTTGCTCGGGCACATGTTGCTGGCGAAGCGAATGCCGTCGCGGCTCTCGCCTGCGCTGACGCCCAGCTCGGCCAGAAGGTTCTCCGGCTGCACCGAGACCATCCGCGGCTCGCCATCGGCGAGCGCCTCGCGCGCCGCCTTCAGCACCGCGCCCTTGGCGCAGCCCCCGCCGATCCAACCCGCGACGATGGTGCCGTCGGCGGCGATGATCGCCTTGGCGCCAGCCTTCGCCGCGGTCACCGACACCGTGCGCACCACCGTCGCGAGCACGAAGGCGCGCTCGGCCGCCTTCATCTGCGCAATGAGATCGAGTACTTCGACATGGGCGATCATCGGCGTATCCTCAGAGCTTCGCCAAATAGGGTTCGAGCGCGCGCAGGCTTTGCAGCGAATTCGCGGGCGCATAGAGATCGACATGCGGCAACGCAGCTCTTATGCCCCGCGCTTCGGGCGTGTAGCCCTCCCACGCCATCATCGGGTTGAGCCAGACGATGCGGCGACAGCGCCGGTGCAACGCCGCCATCTCGCGGCCAAGCAATGCGGCATCCCCGGTCTCGTAGCCGTCGGACACGATCATCACGCAGCTGCGGGAATGGATCACGCGCGCGGCGTGCCAGCGATTGAAGGTTTGCAAGCACTCGCCGATCCTGGTGCCGCCACCCGCGCCTTGCGCCATGATCGAGAGCCGGTCGAGCGCGCGGCCGGCATCCTTCTCCTTCATCGCATCGGAGACATAGGCGAGCCGCGTGTGGAACAGGAACGCCTCGGCCTCGCGGAACTGGTCGAGCACACCGTGGATGAAGCGCAGGAAGACTGACGTGTACATGCTCATCGATCCCGAGGCATCGAGCAGCACGACGAGCCGCAACGGCTTGTCCTTGCGCTGGCGTTTCACCAGGCTGATAGGAACGCCGCCATGGCTGATGTTGCGATGAATGGTGCGGCGGAGATCAAGCCGGTAGCCGCGCCGGCGCGCGAGATCGCGCCGGGTCAGCCGCGTGCGCATTGCCTTGGCGAGCGCTGCTGCGGCCTCATGGGCCTGCGCGACCTGATCTGGATCGCTCAGCTTTCGGAAATCGACCTCGGCAAGATTGTCGGCGCGTGAAGCACCTTCCATGCGGCCCTCGCCGGAGCGGCCTTCCGGCGCGTCGTCGGAGGACGGAAGCTGGTCGACGGCGGACTGGTTACTGCCCTGCTCCGCCGCCTTTTCTTGCAAGCTTTTCAGCGAAGGATTGCTGGCGCCCGGCGCGGATCCAATCGTGCGGGAACGCGAGCGCACACGCTTCCCGAGCCAGAATGCATCGAACAGCCCGTCGAACTTGTCCCAGTCGGATTTGCGTGCCGAGAACAGGTGCTTGAACGCCGCGCGCAGCAGGTTCGGCCGGGCCGCATAGCCCGATGACATCAGCGTCGCCGCATCCTGCCCCTCGGCAAGCCCGACGCGAAAGCCGGCCTCGCGCAGCGTGCGCAGGAACGCCGCAAGCTTCGCGGAGACGAGGCGCGAGACCTCGTTGAGGTCATCATATCCGGGGCTGGAGCCACAGCAGCTCATGCGACCTTTCCCAGCAGGCGCTGCGTCACCTCTGGCGTGACACGGGCGCGGTCTTCGTGAGTCTTCAACAGGCAGACGAGCGTCTCATGCACAGTCTCGGGTGCGTCGTGAAGATTGGTTACGTCGAGGCCGACGAGAGCTGCCGCCCAATCCAGCGTCTCCGCCACGCCCGGGACTTTTCGCAGTTCCTCCTTGCGCACACCCTCGACCATGCGCGCGATCTGGAGCGACAGCGACGGGCTGGCGCCCATGACGCGCGTCAGGATGATGCGAGTCTCGCGGTCGACGTCGGGATATTCGACATAGTGATAGAGGCAGCGCCGGCGCAACGCGTCGGACAGTTCGCGCGTGCCGTTCGAGGTCAGCACGACATGCGGGATCGTGACGGCCGCGATCGTGCCGAGCTCGGGGATCGAGACCTGGAAGTCGGACAGCAATTCCAGCAGGAAGGCCTCGAACTCGTCGTCGGCCCGGTCGATCTCGTCGATCAGCAGCACCGGCGCCCTCGGCCGGCGGATCGCGGCGAGCAAGGGGCGCTCGAGCAGGTATTTTTCCGAGAACACCTGGTCCTCGATGCTATCGCTGCCACGATGGGCCTGGATCGCCAGCAATTGGCGCTGGTAATTCCACTCGTAGAGCGCGGAGGACTGATCGAGGCCCTCGTAGCATTGCAGCCGGATCAGCTCGGTCGCGTGCACTTTTGCAAGTGCTTTCGCCACTTCCGTCTTGCCGACGCCCGCTTCGCCTTCGAGCAGCAGCGGACGCCGCAACAATTGCATCAGCGAGATCGCGGTCGCAAGGTCCGCATCGGCGATATAGCCCGATGCGGCCAAGGCTTGCGCGATCTCGTCTCGATTCTTCATTGGTCCTCGAACTAAATGCCGCACGTTCCGTGGCCTTCATGGTTCGAGACGCGCGAAGACGCGCTCCTCACCATGAGGGTCTATGACCTCATCCTGAGGAGCGGCGCGTACGCCGCGTCTCGAAGGATGAAGGCCCGGCTTTCGCCAATCACCCTACGCCACCGCGCCCAGATCCTTCGCCGCCTTCCAGTTGCGCCAGAAATCATGCGGCATCTGGATGTGCGTGGAGCCTAAGAACGAGAACGCGTCGTTGACGGCGTTGGAGAAGGCCGGCACGCCGCCGACATTCGGGCTTTCGCCGACGCCCTTGGCGCCGATCGGGTGATGCGGCGACGGGGTGACAGTGAAGTCGGTCTCCCAATGCGGCGTCTCCACCGCGGTCGGCATGAAGAAGTCCATGAACGAGCCGGTGACGACGTTGCCGACCTCGTCGTAGCGGATCTCCTGGCCCATCGCGATGGCGAAAGCTTCGGTGAGGCCGCCATGCACCTGACCCTCGATGATCATCGGGTTGATGCGGGTGCCGCAATCGTCGAGCGCGTAGAAGCGCCGGACCTTGTACACGCCGGTATCGACATCGATGTCCATCACGCAGAGATAGGCGCCGAACGGATAGGTCATGTTGGGCGGATCGTAATAGCTGACCGCCTCCAGCCCGGGCTCCATGCCTGGCGGCACCGAGTTGTACGCCGCCCAGCAGATATCCTTCATCGACATGAACTTCTCCGGCAGGCCCTTCACCCGGAAACCGTCGATGTCGAATTCGAGATCGTCCTCGTGGACCTCGAGCTTGTAGGCCGCGATCATCTGCGCCTTGGCCTTGATTTTTCGCGCAGCCATCGCGATCGCCGCGCCCGCCACCGGCGTCGAGCGCGAACCGTAGGTGCCGAGCCCGTAGGGCGCGGTGTCGGTGTTGCCCTCCTCCACCATGATGTTGTCGGCGGGAATGCCGATCTCGGTCGCGATGATCTGGGCCCAGGTGGTCTCGTGACCCTGGCCCTGGCTCTTGGTGCCCATGCGCGCGATGCCCGCACCGGTCGGATGCATGCGGATCTCGCAGGAATCGAACATGGCGATGCCGAGGATGTCGCAGTTCTTCGACGGGCCAGCACCGACGATCTCGGTGAAGAAGGAGATGCCGAGCCCCATGATCTCGCGGGTCTCCCCCCGCGCGAACGCGGCACGCTTCTCCGCCTGCTCCTTCCGGAGCGCGGCGTAGCCGGTCGTCTCCATCATCTTGCGCATGGCGGTGTGGTAGTCGCCGGAATCGTATTCCCAGCCGAGCGCCGAGTGATAGGGGAACTGCTCCGGCTTGATGAAGTTCTTCAGCCGGAGTTCAGCGGGGTCCATGTTGAGCTTCTGCGCCAGAATATCCATGGCGCGCTCGATGCAGTAGGCCGCCTCCGTGACGCGGAACGAGCAACGGTAGGCGACGCCGCCCGGCGCCTTGTTGGTGTAGACGCCATCGACAGCCAGATGTGCGGTCGGGAAGTCATAGGAGCCAGTGACGATGTTGAAGAAGCCGGCAGGCCATTTCGACGGGTCGGCGCAGGCGTCGAACGCACCGTGATCGGCGAGCACGTGGACACGAAGGCCGGTGACCTTGCCGTCCTTGGTCGCGGCGATCTCGGTGGTCATGTGATAGTCGCGCGCGAACGAGGTCGCGGTGAGGTTCTCGATGCGGTCCTCGACCCATTTCACCGGCTTGCCGGTGACGATGGAGGCCACCGCCGCACAGATATAACCGGGATAGGCGCCGACCTTGTTGCCGAAACCGCCGCCGATGTCGGGCGCGATGACGTGGATCTTGTGCTCCGGAATTTTTGCGATCAGCGCCACCACGGTGCGGATCACGTGCGGGGCCTGGAACGTGCCGTAAATCGTCAGCTCGCCCTTGAACTTGTCGAAGGAGCAGACGCACTGGCAGGTCTCCAGCGGCGATGGATGGGTGCGGTGGTAGGAGATCATCTCCTTGATCTTGACCTCGGCCTTGTTGAAGGCCGCGTCGGTCAATTCCTTGTCGCCGACGGTCCACTCGAAGATGTGGTTGTCGTGCTTGCGCGGACCATGCGCGCCGGACATCTTGCCGACGAGATCCTCGCGCAGCACCGGCGCATCCTTGTCCATCGCCTTGAAGGGATCGACCAGCGGAGGCAGCGGCTCGTATTCGACGACAACCGCGTTGATGCCGTCATCCGCCGCATAGCGGTCGGTGGCGACAACGAAGGCGACCTCCTGATTCTGAAACAGCACCTTGCCGTCGGCCAGAACCATCTGCACGTCGCCGGCCAAGGTCGGCATCCAGGCGAGGTTCACGGTCTTCAGCGTCTCAGCGGTGATGACCGCGAGCACGCCGGGCACCTTTAGCGCCGCGCTGTCGTCGATCTTCTTGACGCGCGCATGCGGATGCGGCGAGCGGACGAAGTCGCCGTGCAGCATGCCGGGCAGCTTGACGTCGTCGACGTAATTGCCCTTGCCCTGGGTGAAGCGGATATCCTCGACGCGCTTGCGCTTGCAGCCCATGCCTTCGAGTGCGGCGGTGCGTTGTTCCCGCGTGGGAGTGAGGTCGTTCATTCTGCGGCCTCCTGGAATTCCACGCCGTTGATCTTTGCGGCGGCGTATTGAATGGCTTTGACGATGTTCTGGTAGCCGGTGCAGCGGCAGATGTTGCCGGAGATGCCCATGCGGATTTCCGGCTCGCTCGGCGAGGGATTTTCCTTCAGCAGCCGATGCGCGCGGACAATCATGCCGGGCGTGCAGAAGCCGCATTGCAGACCGTGCATCATGCGGAAACCTTCCTGGAGCGCCGAGAGCGTGCCGTCGGCATTGGCCATGCCTTCGATCGTGGTGATGTCACTGCCATCGGCCTGCACCGCAAACATGGTGCAGGACTTCACCGACATGCCGTCGATATCGACGGTGCAGGCGCCGCAATGCGTCGTCTCGCAGCCGATATGGGTGCCGGTCATCTGCAGATTCTCGCGGATGAAATGCACCAGCAGCGTGCGCGGCTCGACGAGGCCTTCGACCTCGGCGCCGTTCACCTTCATGGTGACGTGTGTTTTAGCCATCGATCCCTCTCCCTTACTTCGCGACAGCGGCGGCGCGCTGAAGCGCGCGCGTCACCATGATGCCGCCGACATGTTTTCGGTATTCGACCGGGCCGCGGGCATCCGCAGCTGGCGCCATGATCGCTGCGGCCGCAGCGGCGGCCTTCTTCAACGTCGCCGCATCGAGGCTGGTGCCAATCACGGCCTTGGCGGCATCGGCAGCCAGCAGCGGCGTCTCGTGGACGTTGGTGAGCCCGATCGCGCAGGTCGCGACCTTGCCACTCGCCATGGTGAGAACGACGGCGGCGGCGGCGGTGGCGTAGTCTCCGACCTTGCGCTTGAGTTTTTCGTAGGCGTAGCCGTGGCCGGCCGCGGGCACGGGAACCGAGACGGAGGTCAGGATCTCGCCCGGCTCGAGCGCGGTGAAATAGGCGCCCTGATAGAAGTCGGCCGCCGCGACGTCGCGGGAGCCACCCGGGCCTTCGAGGCGATAGGTTGCCCCCAAGGTCATCATCAGCGCCGGCATGTCGTTGCCGGGATCGCCATTGGCGACATTGCCGCCGATCGTGCCGCGGTAGCGCACCTGCGGGTCGGCGATCAGCAGTGCCGCTTCATGCAGGATCGGCATCGACTTGGCAACGTCGTCCGAGACCAGCAGCTCGTGCTGGGTGGTCATCGCGCCGATGACCAGATTGTTGCCGTCGCGGCTGATGCCCTTGAGGGCGGCGATGCCGTGCAGGTCGATCAGATGGGCGGGGGTGGCGAGCCGAAGCTTCATCATCGGCACCAGGCTATGCCCGCCGGCCAGAGGCCGGGCATCCTCGCCGAGGTCTGACAATAGCTTGACGGCATCGGCGACACACGCCGGCCGGTGATAGCTGAATGAGCCTGGGATCATCATCTCCTCCTCGTCGTCCTTTGCGCGTGACGGCGCGGACGTTGAGGGGAGGCTCACTCCGAGAGGGGCGCGCCGCAATCATTCGGGCACGGAACAGCGGATTTCGCACGAGTTGCGGCGGGGAACGCACGAATTGCGTCAGGGGTAGCGACGTATGGCGGCGGCCACTTACCCTCCCCTGGAGGGGGAGGGTCGCTTCGCATGGAGCGGAGCGTAATGCGGAGC
>NZ_JBVVPO010000067.1:0-47381 GCF_055811795.1 Bradyrhizobium sp. MI1.7
CGGCCCGGCTTTTCTTTTTTTTTTTTATAACTGGGCCCCCCCCCCGTGCGCGGGGGCGGCCTTGGCTATCATGCCCCCGCCCCCCTCGACGCCGAACATCGGCTGGCCATCGACCATCCGCTCCTCACCCATGTCAACCAGATCGTAGTAGAGCGCGCGGGTGACCTTGGCCCAGAGATCGGCGCGGACATGCAGATATGGCGTCAGCCCGCCCTCCCTGGCCTGTTCGAAGCGCAGCCGGTGCGCGGCATCGCAGGTGACCCAGTCGTCGACATTGGTGCGGAAGCGGAGCACGCGATGGTTGTCCTCGCCGTCCTTCTGCATCTCGACCGCCATGAACGGCGCGTCGTCGACGCGGATGCCGACCTTCTCCACAGGCGTGACGAGGAAATGCTTGTCGCCCTCGCGCTTCAGGATGGTCGAGAACAGGCGGACCAGGGCGTGTCGTCCAATTGGCGTGCCCATGTAGAACCAAGTACCGTCGGACGCGATTCGGATGTCGAGATCGCCGCAAAACGGCGGATTCCACAGATGCACCGGCGGCAGGCCCTTCGTGGCGCCTTCGGTATTGGCGGCACTTTTGGCGGCGGCAGTCAGCCCCTCAAGACCTCGATCGGCGCTCTGCCCTTGGTTCGCCATGGTTTGCCCTGACTCTGTCTGTTGGCACGATTGGTGCAGGTTTTACGTTGTACCCGGGTGCGCGGTTCCACACCGGATTAACCCGGTGTGGAGGTCGCCACTTCGTGATGCCCTACATATCCCTAAGCCGATAAGGTGGGGATAGGTTAATTCAACGAATACATGGCCTTCCTGCAAGTCTAGCATAGGGCCCATGTGCGACTTGTGATGACTTGACGACGCAAGCGGGCCGCGTGGCGGACTTAAGGAGCTGACGGATGGCGGAAAGTGTCGAGAAACTGGAAGACGGAATCGTCCGTTCGGCCGAGCAGGTGTCGAGCCAGATTCGCGCGGCGAAAGACGCAATCGCGTCCGTCATCTTCGGCCAGGATCGGGTGATCGAGAACACGCTCGTCACCATCCTCTCCGGCGGCCATGCGCTGCTGATCGGCGTGCCCGGCCTCGCCAAGACCAAGCTGGTCGAGACGCTCGGCATCACGCTGGGTCTCGACGCCAAGCGCATCCAGTTCACGCCCGATTTGATGCCGTCGGATATTCTCGGTGCCGAAGTGCTCGACGAAAGCACCGCCGGCAAGCGTTCCTTCCGCTTCATCTCCGGTCCCGTGTTCGCGCAGCTGCTGATGGCCGACGAGATCAACCGCGCCAGCCCGCGCACGCAGTCGGCGCTGCTCCAGGCGATGCAGGAGCAGCACATCACCGTCGCCGGTGCGCGGCACGACCTGCCGAAGCCGTTCCACGTGCTGGCCACGCAAAACCCGCTGGAGCAGGAAGGCACCTATCCGCTGCCGGAAGCCCAGCTCGACCGCTTCCTGATGGAGATCGACGTCGACTATCCCGATCGCGACGCCGAGCGCCGCATCCTGTTCGAGACCACGGGTGCCGAGGAGACGCTGGCGAAGGGATCGATGAACGCAGATGCGCTGATCACCGCGCAGCGGCTGATCCGCCGTCTGCCGGTCGGCGATTCCGTGGTGGAGGCGATCCTGTCGCTGGTCCGCTCGGCCCGTCCGGGCGAGGAGAGCGGCGAGACCGGCAAGTTCATCGCCTGGGGTCCCGGCCCGCGCGCCAGCCAATCCTTGATGCTCGCCGTGCGCGCACGCGCGCTGATCGACGGACGCCTGGCGCCCTCGATCGACGACGTGCTCGACCTCGCCGAGCCCATATTGAAGCACCGCATGGCGCTGACGTTCCAGGCGCGCGCCGAAGGCCGCACGATTCCGGACGTGATCAAACAATTGAAGGCTCGGATCGGTTGATGGCCGCAGACAACGGGCACACAGCGAAGGAGATCATCGCGATCCGACGTGCCGATGGCGAAAGCCGTACGCTCGCCGCTTCGCTGCCGCGCCTGGTGCTCGAAGCCCGCCGTATCGCCGCCAACGTCATCCACGGCCTGCACGGAAGGCGCCGCGCCGGTTCCGGCGAAAATTTCTGGCAATACCGCCGCTTCGTCTCCGGCGAGCCGGCGCAGAACGTCGACTGGCGCCGCTCGGCGCGCGACGACCATCTCTATGTGCGCGAGCTTGAATGGGAAGCCTCGCACACGGTGTGGATCTGGCCCGACCGCTCGCCCTCGATGGCGTTCGCCTCCAAGACCGCGCGCGAATCCAAGCTCGAGCGGACGCTGATCGTCGCCTTCGCGCTGGCCGAGCTGCTGGTCTCGGGCGGCGAACGCGTCGGCATTCCCGGACTGATGGCGCCGACCGCGAGCCGCAGCGTCATCGACAAGATGGCGCAGGCGATGCTGCATGACGATGCCGACCGGCTGAGCCTGCCGCCGTCCTTCGTGCCTTCCGCGCTCGCCGAGATCATCGTGCTGTCGGATTTCTGGTCGCCGATCGCGGAGATCAAATCCACGCTCGCGGGCCTGTCCGGCTCCGGCGCGCATGGCACGATGGTGCAGGTGGTCGATCCCGCCGAAGAGTCGTTCCCTTATTCCGGCCGCGTCGAGTTCGTCGAGCCCGAGGGCTTCGGCGTGATCACGGCGGGCCGCGCCGAGAGCTGGGCGCAGGACTACACCGCGCGGCTCGCGCTGCACCGCGACCAGATCCGCGCCGAGACCAGCAGGCTCAACTGGCTGTTCACCACCCACGCGACCGACCGCTCCGCCGCCGAGCTCTTGCTGTTCCTGCATGCCGGCATGCAGGTGAGCAAGTCGGGCACCCGCACCACGACGATCAAGGTGGGGCCGGCCGCATGATGGGATTGCCGCTCGCCTTCACCGAACCGCTGCTCCTGATCGGCCTCGTCAGCCTGCCGGTGCTGTGGTGGCTGCTGCGCGTGATGCCGCCGCGGCCGCGCCGCATCGAGTTTCCGCCGACGCGCCTGCTGTTCGACATCGCGCCAAGAGAAGAGACGCCCTCGCGGACGCCGTGGTGGCTGACCGCGCTGCGGCTATTGGCTGCGGCGCTCGTCATTTTCGCCGCCGCCGGACCGATCTGGAATCCGCAAACAGGCGCCGCCGGCAGCAAGGCACCGCTGATGATCATGTTCGACGACGGCTGGAGCGCCGCATCGCACTGGGATGTCAGGGTCAGGGCCGCCGACGAGCTGATCGCCAATGCCGACAACGACCGCCGCGCCATCGCGCTGGTGCCGCTGTCCGAGCCGAACCGCGACATCACCCTGATGCCGGCGGGTGCGGCGCGCGTCGCATTGCGCCAGCTCGCGCCAAAGCCCTACTCGATCGATCGCGTTGAAACCCTGACCGCCATCGACCGTTTCCTGAAGGCCACCGGCGACTGCGAGATCGCCTGGCTCTCGGATGGCGTCGATACCGGCCGTGGCGAGGATTTCGTGCAGGGCCTTGGCAAGACCATCGGAGATCGCAGCCTGACGGTGTTCGAAGGCGGCACGTCCTCCCCGCTGGCGCTCGTCGCCGCCGAGAACGCCGCCGCCAAGATGACGGTGAAGGTGCTGCGCACCGACAGCGGCATCGCCGTCGGCACCGTGCGCGCGCTGGACCAGAAGTCCTCGCCGATCGGCGAAGCGCGTTATTCGTTCGGCCCGCAGGACAAGGAGACCGAAGCCTCGTTCGACCTGCCGGTCGAGCTGCGCAACGACATCACGCGGCTCGAGATATCGGGCGAGCGTTCGGCCGGCGCGGTGCAACTGCTCGACAAGCGGTGGCGCCGCCGCGCCATCGGCATCGTCACCGGCACGACCAGCGAGACCGCGCAGCCGTTGCTGGCGCCGACCTTCTACCTGACCCGTGCGCTGGCGCCGTTCGCCGACGTGCGGCTCGCCGACCGGGGCTCGCCGCAGCAGGGCATCACCCAATTCCTCGACCAGAAGCTGCCGATGATCATCCTTGCCGATGTCGGCACCGTCGCTCCTGAAATCCGCGAGCGCCTCAACGCCTGGATCGACCAGGGCGGCGTGCTGGTGCGCTTCGCCGGTCCAAGGCTCGCGCAGGCCGAGGACGATCTCGTGCCGGTCAAGCTGCGCAAGGGCGGCCGCACGCTCGGCGGCAGCCTGACCTGGGAGAAGCCGCAGCATCTCGCCGCCTTCGCGGCGAACGGCCCGTTTGCCGGCGTCGCAGTCCCCAAGGACGTCACCGTGAACCGCCAGGTGCTGGCCGAGCCCGACGCGGTGCTCGCCACCAAGAGCTGGGCCTCGCTGGAAGACGGCACGCCGCTCGTCACCGGCGAGCATCGCGGCAAGGGCCTGGTCAGCCTGTTCCACGTCAGCGCCGACATGCGCTGGTCTGACCTGCCGATGTCGGGCACCTTCGTTGAAATGCTGCGCCGGGTCGTCGACATGTCCGGCTACACCGCCAAGCCCGGGCCCGGGGTCGCGGCCGAGGCGAGCACCGAGACGGTGGCGCCGCTGCACATCCTCGACGGCTTCGGCGCATTCGGTCCGCCACCGGCCACCGCAAAGCCGCTGCCTGCGGATTATCGCGACCGCGCTACGCCTGATCATCCGCCCGGCTTCTATGGTCCGGCAGAAGGACCGCTCGCCGTGAACACGCTCGCAGCTTCCGACCGCATCGCCGCGCTGAACACCGCAGGCCTGCGCGCCCGGCACGCGACCTACACCAATGCCGAACCGCGCGACCTGCGCGGCTGGCTGCTGTCGACGGCGCTCGCGCTGTTCCTGATCGACGCCATCATCGTCGCGGTGCTCGGCGGCGGGATCGCCGCGCTGCTGCGCCGGCGCGCCGCGACAGCCATGATCGTCGTCGGGCTGGCGCTTGCAGGCCTGGTGTCGCTTGCGCCCGCGCCGTCGCGCGCCGATGGCGCCTCCGACGAATTCGCCATGAAGGCGGTGTCGCAAACCCGCCTCGCCTATGTCGTCACCGGCAATGCCGACGTCGATTCCATCGTCAAGGCCGGCATGTCCGGTCTGACGCAGTTCCTGGCGCAGCGCACCGCGCTGGAGGCCGGCGATCCCGTCGGCATCGATCCCGGACGCGACGAGCTCGCCTTCTTCCCGCTGATCTACTGGCCGATCGTGCCGGGCGCGCCCAAGCCGCCGCAGGATGCCATCAACAAGATCGACGCCTACATGAAGCAGGGTGGCACCGTGCTATTCGACACCCGCGACGCGATCGAAGTGCCGCCCGGCGAGAACGGCGCCGCACAGACCCCGGGCATGCAGACGCTGCGCGAGATCCTGTCGTCGCTCGACGTGCCCGAGCTCGAACCGGTGCCGCGCGAGCACGTGCTGACCAAGACTTTTTATCTGTTGCGCGACTTCCCGGGCCGTTTCAGCACCGGCCAGACCTGGGTCGAGGCCTTGCCGCGCGATGAGGACGACGACAGCGCGCAGCGGCCGGCCCGCGGCGGCGACGGCGTCTCGCCCATCATCATCACCTCGAACGATCTGGCCGGCGCCTGGGCGCAGCGGCTCGACGGTCAGTTCATGCTGCCGATGTCCGGCGGCGACGCCCGCCAGCGCGAATTCGCCTACCGCGCCGGCGCCAACATCGTGATGTACACCCTGACCGGCAACTACAAGGCCGACCAGGTGCACGCACCGGCCCTGATCGAACGGCTGGGGCAATAGGATCGACATGAATTACGGCATTGCGTTCACGCCGCTTGTTCCCACGATCGTCCTGTGGCTCGCGCTCGCCGCGATCGTCGTCGTTGCGCTCGTGCTGCTGGTGGCGCGTGCGCGCGGTGCAGCCGTGCGCGTGGCCGCGCTGGCGCTGTTCCTGCTGGCGCTCGCCAATCCCTCCTTCACCCGCGAGGACCGCGATCCCCTCACCTCGGTCGCCGCCGTCGTGGTCGACAAGAGCCCGAGCCAGAATTTCGGCAACCGCAATCGCGAGGCCGCGCAAGCGCAGGAAGCGCTGGTCGACAGCCTGAAGAAGATCAAGGGCCTCGAGGTCCGCGTCGTCGACGCCGGACAGGCCGATGGCGAGACCGACGGCACAAAACTGTTCGGGGCGCTGGCCACCGCGCTGTCGGACGTGCCGGTCGACCGCGTCGCCGGCGCGTTCCTGATCACCGACGGCCGGGTCCACGACATCCCGGCCAATACCGCCGGGCTCGGCTTCCAGGCGCCGGTGCACGCGCTGATCACCGGGCAGAAGGACGAGCGCGACCGCCGCATTGCGATCACGGCCGCGCCGCGCTTCGGCATCGTCGGACAGACCCAGACCATCACCTACCGCCTCGACGACCAGGGCGTCACCGGCGAGCGCGCCAAGGTCACGATCCGCAGGGACGGCGAGGTCCTGGGCGAGCGCACGCTGGGAAGCGGCCAAAGCGCAAGCGTCGACGTCGACATCAAGCATGCCGGCCCCAACATCGTCGAGATCGAGGCCTCGCCGCTCGAGAAAGAGCTGACGCCGGTGAACAACCGCGCGGTCGTCGCCATCGACGGCGTGCGCGACAAGCTGCGCGTGCTGCTGGTCTCGGGCGAACCGCATTCCGGCGAGCGCACCTGGCGCAACCTGCTGAAGTCCGACGCCAGCGTCGACCTCGTGCACTTCACCATTCTGCGTCCGCCGGAGAAGCAGGACGGCACGCCGATCAACGAGCTGTCGCTGATCGCGTTTCCGACCCGCGAGCTGTTCCAGCAGAAGATCAACGAATTCCAGCTGATCATCTTCGACCGCTACGCCCGCCAGGGCGTGCTGCCGATCGCCTATTTCGACAACATCGCGCGCTATGTCCGCGCGGGCGGCGCGGTGCTGGTCTCGGCCGGCCCCGACTATGCCTCCAACACCAGCATCTGGCGCACGCCGCTGGATTCGGTGCTGCCGGCAGAGCCCGTCGGCGTGACGGAAAAGCCGTTCTATGCGCATCTGTCGGAGATCGGAAAACGCCATCCGGTCACGCGCGGCCTCGAAGGCTCGGCCTCCGAACCGCCGCGCTGGAGCCGCTTCTTCCGCACCGTCGACACCCGCAATGCGGTCAACCCGCCGGTGATGACGGGCGTCGACGGCAAGCCGCTCCTGTTCCTCTCGCGCTTCGGCGAGGGCCGCGTCGCGCTCTTGCTCTCCGACCATATCTGGCTGTGGGCGCGCGGCTATGAAGGCGGCGGCCCGCATCTCGACCTGCTGCGGCGGATGTCGCACTGGCTGATGAAGCAGCCGGACCTCGATGAAGAGGCACTGCGCCTCCAGGTGCAGGGCAAGGACCTCGTCGTGGTGCGTCAGACCATGTCGGACAGCGTCCAGCCGGTCAGCGTGACCTCGCCGTCCGGCGTATCGCAGGACCTGACGCTCAGCCCGGCCGATCCCGGCGAGTGGCGCGCCAGCCTGCCGGCCAGCGAGCTCGGCCTGTGGCAGGCGACCGACGGCACGCTGAAGGCGCTGATCAATGTCGGCCCGACCAATCCGAAGGAGTTTTCGGAAGTCACCTCCACGACTGAAACCCTGAAGCCGCTGACGCAGGCGACCGGCGGCAACGCCGTGCGCGTGGTCGACGGCACCAGCGTCGAGCTGCCGCGCATCGTGCCGGTGCGTTCGGCGAGCGTCTTCGCCGGAGATGGCTGGATGGGCGTGCGGATGCGTGACGCCAGCGTCGTGAAGGGCGTCGGCGTGCTGCCGATCTTTGCCGGCCTGATCGGCCTGCTGCTGCTGCTCGGCGCGTTTGCCGCGACCTGGGTCCGCGAAGGGCGCTAGTTGCCTGAACGACACATCGCGCGGCCACCCGCGCGAGATCGTCTGACTTCCGTTGACATAAGCTGACCGCTCCTGCGATGTTACATTATAACATCGCAGGAAGCCGAGGGGATCGGCGCCTCGCGATGTGGGGTGGCTTTTTCAGATGAAGTGGTTCCGGTCGAATATCAGGCACGGCGCCCGGCTCGCGTTGTTCGCGATGCTGGTGCAGTTCGCGTTGACGTTCGGCCACAGCCATTGGTTCGCCCAGGCCGCTCCCCTCGCCCAGTCCTCGCTCCAGCAGACCGACAGCGGCAAGAGCATCGCTTCGATCGACCGCGCCGCGGTCCAGAAGCAATCGCCCGCCGGCCCCGACCGGGAGCAGCCGGGCGAGGACAATTGCGCGATCTGCGCCGTGGTCGCGATGGCGGGTACCGTCGTATCCGCGACGCCGCCTGTGCTCCTGCTGCCGCAGGCGATCGAGCTGCTTCAGCTCACCACCGATGCCGAATTCGTCCATCTGAAATCGGCCGGCACGGCGTTCCAGCCCCGCGCCCCTCCCGCGTCCTGACTCCAGACATCACTTGATCACGCCCGGCTCGCCGCTTTCCGGCGAACGCACGGGAGAAGTTGAAGTCGAATTCCGTCGCGCAGCGACGGCAGGCCGCCTCCGATCAGCACCAAACCTTGCGGACGGCGCCTGACTGGAATCAGGACTATGTCATTTGAATTGCGACGCGCGCAGCGTCTGGGTGGAGCAAGCCTGCTCCTGCTCGGCGCCGCCGCCACATCGGCGCTCGCCCAAGAGCCGGTACAACAGCCTGCGCAAGATAAATCATCGACCGAGATCCCCGCCGTCACCGTGACGGCGCCGAGCCCGATCGTGCGCAGGGTGGTGCCGACCCGCAGCCCGGTCCATGTCGCGCGCACCGGACGGTCGCGCGGCCAGCAACGCGCGGCGGAAGCAACGCCGGCGGCGCCAGCGACGGCCGCCACGCCCCAGCAGGGCGTGCTGCCAATCGTCACCAACCAGTTCGCCACCGTCACCGTGGTGCCGAACGAGGAGATCCGCCGCGAGGGCGGCGGCCAGCTCGGCGATCTGCTGTTCTCCAAGCCCGGCATCACCGGCTCGAGCTTTGCACCCGGCGCCTCCAGCCGGCCGATCATCCGGGGCCTCGACGTCAACCGCGTCGGCATCGTCGAGAACGGCACCAATGCGAACGGCGCATCCGATCTCGGCGAGGATCACTTCGTCCCGATCGATACACTCGCGACCAATCAGGTCGAGGTGGTGCGCGGGCCGGCCGCGCTCCGCTACGGCTCGACCTCGATCGGCGGCGTCGTCAGCGCGACCAACAACCGGATTCCGGACGCGCTGCCAACCTGCGGTGCCCAGCCGTTCCAGAGTTATGGCATGCCGGTGAAGGCGCCACTCGCAACCGCCGGGACATCGCCCTGCGTCACGGCCGAGACGCGTTCCGCGTTCAGCTCGGTCGATCGCGGTGTCGAGAGCGGCGTGCTGCTCGACACCGGCGCCGGCAATTTCGCGTTCCATGCCGACGTCTACGGCCGCAACACGACGGATTACGGCATCCCGAGCTACCCCTATTTGACCGACCAGACCCGGACCATCACAAACGGGCGCCAGCCCAATTCGGCGTCGCGCACGGACGGCGCCTCGATCGGCGGCTCCTACTTCTTCCAGGGCGGCTATATCGGCGCGTCGATCACGCAGAACGACTCGCTCTACCATATCCCCGGCATCGACGGCGCCGACCACAACACCCGGATCGACGCGCACCAGACCAAGATCAACGTCAAGGGCGAGTACCGGCCCGATGCCGCCGCGATCGACACCATCCGCTTCTGGGCTGGCGCCACGGATTATCGACACAACGAGATCGGCCTTGCCGATCCCGCCGATCCCAACACCGACGGTGTGCGGCAGACCTTCACCAACAAGGAGCAGGAGATCCGCACCGAGGTGCAGTTGATGCCGTTCAACGCGCGCTTCGCCGAGGTGACGACGGCGCTGGGCTTTCAGGTCGGCCATCAGGAATTGACCGCGCCGAGCCCTGACAATCCCGGTACGCTGTTCAACGGCCTGTGGGACCCCAACAACAACACCCGCGTTGCCGCTTACGCCTTCAACGAGTTCAAGTTCACGGACGCGACGCGGGCGCAGATCGCCGGCCGCATCGAGCATGTCGAGCTGCACGGCACGACGCCGAACTTCCCGCCGGATTATCTACCCGACGGCACGCCGCAGGTGGGCATCGCACGCAATCCGTCCTTCACGCCGAAGAGCGGCAGCATCGGCCTGTTGCAGGACCTGCCGGGCGGCATGGTCGGCAGCATCACCGCACAATATGTCGAGCGCGCGCCGAAGCCGGCCGAACTGTTCTCGCGCGGTGCGCATGATGCGACCGCGACGTTCGACATCAGCAATCCGAACCTCACGATCGAGACCGCTGAGTCGGTCGAGGTCGGCCTGCGCAAGGCGACGGGGCCGTTCCGGTTCGAGGCGACCGTCTACTACACGCATTTCGACAATTTCATCTTTCGCCGCCTCACCGGCGTGATGTGCGACGACAGTTTTGCGTCCTGCGGCACGCCGGGCGCCGAGTTGAACCAGGCCGTCTATTCGCAACGCAATGCCAATTTCCGCGGCGGCGAATTCCAGTCGCAGCTCGACGTCGGCGCATTCCAGGGCGGCATCTGGGGCATCGAGAACCAGTTCGACGTGGTGCGCGCCACCTTCACCGACGGCACCAACGTGCCGCGCATTCCGCCGCTGCGGATAGGCGGCGGCGTGTTCTGGCGCGATGACAACTGGCTGATGCGCGTCAACCTGTTGCACGCTTTCGCGCAGAACAACGTCGCCGTGATCGCGGAGACGCCAACGCCGGGCTACAATTTGCTGAAGGCCGAGGTCAGCTACAAGACCAAGCTCGATCCGCGTCTGTTCGGCGCGCGCGAGATGACGGCCGGCATCGTCGGCAACAATCTCCTCAACGAAAACATCCGCAACTCGGTGTCCTACACCAAGGACGAGGTTCTGATGCCCGGCATCGGCGTGCGGGCGTTTGCCAACTTCAAGTTCTAGCCTTTTCAAGTTCTAGCCTTTTCAAGTTCTAGCCTTTTCAAGTTCTAGCCTTGCGACAGCCGGGGCCCGCGGGCCCCGGCACACGCGCGTTGAGTGAACCGTAGCCCGGATGGAGCGGAGCGAAATCCGGGCTACGGGCTGCGCGTCAGCCGCTTCTCGAAGCGCCATTGATCGACGGGGAACGGCCCGTTCGAGGTGTCCGTCATCATCACGAAGGTGCCGGCGTTGCGCCAACCGCTCTTCTCGTAGAACCGCGCAGCGCGCGCGTTGCCGACGGCGCAGGCCAGCCACGCCAGCTCCACGCCGCGCGCGGCAAGGCGGGCCTCTGCGTCGGAGATCAGCGCCGCGGCCACGCCCGCGCCGTGCGCCTTCGGCGATACGAAGAGCTGATACAATTCGTCGGCCCTGACGGCGCAGAAACCGAGCGGCGCGCCAGCCGCGCCGACGACGCGGATGTCGGGAAGCATGACCGCCAGCCGATCGCGAAAATTCGGGAGCGTGCGGAGGCGGACCAGTTCTGCCGGTGCAAGCGAGGCATGCGACCCATGCCAGGCATCGTGCCACAGCTGAGCGATATGATCGACTTCACCGGCATCAGCGGGCCGCACCTGCATCATGGATACTCCGCAAGAGGTATCGTAGCCCTAGCCTCGCGCCTTGCTCCAGTCGGGCGTTACCTGCCCCGACACGCCCTCGAAAGCGCCGTCGACGAGCTCGAACACCAGCACGCGCGCGGCGTCGACCGGGCCCGGCATGGTGACGCGGCCCTTCGGCACCGGCTTGAAGCCGACGCGGCTGTAATAGGGCTCGTCGCCGACCAGCAGCACCAGACGGTGCCCCTTCTCCTTGGCGTCCTTCAGCGCGCGCTCCATCAGGAGACGGCCGATGCCGCGGTCGCGGAACGGCGGCTCGACGGTGAGCGGCCCGAGCAGCAGGGCCTGCGTCTCGCCGACCAGCACCGGCAATTGCCTGACCGAGCCGACCAGCAGCGTGCCGATGCGGGCGGTGAAGGATAGGTCGAGCAGATGGTCGACATGCTCGCGAATGCGGTAAGCGCTGAGCACGAAACGGCCGGGGCCGAAGGTGCGCTCGTGCAGCCGTTCGATCGCCTGGGCGTCGCCGGCGGCTTCCGGAAGGATGGTGAGCGAGAGATCGGTCATGTCGGCATGCGTCTTCGAGCGAAGTGGTTTCAGGTTCGCGTCAGGAAAACGCGTCAATGCGAGATGCGGGATAACATCTCAGACGGCCGCGGTCCATCGGCCTCGTGGGCGATAAAACCCTGTGCCGGACCGCGACTGAGGACCGCCGCGAACAGCAGCGTCCACAGCGACAGCATCAGGATCGGGATGACGTAGTACTGCGTGAAGACCGGATGCGTGGCAAAGAACGCCAGATTCAGCGCGAGATTGCCCCCCACCAGCAACGCGAGTTTCCTGACGCCGCCATGGCCGGCGAAGCGCCACAGCAGCGCGGTCCCGACGCAGGCGATCACGATCAACGGGAATTGCGTGTCGCGGAGATAGGCCAACAGCACGGCCGGGTCGAGGCTCGGCGGGGCCGTATCCTGGCCGCCATAGGCCGAGACCAGCGGATTGCCTGAATTGACCAGGTTCGCTGCGAACACCGGCAACAGCCCGACGAGGAACGAAAGGCCGAGCGCGAGACCCGAAATGAACGTCTCGCGGTTACGCCAGATCAGGAACGACAATCCGAAGAACAGGAAATAGCCGGCCGACAGAACCACGTTGGCGATCCGAAAGCTCGCGGACAGGCCGAGCAGCACGCCGACGGCAGCGACCATCAGCAGGCGCCGCCGGTCTTCATCGACGAACAGTCTTGCGGTGAACAAACCCGCCAGCGCGCAGACGACCATGGTCGGCGCCATCGAATAGCTCGCCTTGGTCGGATTGATCATGAAGTAGATCGAGAGCGCGCCGAGCAATGCGGCGAGCGTCAAGCCGACCTTCTCCTGCGCCCGCCACAAGCCGAACAGCGCAAGGCCGGCGACGATCGCGTTGGCCAGCATATAGAGCGGAACGACCTGGAATCCCTCCGGGAACAGCGCCAGCACGAAGCCCGTGCCCGGCGGCGGCGTCATCACCCATTTGCTGCCGTCGGCAGTCTGGGTGTGGCAGGGTGCCCGCGTCGGTTCGTTCCAGTTCGGAAAATCGATACTGCGCAACTTGGCCGCGAGATAGCCGTCGGTTTCACGGGCGAGGCTGGTGTCGAGCCCTTGCCAGCCGAAGCGCTGGAACAGATGCGCCTGCCTGAGATAGCAGATGTCGTCATAGACGCCGCGGCTCTCGCTCCAATGCGAGATCAGCCTGATGTTGCTGGCCAGAATTGCCAGAAACACAATTGAAAAAAATACTTTAACAGCTCTCATCGGCATTCGCCGGGCGGCCCCCCGCAGCTTGAAATGGCCCGCCGCCTGTACATGAAAAGCACCGGCAAGTATAGCAAAGTGGGGATTCTGGGGGTGGGGCAGACGTGGCCGATATGGGACTGGGCTTGGGTTCAACTGACACGTACCGCAACGGTGCTGCCGCACCGCAGCAGGGCACGTCGCGGGTCCTCATCATCATTCCATGCTTCAACGAGGAGGCCTCGGTCGGCGGCCTGCTGAGCGAGATCGCGGCGACCGGCCGCGGCTACCACACTCTGGTCGTCGACGACGGCTCGTCGGACGCGACGTCCGCGGTGGCAAGCTGCCGCTCGCCGGTCGCCCGCCTCGCGCAGAATCTCGGCATCGGCGGCGCCGTGCAGACCGGCATCAAATACGCGGCGCGTCAGGATTTTGATTTCTGCATCCAGATCGACGGCGACGGGCAGCATGATCCGCGCGCCATCGAGACGCTTCTGGAGGCCTATCGCAACGACCCCACCAACATCACCATCGGAAGCCGCTTCATCGACCATGCCGGTTTCTGCTCCACGCGCATGCGGCGCGCCGGCATCAGGCTGATCGTGCTTGCGCTCAACGGCCTGTTCAGCGGCGGCCGCATCACCGATCCGACCAGCGGCATGCGATTGCTCGACCGTTCGGCCATCGCCTTCTTCGCAAAAGCGTATCCGACGGATTTTCCGGAGCCGATCTCGCTGGCCTGGGCCATGCGCGCAGGCCTCACGGTCAGCGAAGTGGCGGTCGAGATGCGGGCGCGGGAGACCGGCGTCAGCTCGATCGACGGATTGAAGTCGGCGAGTTACATGATCCGCGTCCTCGGTTATATCCTGCTCGCGCGCCTCGTGAGGGCGTCATGACGCCGAGCGTCCCCGTTCCGATTTGTGGTCTCATCATCTCGTCGAACATCCTGAGGAGGCAGCCGTGACAGATGCCCTTCCAAGTCCGGAGACGGTCGTCGTCGTCTCCGCCTTTGCGCTGATCTACATGCTGGTGCTGCTGCGCAAGACGATGCAAGGCAAGTTCGATCTCTATGACTTCCTGATGCTGTCCATGGTGGCGATCATCCCCGCGGGCTTCACGCTGTTTCCGACACTGGCCTATCTCGTCAGCCATCTGACCGGCGTCGTGTTTCCGTTCGTCGTGATGTTCGGCGCCCTGTTCCTGGTGGTGTTCGCGTTCATGCACAACATGACGGCGCGACTGCACAGGCTGGAGCGGCAGAACTGCGCGCTGATCCAGGAGCAGAGCCTGCTGGTGCTGGAGTTGCAGGCGAAGCAGGGCCGTCAGGGCGTCGAGTCATGAGCGCGTAGCCGAGGAAATCCAGCGTCGTCGCGAGGCAAAGACAGGGAGAGCGGGTATGCTGAAGAACGCGAAGGTGGCAACCCGGCTTCCAGCCAAAGACCTCGACCGCGCGCGGGCGTTCTATTCGGAAAAGCTCGGGCTCGAGCCGGTCGAGCAGCGCGAGGGTGGGCTCCGTTACGTCTGTGCGGCCGGCGAGTTTGCGATATTCGTCTCGGCCGGCACGCAATCCGGCACGCACACGCAAATGGGGTGGGAAGTCGAGGATATCGAGGCAACTGTGCGCGAACTTCGCACACGCGGCGTCGCGTTCGAGGACTATGATTTGCCCGGCTTGAAGACCGTCGATGGAATTGCGGAGATCGCGGGAAACTATCCGAGCAAGGGTACTGGCGAGCGGGGCGCCTGGTTCCGCGACAGCGAAGGCAACCTGCTGGGGATCGGGCAGCCGTTTCGGGCTTGAGGATTCGGCCGGATCGCTTCAACGTCAGATCGCTTCAGCGCCAAATCTCCTCACCGCCACGTCGCGGTCGGCGGCTTGCCATCCAGCACTTCCGCGAGCCTTTGCCGCGTGCCGTGCGTGGTGCCCTCGGGCAGCGCATTGATCGCGAAGAATCCGCATTCGACGATCTCGTGGTTGGGCTCAGGGACGCGATCCTGCTTGAACTGCCTGACCACGTAGACCGCGACGTGGTCGCGGCGGGAGACGTGGCTGTTGAGGAAGATGCCGTGCAGCACCGCGTCACCGGTGAGATCGATGTCCCCCTCCTCCTTGAGCTCGCGCCGCATCGCCTGCTCCATGGTCTCGCTGAGATCGACGCCGCCGCCGGGCAGATACCAGCCGGTGATGTAGCTGTGCCTGACCAGGAACACCCGGTTCTCGGAATCCAGCACCACGGCGCGGACGCCGAGCGTCATGCCGCGGACAAGCAGGAAATAGGCGTGGAAGATTCGCCGCAGCAGCGGCTCGAATGTCCGTCGGACGCGGTTCAGACGATCCCCCATCAGGCTCCCAAAGAAACTCCCAAGAAAACTCCCGAGAAGACTCCCAAGAGGCCCCTGCCCGGGCCCCGCTTGCACAGTCCTCGCGACCTTGCCATTACAGCGGACGAATAGCGAGGCAATCGCGCGCCATGGCCCCCTTCACGCTCGCCCATCTGTCCGACCCGCATCTGCCGCCGTTGCCGAAGCCACGGCTGATCGAGCTCGCGGGCAAGCGCGCGCTCGGCTACGTCAACTGGACGCGCAACCGGCACAAGTACCAGCGCCGCGAGGTGCTCGACGCGCTCGTCGCCGACGTCCAGGCGCAGACGCCCGACCACATCGCGGTCACCGGCGATCTCGTCAATCTGGCACTGGAGGCGGAGTTCGCGCCGGCGCGCGCCTGGCTCGACGGCGTCGGTCCGCCCGACCGCGTCACCACCATTCCCGGCAATCACGATGCCTATGTCCGCGCCACCTCTCACCGCTTCGGCGAGACGTTTGCGCCTTATCTCACTGGCGATGACGGCAGCGTCGGCTTTCCGGGCGTACGCCGGCGCGGGCCGCTCGCGCTGATCAGCCTGTCCACGGCGGTGCCGACCCTGCCGCTGATGGCGACAGGCACGCTCGGCCGCGATCAGCTCGCGTCCCTCGAAGCGGTCCTCGACCGCCTCGCCGCCGAGGACGCTTTCCGCGTGCTGCTGGTACATCATCCCCTGAAGTCCGGCGCGCGCCAGAAACGGATGACCGATGCGGGTGCGCTGCTGGCACTGATCAAGCGTCACGGCGTCGAGCTGATCCTGCACGGGCACGACCACATTCATTCGACGATGTGGTTCGAGGGCCCCAACGGCAACATCCCCGCGGTCGGCGTGCCGTCGGCCTCCGCGCTCGCCCACGGGCGCTACCCGGCGGCAGCGTATAATTTGTTCACGATCGAGAAAGACAATGCCGGCTGGCGCTGCGAGCAGACCGTGCGGGGCCTCGGATCCGGATTTCAGATCCGGCAGATCAAGCAGGCAAGGCTGATCTAGTTCGCCGTCATTGCGAGCCAACGGGTCCGCGCGAAGCGCGGCCCGATGACAGGCTCCGCGAAGCAATCCAGAGTCTCTCCGCGGAAAGATTCCTGGTTTGCTTCGCTGCACTCGCAATGACGGCGGAGGGCGTCTCACCAGCTCCGCAGGGCCGCCAGCACGGCGAGGCCGAACAAGGCGGCCGCGCCGAAAATGAATCCGAACACGAACGGCCAGAGGCGCGAACGGCGCGGCAGCTCGGCAGCCGCGGGCTTCGGCTCTGATGGCACCACCATGGCGTGCTCGCGCTCGATCATGCGGCGGGCGACGTAGTCCGTCACGGCCTCGACGATCGCTGCGGTGTCGTGCGATTCGGCGAGCACGATACGGCCGAAGCGGGTGTCCTGGACGAAGCGGTACATCCGCTTGTCGCGCCCCATCATGATGTGTGCGACGACATCGATCCAGAGCCTGGGCGTATCGCCCTGGCTGATGCCGCGATCGAACAGGTCGATCTGGTCGGGCACCTGCGCGAACAGGGGATCGAGCGCGTCGTTGAGGATCTCCAGCCGCGCCACCTCTGCGTCGCGCAAATCGACCACCACACCGGTCCGGTCGGCGGCCTCGATCCGTGCGCGCAGCAGCGCGTCGCGCAGCCGTACCGGGCGCGGCTGGCTGGGATGGGTCCCGCTGGTCTCAGGCTCTGACATTGTCGGCCTCGTCCTCGACTTTCCTCCATTAACCTATCAGCAACCACACCCTCCGCAAAGGGTCCACAATTCCAGAGACTTACGGCGCCCACAGCCGATTGACCTGTCCCAAAAACAGACGATCCCACCCGGCTTGCGCCGGATGGGACCCTCCGTCCTTGGACGTCTTCTTAGTTCAGATTGTCAGGCCGAAACCCGCGACGGCTCTTCCACGATCGAGAAGCGGACGCCGGCCTTGTGGCGGTTCTCTTCCGAGACCGAGCGCCAGGCATCCTCGGCTTCCTTGCGGGTCTTGAACGGACCCTGCACCTGGGCCGAGCCTTCCACGAGCTTGTGGAAGTTCATCGAACCGAACTCGCCGCCGATCACCCAGAAATTGCTGCCTTTGGTCATTGTCAGTCTCCTGTCGAATAGCGTGGTGCGTTAGCCGAACTGGTTCATCGTGTTGTGGGCGCCGCCCGCCTTCAGGGCAGCCTCGCCCGCGAAGTATTCCTTGTGGTCGTCGCCGATGTCGGAGCCGGCCATGTTCTGATGCTTGGCGCAGGCGATACCCTGGCGGATCTCGGCGCGCTGCACGTTCTTCACGTAGCCGAGCATGCCCTGGTCGCCGAAATATTCCTTCGCCAGATTGTCGGTCGAGAGCGCTGCCGTGTGGTAGGTCGGCAACGTGATCAGGTGATGGAAGATGCCGGCACGCTTGGCTGAGTCGGCCTGGAAGGTGCGGATGCGCTCGTCGGCTTCCTTCGCCAGCGGCGTATCGTCGTATTCCGGCTTCATCAGCTCGGCACGGTTGTACTTGCTGACGTCCTGGCCGGCTTCCTTCATCGCGTCGTAAACCTGCCAACGGAAGTTGAGGGTCCAGTTGAACGACGGCGAGTTGTTGTAGGCCAGCTTCGCGTTCGGAACCACCTTGCGGATGCGATCGACCATCTTGGCGATCTGCTCGATATGCGGCTTCTCGGTCTCGATCCAGAGCAGGTCGGCACCGTTCTGCAGCGAGGTGATGCTGTCGAGCACGCAGCGGTCTTCGCCAGTACCGGGACGGAACTGGTAGAGGTTGCTGGGGAGGCGCTTGGGACGCATCATCTTGCCGTTACGGTTGATGATGACGTCACCGTTGCGGGCGTTCTCCGGCGTGATTTCCTCGCAATCGAGGAAGCTGTTGTACTGATCGCCGAGGTCGCCGGGCTTGTGGCTGACGGCAATCTGCTGCGTCAGGCCGGCGCCGAGCGAGTCGGTACGGGTCACGACGACGCCGTCTTCGATGCCGAGCTCGAGGAAAGCATGGCGGCAGGCGCGGATCTTCGCCAGGAACACCTCGTGCGGCACGGTGACCTTGCCGTCCTGGTGACCGCACTGCTTCTCGTCCGAGACCTGGTTCTCGATCTGGAGCGCGCAGGCACCCGCCTCGATCATCTTCTTGGCGAGCAGATAGGTCGCCTCGGCGTTGCCGAAGCCCGCGTCGATGTCGGCGATGACGGGCACGACATGGGTCTGGAAGTTGTCGATCTTCTCGATCAGCTCCTTCTCCCTGGTCTTGTCGCCTTCCTTGCGCGCCTTGTCGAGTCTGCGGAAGATGTCGTTCAGCTCACGCGAGTCGGCCTGGCGCAGGAAGGTGTAGAGCTCTTCGATCAGCGCGGGCACCGAGGTCTTCTCGTGCATCGACTGGTCGGGCAGCGGGCCGAATTCGGAGCGCAGCGCCGCGATCATCCAGCCGGACAGGTACAGATAGGTGCGATCGGTCTTGCCGCCGAAGTGCTTCTTGACCGAGATCAGCTTCTGCTGGGCGATAAAGCCGTGCCAGCAGCCCAGCGACTGGGTGTACTTGGTCGGATCGTTGTCATAGGCCGCCATGTCGGCCCGCATCAGCGCCGCGGTGTAGCGAGCGATGTCCAGACCGGTCCTGAAGCGGTTCTGCAGGCGCATGCGCGCGACGGCCTCGGCGGACACCCCGTTCCAGGTCGGCTGGGTCTTGAGGAGCGCCTGGGCTGCCTCGACCTCGCTCTGATACGAGGCCGGGCTCTGCAGGGCGTTGATGCCACGGGGCTGGTAATTCATCTGCTCGATCCTTTCGCTGATGACAACTCAACTTGTCATCGACATTTTTGACAGTGCATTGCGAAATGCGTGTCATGAGCTAAACGCCAGAAAGCGAAGTTCGTACAGAGGCCTTGTATTCGAATGGTGATGTCATGTAACATCAGAACATGTAATAGATGTTATTTTGTAAATCTTGTAAATATTATAGGTCAATAAGACTGTCCTTGATGCGCTTGTCGTACCCTTGGGAGATCAGAAAATGCCCGCCGTCTCGGGGAAAAAGCTGTTCGTCGGCCCGCGCTTCCGGCGGATCCGGCAGCAATTGGGGCTGTCACAGACCCAGATCGCCGAGGGGCTCGGGATCTCGCCGAGCTATGTCAACCTGATCGAGCGCAACCAGCGCCCGGTGACGGCGCAGATCCTGCTGCGGCTGGCCGAGACCTATGACCTCGACTTGCGCGACCTCGCGACCGCCGACGAGGACCGCTTCTTCGCCGAGCTGAACGAGATCTTCTCCGATCCGCTGTTCCGCCAGATCGACGTTCCCAAGCAGGAACTGCGCGACCTTGCCGAGCTCTGTCCCGGCGTCACCCATGCGCTGCAACGGCTCTATGCCGCCTATGCCGAGGCCCGCCAGGGCGAGACCTTGGCCGCGGCGCACATGGCCGACCGCGACGTCGGCACGCGCTATGAGGCCAATCCCGTCGAGCGCGTGCGCGAGCTGATCGAGGCCAACCGCAATTATTTTCCGGAGCTGGAACAGGCCGCGGAGACGCTTCGCGACGAACTGAACGTGCCGGCCGAAGGGCTCTATGCCGCGCTATCCGCACGCCTGCGCGAAAAGCATTCGATCCAGACCCGCATCATGCCGGTCGACGTGATGCGCGAGACGCTCAGGCGTTTCGACCGCCATCGCCGCCAGCTCCTGATCTCCGAGCTGGTCGATCCGCCCGGCCGCGCGTTCCAGCTCGCCTTCCAGCTGGGCCTGGGCGAATGCGCGCAAGCCCTGGAGACCATCATCGGCCGCGCCGGCCCGCTCGACGACGCGCCACGCCGCCTGTTCCGCATCACGCTCGCCAACTATTTTGCGGCGGCCGTGATGATGCCATACCCGGCCTTCCTCGCCGCGGCGGAGGCCTTGAACTACGACATCCACGTGCTGGCGCAGCGCTTCAATTCCGGCTTCGAGCAGGTCTGCCATCGCCTCACCACGCTGCAACGGCCGAACGCGCGCGGCATTCCGTTCTTCCTGCTGCGCGTCGACAATGCCGGCAACGTGTCGAAACGCTTTTCCTCCGGCACGTTCCCGTTCTCGAAATTCGGCGGCACCTGTCCGTTGTGGAACGTGCACTCGACTTTCGACACGCCGGATCGCCTGTTGAAGCAGGTGATCGAGCTCTCCGACGGCACGCGCTATTTCTCGATCGCGCAGATGGTGCGACGCCCCGTCGCGCCGCATCCGCTGCCGCAGCCGCGCTTCGCCATCGGCCTCGGCTGCGAGATCCGTCACGCCGCCCGCCTCGTCTACGCCTCCGGCCTGGATTTGGAGAAAACGGAGGGCACGCCGATCGGCGTCAACTGCCGCCTCTGCGAACGCGAAAACTGCGCCCAGCGCGCCGAGCCGCCGATCACGCGTACGCTGATTTTGGATGAGACGACAAGACGGGTGAGCTCTTTCGCGTTCTCGAACGCACGGGAGTTATGAGGGGGCTCCGGTGTCATGCCCCGCGAAGGCGGGGCATCCAGTACGCCGCGGCCCATCGGCTCCATCACTGCTGTCACGGAGTACTGGATCGCCGCCTTCGCGGGCGATGACAGCGGAAGATGTGGCCCGACTGACCCGCCTAACACCTACGCCAGCGTATGCACGATCACCGGCCCGGCTGCGGCGCTCGCATGCCCTGCGAGCAGCGGGCCGAGATCCTTCTCGATCCAGGCGATCGCGCGCCGGTTCGCCTCCTCCGCCTGCTCGAACTTGTCGAAGATCGAGATCGCGGTGACCGTGTCGTCGCCGGCATAGACGACGTAATAGGCACGGAAACCGTCGACGTCGCTGATGATCGGAACGGCGCCGTCCTTGATGCGGCGCGCCAGCTCTTCGGCGCTCCCGCTTTTCGCCTTGGCCTGACGGATGGCGGCATACATGGCATCCTCCTCCGGCTATTGCTGTCGGGCATGTGCCCGGCTTCGATCCTACGCCGAAGCGCGCGACCAATCCACGCTTGGTTAACCCGCCACTAATCCATTCCCGCGATCTGCAACCAACGGTTAAGCACGCCTCAACATCGGTGCCTTAGTCTCGCCCCACTCACTTTTCGCAAACGGCGACGGCCTATTCTGCCGGGTGAAGTGACATCAGGGGGTTCATCATGCGCGTTGCGCTGCTGCTGACCGCGACCGTTGTGGGCGCGCTCTTCGCCAATCCATCCCATGCCGGATCGCTCGACGCGTCGGCCGGGGCAGCGCAGGCGCTGCCGCCGGGCTTCCAGAGCTACCGCGGCTACATGTTCGACCTGACGGAGAATTCCGAGCGCAAGGACGTCGACAAGCTCACCGACAATCTGAAGCAGCAGATCGACGTCGTCGAAGCTTCCGGCCTGTCGCCGCGCGTGCTGCGCTTCTTCCACACCGTTCCGATCGTCGCGAGCGAGCTCGCCTGCCTCGACGAAGGCGCCGCGACCGCATGCTACGGCCGGGTCACGCCGGACATCCAGCGCACCGCACCCCGGACGCTGACGGTCTGGGGACCCCGACAAGCAGCGCTGGACCAATCCGAACGCCGTCGACCTCGCGGTCGATTCGGGCCTCGGCGTGATCATGCTGCGGCCGGACATGATGCGCTACGAGAAGGAAGCCGTGCTGCTGCACGAGCTGCTGCACGCCTATCACGCGCGGCTGTTGCCGGACGGCTACGCCAACAAGGGCGTGATTGGCTATTACGCCCTTGCCAAGTCCAAGGATATGTTACCCAAGGAATCCTATGCGATGAAGAATCCCATGGAATTCTTTGCCGTGACAGCCAGCATCTTCCTGGCCGGCAAGAGCGAATTCCACGACCCGAAGTCGCGCGAGGCGCTCAAGGAGAAGATGCCGGACTATTACAAATATCTGGTCGGCGTGTTCGGCTTCGACCCCGATCCAGCACCGGCGAGCGGTCCGGTTGCCTCGCTAAAATAAGGCGTCTGCGCCAAGCCACCCCAGAAAGCCGCGCAAAAATGCGCGGCTTTTTTGGTTTGGTAACCGGAAGCTGCGGATGACGCGCCGCCGGGAATTGCCAAGGCGGGGCCCGATCTGCATAGTCCCGCCCGCATCGATACCGTTTTAAGAGGATAGAACAACATGGCGGACGCCGACCTGGATGTCGTGATCCGGCAACTGGCCAGACAGCTGCATACGGGCCTTTTGACCCGCGCCAAGGAGCGCCGGGATCGCTTCAACGGCCTTGCGGCCAAGGCCAAGGGCAAGGAGACCGGCGACCGCTTCAAGATGATGGCCAAGGCCACGATGGAGCAGGCCACCGCCGCCGCCAAGCGCCTCCAGATGTCCGCCGACAACGTCGCCGACAGCTACGCCCGCTCGATGCGCCTGGTCGCCAGCACGCCGATCCCGGCGAAGGTGGAGAAGAAGGCGAAAGAGAAGCCGGTGAAGAAGGCCGCGAAGGCCAAGAAGGCCAAAGCCAAGAAGGCGAAGTAGTCGCCCTGCTTTCTTCCTTCTCCCCTTGTGGGAGAAGGTGGCATAGGCGGCCTTCGGCCGCCGTTCTTAAGAACGCCGAAGCGAAGCTTCGGCTATGGCGCCGGATGAGGGGTTCTCGCCGCGGACTCGCCGGCGAGAGGATCAATCGTGGAGATAAACCCCTCACCGGGCTCGCCGCGGCCGCGGCGAGCCACCCTCTCCCGCAAGGGGAGAGGGTTGCAGCGGCGAATGCGGCTCTAGATATCTCTACCGCCTCGGCGCGGGGGCCTGGTTCGGCTCGGCGCTCGCGAGCTCGGCGAGCTTGGCGCGGGCTGCGTCGCGGGTGCGGCCGTCCTTGCCGGCCGGCAGCGCGAGAGCCGCTTCGAAATCGGCGCGTGCGTCGTCGGCCTGGCCGCGGGCGAGGAATGCAAGGCCGCGGTCGAGGCGGGCCTGCGCATCCGACGGGTCGAGACGGACCGCCGTGTTGTAGCTCAGGATGGCGCGATCGAGATCGCCGGTGGCGGCGAGCGCGAGACCGCGCTGGTGATAGGGCGCGGCGTGCCTGGGATCATGTGCGATCGCCTCGTCGTAGTCCTCGATGGCAAGCTCCAGGTCGCCGTTCTGCCGGCGCGCCTGCGCCCGGTCGCGATACAGCGAGGCGCGGTTGGGATTGAGGTGGATGGCCTCGTCGAAATCCGCGATCGCCCGCTGCCAGTCGCCGTGGCGCAACGCGATCCGTCCGCGCCCTTCATAGGCGAACGCGATCAGCGATCCCCGCAGCGGCGAGAATCCGATCACCGCCGAGCAGATGTCGGGCTCGTCCTCGTCCCCGCAATTGACGACCGTGTGCGTGGACAGGCCGATGAGCACGCCCAGGACGATCAACAATGGTACCGCAGCTTTGGTCATCTTCGACCGTGGCAGGCAGAGGACCGGCCACGCATCCCCTTTCGAAGGAACAGTCTCGCCATGGTGTTAACACCGGCCGGGACCATCCTGTGTGCGCCAGGTCACAAAAGCTGGTCACAAAGCCGGGCGCGATTCCGGCCGGTTCCGCATCAGCCCCAAGGGCCACGGGAAGGACCAGGTGAAGGACCGCGCGAAGACGACTGCCCCCACGGGCTCCGCGGCGGGTAGTTTTCGTTGGCGCCGACCGACGGAGATGCCTGCGCGCCGAGCTCGGCCGCGAGCTGCTGGAGCGCCGCGATACGGTTCTGCGTCGAAGGATGGGTGGCGAACAGATTGTCCACACCATGGCCCGACAGCGGGTTGATGATGAACATGTGCGCGGTCGCGGGATTTCGCTCCGCCTCATAGTTCGGGACCTGATGCGCGGCGCCTTCGATCTTCAGCAGCGCCGACGCCAGCCACATCGGCTGGCCCGCAATGCGCGCGCCGAGATTGTCCGCGGCATATTCGCGGGTACGGCTGATCGCCATCTGCACCAGCATGGCGCCGATCGGGGCGAGGATCATCATCAGGATCGAGCCGACGATGCCGGGGCCGTTGTTGTCGCGATGGCCGCCGAAGAACATGCCGAACTGCGCCAGCATCGAGATCGCACCGGCAATGGTCGCGGTAACAGTCATCAGCAGCGTGTCGTGATGCTTGATATGCGCGAGCTCGTGCGCGATCACGCCGGCAAGCTCCTCGCGGCTGAGCTGATGCACAAGGCCGGTGGTGACGGCGACCGCGGCATTCTGCGGGTTGCGCCCGGTCGCGAACGCGTTGGGCTGAGCCTCGTCCATCACGAACACACGCGGCATCGGCAGCGAGGCGCGGCCCGCAAGCTCGGCGACGAGCCCGACCAGCTCCGGCGCGCTGGCGCGGTCGACCTCATGGGCGCCGTACATGCGGAGCACCATGCGGTCGGAGTTCCAGTAGGTGAAGAGATTGGTCGCGGCGGCAATGACGAGCGCGATCATGGCGCCGGTGGCGCCGCCGATCAGATAGCCGACGCCCATGAACAGGGCGGTGAGGCCGGCGAGCAGCATTGCGGTACGCAGATAGTTCATGGCCGTCTCCCAGGGCGGCCGCAGGCGAGCCATCGGCCGGCGCTATTCAGGTAGGGATGACCCCGGCCCGGATGCAAGGTTTCAAGGTGCGTCGCGGGGCCGCGGCTATGCCCAACATTGCATTCCCGGGCTTGTCCCGCCTGCGCGGCCGAAGCCGCTTCGGCGCGGCGAAGGCCCGGGCATCCACGTTCTTCCTCTACACAAGGCCCGAAAGGCGTGGATGGCCGGGACAAGCCCGGCCATGACGAAGGGATGGTTTGAGGCGCTCAATTCACTTAAGCTTTAGCAAGATTCCACACGCGCCCTTCTCCCCGCCGGAAACCTCATGCTCCAGACCCGATTTGCGATCGCGGCCGCCGCTCTGCTCGCCTTCGCCCTCCCCGCCTCCGCCCAGTTCGCGCCACCACCCGCCAAGCCCATCGCGCCCAAAGCCACAACCCCGTCGCCGCGCGCGGCCTCGTGCCACAATGGCGCGAGCTTCGATCGCTTCCTGGCCGACGTGAAAAAGCAGGCCGTTACCGCCGGCGTGTCGCAGCGGACGATATCGGAAGCCTCGCCCTACCTCGTCTACGACCAGGGCATCGTCAATCGCGACCGCGGCCAGCGCGTGTTCGGCCAGCTCTTCACCGAATTTGCCGGCCGCATGGCCGCGCCCTATCGCATGCAGAACGGCCAGCAGCACATCAAGAGCCACGCGGCTGCGTTCGCACGCGCCGAAAAGGAATACGGCGTGCCGCCGGCGGTGATCGCCGCGTTCTGGGGCCTCGAGAGCGATTTCGGCGTCAACATGGGCAATCTGCCGACGCTGAAATCGCTGGTGTCGCTGGCCTATGACTGCCGGCGCTCGGAGATGTTCGTGAACGAGACCATCGCCGCGCTGAAGATCATCGACCGTGGCGATCTCACACCCGACGAGATGGTCGGCTCCTGGGCCGGCGAGCTCGGGCAGACGCAGTTCTTGCCGGTGCATTACGTCAACTACGCCGTCGACTATGACGGCGACGGCCGCCGCGATCTCTTGCGCAGCGAGGACGACGTGATCGGCTCGACCGCGAACTACATCGCCAACGGATTGAAGTGGCGGCGCGGCGAGCCGTGGCTCGAAGAGATCAAGGTGCCGCAGAACCTGCCCTGGGATCAGACCGACCTCACGGTGCAGCAGCCGCGCTCGAAATGGGCGCAGTTGGGAGTCACCTATCCCGACGGCCGTCCGCTGCCGAACGACAATCTCGCGGCGTCCGTACTGCTGCCGATGGGACGCTTTGGTCCGGCCTTCATGGCGTATGCGAATTTCGCGGCCTACACCGAGTGGAATAACTCGCTGATCTATTCGACCACCGCGGGCTATCTCGCCACCCGCATCGCGGGCGCGGCTCCGATGCGCAAGCCGGCCCAACCGGTCGCGCAACTGCCGTTCAACGAGCTGAAGCAATTGCAGCAGCTCCTGGTCCAGGCCGGCTTCAACGTCGGCAAGGTCGACGGCGTGCTGGGCCAGCAGAGCCGCGCCGCCGTGAAGGCGATGCAGATCAAATACGGCCTGCCCGCCGATTCCTGGCCGACCGCCGAGCTGCTCGCGCGGATGCGCGGCGGCACGGCCCAGGCGCAGCCGGCGGGGATGATCCGGTAGAATTTTCGCACCGCACAAGCCGCTCTCGCGATTGTAATTTTCCGTGATGCTCCCATGTGAGTGGCTCAGGTTTCTCCTGAGATTTCCCATTCACAAGCGAGCATCACATGTCCTTCCACGACGCCGTCGTCCCCGCGTACTTGCAAATGCTGAACAGCCTGACCGGCCTGCTCACCAAAGCCGAGGCGCATTGCGCGGCCAAAAAGATCGACCCGGGCGTCCTGCTCGGCTCGCGCCTCTTCCCGGACATGCTGCCGCTGTCGAAGCAGATCCAGCTCGCCAGCGATTTCGCCGCCAAGGGCTGCGCCAGGCTGACCCATAGCGAGGTGCCTTCGATGCCCGACACGGAAAAGACGTTTGAGGAGCTGAAGCAGCGGCTCGCCAAGACGATCGACTACGTGAAATCGTACAAGCCGGAGCAGTTCGAAGGCGCCGACACCAAGGACGTGACCTTCCCGGCGGGCCCGGACCGGACCATGACACTCAAGGGCCAGCAGTTCTTCAGCGGGGTCTCGCTGCCGAACTTCTATTTCCACGCCACCACCGCTCACGGCATCATGCGTCACAACGGCGTCGAGATCGGCAAGCGCGATTTCCTCGGCGCGAACTGAGGGATCGCAGGCCGTGGCAGCGCAAATCCGCTGTCATGGCCGGGATTGCACATGAATCATGCTACGCGGGCCAGGCCGCGTAGCTCGCCTGCACTTTCCGTATGGCTCCTCCCTTGCGCTGATTGTCGCGATGCACAAGTGTTCGTGATCTCTCACCGCCTGGAAGCATTCCCATGAGCCGCCCGACCAAATTGCTAGAGACCTACAAGCTCGGCCCGATCACGCTGGCAAACCGCCTCGTGATGGCGCCGCTGACGCGCAACCGCGCCGCGCCCGGCACGTTCGTGCCGAGCCCGCTTGCTGCCGATTATTACGGCCAGCGCGCCTCCGCAGGTCTCCTGGTCACCGAAGCGAGCCAGATCTCACAGCAGGGCCAGGGCTACCAGGACACGCCCGGCATCTACAGCAAGGACCAGGTCACCGGCTGGCGCAAGGTCACCGACCGCGTGCATGAGCGCGACGGCAAGATCTTCATCCAGCTCTGGCATGTCGGCCGCATCTCGCATGTCGATCTCCAGGCCAATGGCGCAGCCCCGGTGGCGCCGAGCGCGATCCGCGCCAAGGGCAAGACCTTCGTCAACGGCACCTTCGCCGACGTCTCCGAGCCCCGCGCGCTCGAGCTGTCTGAAATTCCCGGCATCATCGACGACTTCAAGCGCGCCACCAAGAATGCGCTCGAGGCCGGATTCGACGGCGTCGAGATCCACGGCGCCAACGGCTATCTGCTCGACCAGTTCGCGAGGGACGGCGCCAACAAGCGCACCGATGCTTACGGCGGCTCCATCGAAAACCGCGCGCGGCTGATGCTCGAGGTCTCCAAGGCCGTTGCCGCCGAGGCCGGCGCCGACCGTACCGGCATCCGCATCTCGCCGGTGACGCCGGCCAACGACCTCTCCGACTCCAATCCGCAGGCCTTGTTCGATCACATCGTCGACGGCCTCAACGCACTCAAGCTGGTCTATCTCCACGTGGTCGAAGGCGCCACCGGCGGCCCGCGCGACATCGCCCCGTTCGACTATGCGGGCCTGCGCAAGCGCTTCACCGGCGCCTACATCGCCAACAACGGCTACGACTTCGATCTCGCGACCAAGGTGCTGGACGCGAATGCAGCCGATCTCATCGCGTTCGGCAAGCCGTTCATCTCCAACCCCGACCTGGTCGAGCGGCTGAAGACGGGCGCGGCGCTGAACGATTGGGACAAGAACACGTTCTACGGCGGCGGCGCCAAGGGCTACACGGATTATCCGACGCTCGCGGCCGAGCCGGCGGAGTAAGGCTGCGCCGTCGCTCCATCCTCCGTCATTGCGAGGAGCTCGTGACAAAATTGCAAAGCAATTTTGCACTGTAGCGACGAAGCAATCCAGACTGCCTCCGTGGAAAGACTCTGGATTGCTTCGCTGCGCTTGCAATGACGATGTGGGGACAGCGCCTAACTCACCAAAAGAAAAAGGCCGGGATCGCTCCCGGCCTTTCGTGTTTGATGACGCTACGCGCCGCTTACTTCGCTTCCGCGCGCTTGGGCGGGGACGCCGGCCACGACTTGATCAGCGTGTCGTAGTCGACCGTCTCACCCTTCGGCTTCTCGTTGGCGAGCTTGCGCTGCGGCGCGATGGTGCCGTCCTTCTGGGCCTTGGCGTACCAGAACTCGGCGGTCTCCTTCTTGTGCAGCTTCGGACCGCAGGCGCCCTGCACGCCGGACTTCTCGAGGCGCTCCATGACGGAGTCCTGAGCGGCCGCGAGTGCATCCATCGCAGCTTGCGGCGTCTTCGCACCGGACGACGCATCGCCGATGTTCTGCCACCAGAGCTGCGCGAGCTTCGGATAGTCAGGCACGTTGTTGCCGGTCGGGGTCCACTGCACGCGCGCGGGCGAGCGGTAGAACTCGATCAGGCCGCCGAGCTTCGGCGCACGCTCGGTGAACGACTTGTCCCAGATGTCGGATTCACGGATGAAGGTGAGACCGACATGGCTCTTCTTCAGCGACACCGTCTTGGAAACGATGAACTGCAAGTAGAGCCAGGCCGCCTTGCGGCGGTCAGCCGGGGTCGACTTCAACAGCGTGAGCGAGCCGGCGTCCTGGTAGCCGAGCTTCATGCCTTCCTTCCAGTACGAGCCGTGCGGCGACGGAGCCATACGCCACTTCGGCGTACCGTCCGCGTTCATCACGGCGATGCCCGGCTTCACCATGTCGGCGGTGAAGGCGGTATACCAGAACATCTGCTGGGCGATGTTGCCCTGAGCCGGCACGGGACCGGACTCGGAGAAGGTCATGCCCTGGGCCTGCGGCGGGGCATACTTCTTCATCCACTCGAGGTACTTGGTGATCGAGTAGACCGCGGCCGGACCGTTGGTGTCGCCACCGCGATCGACCGAGGAGCCGACCGGACGGCAGCCTTCCATGCGGATGCCCCATTCGTCGACCGGCAGACCGTTCGGGATGCCCTTGTCGCCGTTACCGGCCATCGACAGCCAGGCGTCGGTGAAACGCCAGCCGAGCGAGGGATCCTTCTTGCCATAGTCCATATGGCCGTAGACCTTGACGCCGTTGATCTCCTTGATGTCGTTCGTGAAGAACTCGGCGATGTCTTCATAGGCCGACCAGTTCACGGGCACGCCGAGCTCGTAGCCATACTTGGCCTTGAACTTGGCCTTGTAGTCCGCGTTGGTGAACCAGTCGTAGCGGAACCAATAGAGGTTCGCGAACTGCTGGTCGGGCAGCTGATAGAGCTTGCCGTCCGGCGCGGTGCCGAACGACTTGCCGATGAAGTCGTTGACGTCGAGCTGGGGATCGGTGACGTCCTTGCCCTCGCCGGTCATGTAATCCGACAGTGCGATGGTCTGGCCGTAGCGGAAGTGCGTGCCGATCAGATCGGAATCGTTGATCCAGCCGTCATAGACGTTCTTGCCGGACTGCATCTGCGTCTGCAGCTTCTCGACGACGTCACCTTCCTGGATGATGTCGTGCTTGAGCTTGATGCCGGTGAGCTCGGAGAACGCCTTTGCCAGCGTCTGCGACTCGTATTCGTGGGTCGCGATGGTCTCGGAGACGACGTTGATCTCCATGCCCTTGAAGGGCTCGGCGGCCTTGGCGAACCACTCCAGCTCCTTCTTCTGCTCGTCCTTCGACAGCGTCGAGGGCTGGAATTCCGCAATCCACTTCTGGATCGCGGCGTCGTCGGCGGCGCGGACCGGCGCCGAGACGGCGAACGACACCGCAACGATGGCGGCGGCGCTGGACATGGTCAGAAAGCTATTCTTGGTCAATGGACCTTTCCTTCTCCTAAACTGTCGCATGTTGTTCCTCCGTTGCAGCGACAAAATTTTATACAGGCCCGGGTTGCCCCCGGATCTGGCCGTCCCTTCGCGAGCTTCAGACCGTGCGAAAAATGAGCACGGCCGTGGCCAGCGAAATTCCACTTGCGAGCCAGAGGCTCGAAATCTCAAAACCTTCCTCGCCGATCGGCAGGGTGGCGAGTGTATCGGTGCCGGCGAAGGCGATCCACAGAAGGTGGATGACGGCCGCCGTGATCAGGGAGATGAACAGGCGATCGCCCCGCGTCGTCGGAATGCTGAGCACGCCGACGCGCTCGGCTTCGGGATAGACCGCGGCGAGGTAAGTCATGACCGCGAGGGTGGAGGCGAGCGCCACGAAGAAGATCGCCGTCGGCAGCGTCCAGGCCATCCATGCAATAGATTCCATCGATGCCTCCCTACACCCGACCGAGCGCGAAACCGCTCGCGATGTAATTGCGGACGAACCAGATCACGAGGGCGCCCGGGATGATGGTAAGCACGCCGGCTGCGGCCAGCAGGCCCCAGTCCATGCCCGCGGCCGATACCGTACGCGTCATGATCGCCGCGATCGGTTTTGCCTGCACCGAGGTCAGCGTCCGCGCGAGCAGGAGCTCGACCCAGGAGAACATGAAGCAGAAGAAGGCGGCGACGCCGATGCCGCTCGCGATCAGCGGCACCAGGATCCTGATGAAGAAGCGCGGGAACGAATAGCCGTCGAGGAAGGCGGTCTCGTCGATCTCGCGCGGCACGCCGGAGACGAAGCCTTCGAGGATCCACACCGCCAGCGGAACGTTGAAGATGCAATGCGCGAGCGCGACCGCCCACGGCGTATCGAACAGGCCGATCGCCGAATAGAGGTTGAAGAACGGCAGCGCATAGACCGCCGCCGGGGCCATGCGGTTCGACAGCAGCCAAAAGAACAGGTGCTTGTCGCCGAGGAAGCGGTAGCGCGAGAACGCGTAGGCCGCGGGCAGCGCCACCGAGATCGAGATGATGGTGTTGAGGACGACGTATTTGAGCGAGTTGATGTAGCCGGAGTACCAGCTCTCGTCGGTGAAGATGCGCTTGTAATGCTGCAGCGTCGGCGCATGCGGCCACAGCGTCATCGTCGAGACGATTTCTGCGTTGGTCTTGAAGCTCATGTTGACGAGCCAGTAGATCGGCAACAACAGGAAGATCAGAAACAGCGCCATGATGACGCGGCGGCCGGGAATTGAGTGCATCAGGCCACTCCTTCCTTTGGCTTGAGTGCAGTCACGGGCTTGAGCACGGCCGAAGGCTTGGGCTCCGTCGCCGGCTCGGTCTCGGCCTGGACTTTGCGTTCGACGCCGGCATTGGTCATGACGGTATAGAAGATCCAGCAGACGATCAGGATGATCAGATTATAGACCAGCGAGAGCGCCGCGGCCTTGCCGAGGTCGAACTGGCCGAGCGCGATCTTGACGAGCTCGATCGACACGAAGGTCGTCGAGTTGCCGGGTCCGCCACCCGTCACCACGAACGGCTCGGTGTAGATCATGAACGAGTCCATGAAGCGCAGCAGCACGGCGATCAGGAGCACGCGGTTCATCTTCGGCAGCTGGATCGCCTTGAAGACGGCCCAGCGCGAGGCGCCGTCGATCTGAGCTGCCTGGTAATAGGCCTCGGGGATCGACTTCAAACCGGCGTAGCACAGCAGCGCGACCAGGCTGGTCCAGTGCCAGACGTCCATCACGATGACGGTAACCCAGGCATCGACGGCGTTGGAGACGTAGTTGTAGTCGATGCCGATCGCATTGAGCACATAGCCCATCAGACCGATGTCGGGCCGGCCGAAGATCTGCCAGATCGTGCCGACCACGTTCCACGGAATCAGCAACGGCAGCGCGAGGATGACGAGGCAGGCCGCCACCGTCCAGCCCTGACGCGGCATCGACAGCGCAATGACGATGCCGAGCGGCACCTCGATCGCGAGGATCACCATCGAGAAGAACAGATTGCGGCCGAGCGAGGCGAGGAATCGGCCGCCGAGATCGGTCGAGGGATCGAGCAGCTCCTTGAACCAGCCGACGCCGTTCCAGAAGAACTGATTGTTGCCGAAGGTGTCCTGCATCGAATAGTTCACGACCGTCATCAGCGGCAGCACCGCCGAGAAGGCCACGACCAGGAACACCGGCAGCACCAGGAACCAGGCTTTTTGGTTGACGGTCTTGTCCATCAGGCGGCTCCCTCCACCAGAAGGCTGTCGGCATAGACGTGGACATGCGCCGGATCGAATTTCAGCCCGGCGGTGCCATCCGCGCTGGTGAAGCCCGCCGGCGCGCGCGCCGCGATCTTGGCCTCGCCGATGCGGACGCGCGCGAAGCGGATGCGGCCGAGGTCGTCGATGCGGTCGATCTTCGCACTGAGCAATCCGGGTGCGGGCGCGACGGCGTCGACGAACTCCGGACGCACGCCGATCTCGATCTTGGCGCCGGCAGGCAGGCTGTCATAGCTGCGGTTGAGCGCGATGACATTCCCGCCGATGCGCGCCTCGCGACCCTTCACCTCGGCCGGCAGGATGTTCATGCCGGGCGAGCCGATGAAATAGCCCACGAAGGTGTGCGCCGGCTTGTCGAACAGCTCGGCGGGCGTGCCGCTCTGCACCACGCGGCCGTCATGCATGACAACAACGGTGTCGGCAAAGGTGAGCGCCTCGGTCTGGTCGTGGGTGACGTAGATCATCGTCAGGTCGAGCTCGCGATGCAGCGCCTTCAGCTTGGAGCGGAGCTGCCATTTCAGCTCGGGATCGATCACGGTCAGCGGCTCGTCGAACAGCACGGCGGCGACGTCGGAGCGGACCAGGCCACGGCCGAGCGAGATTTTTTGCTTGGCATCCGCCGTGAGGCGCGTCGCCTTGCGATTGAGATAGGGCTCAAGGTCGAGCAGGCGGCCGATCTCGGCGACGCGCTTGTCGATCTCGGCCTTTGGCACGCCGCGGTTCTTCAGCGGAAACGCCAGGTTCTGCCCCACCGTCATGGTGTCGTAGATCACCGGAAACTGGAACACCTGGGCGATGTTGCGCTTCTGGGTTGACAGCGGTGTGATGTCCTGGCCGTCGAACAGGATTTTCCCCCGCGACGGCGTGATGATGCCGGAGATGACGTTGAGCAGCGTGGTCTTGCCGCAGCCGGACGGCCCGAGCAGCGCGTAAGCACCGCCCTGCCGCCAGGTCATGGTCACCGGCTTCAGCGCAAAGCTGTCCTGCGGCGCATCATTGCCGCCGTAAGAGTGGGCGAGATCGACGAGGTCAATGCGGGCCATGTCGCATCTCCCTCAAGAGCCCGGCGCGGCGACCAGGCGGTCGGCCGCGTCGAAGACGAAGATATCATTGGGATCGAGCACGGCATCGATGGTCTGGCCGGGCTCAAACTCGTGCACGCCGTGCAGCACCGCCACCCAGTTCGATCCGTCGCGGGTCAGATGCACGAAACTCTCCGAACCGGTGATCTCGGTCACCGTCACCGTGGCGTGGAAGGCATGACGGTCGGCCTCGCCGTTGGCGAGGGCGAGCTGATGCGCGCGGAAACCGACGCGATAGGCGCCGTCGGCGAGCGATGAATAGAGCCCGGAGGCCGGCGCGGCGATGCCGCCCGCATATTGCACAGAGCCGTTCTTCTTCTCGATGCCGACGAGGTTGAGCGGCGGATCGGAGAACACCTGGGCGACCCGCAGCGTCTGCGGACGGCGGTAGACGTTCGGCGTCTCGCCGATCTGGAGCGCCTGCCCCTCCCACATGCAGACCGTGTTGCCGCCGAGTAGCAGCGCCTCGGTCGGCTCGGTCGTGGCATAGACGAAGATCGCGCCGGACGCCTCGAAGATGCGCGGCAGCTCGGTACGCAGCTCCTCGCGCAGCTTGTAGTCGAGATTGGCGAGCGGTTCGTCGAGCAGCACGAGATCGGCGCCCTTCACCAGCGCGCGCGCCATCGCGGTGCGCTGCTGCTGGCCGCCGGAGAGCTGGAGCGGCGTGCGTTTCAGGAACGGCTCGAGCCGGAGCAGCCGCGCGGCTTCCGCGACACGCTTCTCGATCTCCTCGCGCGGCTTGCCCTGCACGCGCAGCGGCGAGGCGATGTTCTCGTAGACCGTCAGCGAGGGATAGTTGATGAACTGCTGATAGACCATCGCGACCGAACGCTTACGCACGTCGACACCGGTGACGTCCTTGCCGTTGACCAGCACCTTGCCTGAGGTCGGTTTGTCGAGGCCGGCGAGCAGCCGCATGATCGAGGTCTTGCCTGACAGCGTCGGCCCGAGCAGCACGTTAAGCGTGCCGCTCTCGAGCGTCAGCGAGACGTCGCGGATGTGCGGTATCCCCTCGACGGTCCGGGTCACATGATCGAGCGTCACGGTCATGAGCGTCCTCCCGCTTCCAGCAGGGGACTTTGCGGCACAGCGTGGGTTGCAATCCAGTCGTTCAATGCAGCAACCTCGTCGGCAGATAGTCGCAGGCCAAGTTTGGAGCGGCGCCAGACGATGTCTTCCGCCGTGACCGCCCATTCATTGGCCATGAGGTAGCGGACCTCGCGTTCGGTCAGTGTCGCGCCGAAGGCCTGGCCGAGATCGGCGGCCGACTTGGCATCGCCAAGCAGCTTGATGGCGCGGGTACCATAGGCGCGCGCGAGGCGCCGCGCATGCTCATGGCTGAGGAAGGGATAGCCGCGCTGGAGCTCGGCGATCAGGCCGTCGACGTCGGACACGCCCATGTCCCCGCCGGGCAGCGGCCATTTGCCGGTCCAGCCTTCGCGCGCTTTCGCACTGCGAAGATAGGGCGCGAGCCGTTCCAACGCCTCTTCGGCGAGCCGGCGGTAGGTCGTGATCTTGCCGCCATAGATCGAGAGCAGCGGCACGCCGCCGGGTGTGTCGAGCTCAAACACGTAGTCGCGCGTCGCCGCCTTGGCTTCGCTGGCGCCGTCGTCATAGAGCGGCCGCACGCCGGAATAGGTCCAGACCACGTCCGCTGAAGTCACCGGCTTGGCCAGATATTCGCTCGCGGCGGCGCAAAGGTACTCGATCTCTTCGGGCGTCGCCTTCACCTTGGCGGGATCGCCGTCATAATCGCGATCGGTGGTGCCGATCAGCGTGAAATCGTCCTGGTACGGAATCACGAAGATGATGCGGCCGTCCGCGTTCTGGAACATGTAGGCGCGGTCGTGGTCGTAGAGCTTTTTGACTACGATGTGCGACCCCTGCACCAGGCGCACCTTGGCCTTCGCGTTCACGCCGGCGCCGCGGCCGAGCACATCCTCGACCCAGGGGCCGCCGGCATTGACCACCGCGCGGGCCTGGACCTGCGAACGCTCGCCGGTCAGCGTGTTGACCATGCTGACGGTCCAGATGCCGCCGGACTGCTTGATATCCGTCGCGCGGGTGCGGGGGCGGATCTCAGCGCCCTTGTCCGCGGCATCGCGCGCGTTGAGCACGACGAGACGGGCGTCGTCGACGAAGCAGTCGGAATATTCGAACGCGCGGCTGTAGCGGTTCGGGATCAGCGGACGGCCAACCTCGTCGCGCCTGAGATCGACCGAACGCGTCGCCGGCAACAGGTGCCGGCCGCCGATATGGTCATAGAGGAAGAGGCCGAGGCGCAGCAGCCAGGCCGGGCGCAGGCCGGCGTGATGCGGCAAAACGAAACGCAGGGGACGGATGATATGGGGCGCGATGCCCCAAAGGATCTCGCGCTCGATCAGCGCCTCGCGGACCAGGCGAAACTCGTAATATTCGAGATAGCGCAGGCCGCCATGCACCAGCTTGGTCGACCAGGACGAGGTCCCGCTCGCCAGATCGTTCATTTCGCACAGGAAAACCGTGTTGCCCCGGCCCACCGCGTCGCGCGCGATGCCGCAGCCGTTAACACCGCCTCCGATAATGGCGAGGTCGAAAATACGCTCCAACAGACGCATCCCCCGGCGACCGCTCGTTCCTTCGAGCGACTACTTTCGTTTTTGATTAGATCACACCGAAAAACGAAAGCAAGATGAAAGAGAGGCGAAAGGAAGTGAAAGAGGAACTTTCTCGTGGGCAATTCGCCATGGGAATGGGCACATCTGGTGCCATTCCAAACCGCAATACGAACTTGAATAGTCACGTAGAGCCTATATAGTCATAATAGTTATATTGGTTATATTCGGCATGACAGACCGCAGCACCACCCCCGATTCGCCGTCGACTGACACGTGGACGCTCGCCAATGCCAAGGCACGCCTGTCCGAGGTGGTCGATCGCGCCCAAACTGGCCCCCAGATCATCACCCGACACGGCAGGCCCAATGCGGTTGTCGTTTCCGCGGATGAATGGGCGCGAAAGACGGCGCGCAAAGGCACGCTGGCCGAATTCCTGCTGGCTTCGCCGCTGCGCGGTGCCGACCTCGAACTTGAACGGGTGCAGGATGAACCGCGCGACGAGATGCCGTGAACCTGCTCCTCGACACCAACGTGCTGTCGGAGGTTCAGCGGCCGGCGCCTTCCGCGAAAGTCCTGGCATGGCTCGATACGGTCGATGAGGATCGCGCGTTCATCAGCGTTGCCTCGATCGCCGAGCTTCGCTGCGGTATCGCCCTGCTGGATGATGGCCGTCGGCGCGCCGCGCTGGCCGCTTGGCTCGCCCACGACCTGCCGGCTCGGTTCGCGCAGCGCATCCTGCCGATCGACCACGTGGTCGCCGAGCGCTGGGGCGACCTGATGGCGCAGAGCCGTCGCAATGGCGTTGCGTTGTCCGTGATGGACGGCTTCTTTGCGGCCACCGCGCTCGCCAACAATCTCACGCTCGTCACACGCAATGTGAAGGATTTTGCGGCCTTCGGCGTTCCGCTGCTCAACCCATGGAGCAACGCGTAAGCCGCTATCTCAGCCGCACCACCGGCGCGGCTTCCGGTGCCGCATCCTGAGCATCGGCCGTCGCATCATCGATATCCGCCCCCTTCGGCATCGCCGCCATCACCTCGATGCCCTTGCTGTGGCAGATGGTGGCGAGGCGCTCGGGCAGCTCCTGGTCGGTCACGAAGGTCTGGATCTGGGTGATATGGGCGATGCGCACCGGCGCGCTGCGTCGCAGCTTGGTGGAGTCGGCAACCAGCATGACGCTGCGGGCATTGGCGATGATGGCTTGCGCCACCTGCACCTCGCGATAGTCGAAGTCGAGCAGCGCACCCTCCTCGTCGATCGCGGATGCCCCGATGATGGCGTAGTCGACCTTGAACTGGCCGATGAGCTGCGTCGCGGTCGAGCCGACCACGGCACCGTCGGCCCGCCGCACCGTGCCGCCGGCGACCACCACCTCGATGCGGGGATGGCGGTAGAGCAGCATCGCGACGTTGAGATTGTTGGTGATGACGAGGAGGTCCTCGTGCGAGGTCAGCGCGCTCGCCACCTCCTCGGTCGTGGTGCCGATGTTGATGAAGAGCGAGCAGCCGTTCGGGATCAGCGAGGCGGCCGCAGCCCCGATCGCCTTCTTTTCGTCGGCGGCGACGAACCGCCTCGCCTCGTAGGCGAGGTTTTCGACGCCGGAGGCGATGATGGCGCCGCCGTGGATACGGGTGAGCGAGCGGCGCTCGCAGAGATCGTTGAGATCCTTGCGGATCGTCTGCGCCGAGACCTCGAACCGGCGCGCGAGCTCCTCGACCATGACGCGCCCCGAGGCGCGCGCGATGTTGAGGATTTCGGCTTGGCGATGGGTCAATCCGGTCACGGCGATGGCCTCAAATCAGGAAAGCGCATGGTGCGGCGGTTCGCACGTTCGGTCAATGCGCTCAGCGATCACGGTTAACGGACAAAGCCTCTCACCATGCCATCGCGGCGGCGAGACGCGCGAGCAGTTCCGGATCGTCGAACGCGCTGGCGGAGGCAACCGCGCCGGCGCCAACAAGGTCGGCATGGCTGAGGCTCGTCCGGATGCCGATGGTCGGAATGCCGGCGGCCGTCGCCGACTGCACGCCGGAGCGGGAATCCTCGAACGCGATCGAAGCCGTCGCGCTGCCGCCGACGAAACGCAGCCCCTCCTGATAGGGCAGCGGGTGCGGCTTGCCGTGCGGCAGCTCGTCGCCGATCACAAGCGCCCTGAAGCGGTGCGTGATGCCGAGACCGGAGAGCAACAGCTCGGCATTCAGACGCGGCGCGTTGGTCACGGCGACCATGGGAATGCCGGCGGCATCCGCGCGGTCGAGCAGCGCCATCAGACCCGGAAGCGGCTCGATCTGTCCGGCGACGAGTGTGCGGAAGACGACCTCCTTCTCTCCGAGGATCACGGCGCGCCGTTCCACGGTTTCGTCGGGCAGAAAGCGTTCGCCGATCGACGCATTGGCGAAGCCTTGCAGCTCCCTCGAAAAGCGCGCGTGATCGAACACATGGCCGCGCGGCCCAAGCACCTGGTTGAACGCCTTGAGGTGCAGCGGGTCGGTGTTGGCCAGTGTGCCGTCGATGTCGAACAGCAGCGCCCTGCCCGTCACTTGCCCCTGCGCCTGCCCTTTGGCCTCGATCATTTCCGTACTTTCCCGAATGCACGATGCATCAATGCGAAACACGTATCAATGCAGCCCCGATCGCGCAATGACGCATCGACATGACCGCCAAGCGACACTCGACAAAGTCGCGCGCGGCTGCAACACTCCGCGCAAGATCAAAAAGGAGGAAACGATGACGATCAACCGACGCGATCTGGCTCTCTCGACTCTTGCCGTCTCAACCCTTGCGGTCTCTGCGCTTGCTCTCGCACCGGCGCTGGCCGCTTCGGCGGACGAGGAAGCCGTGGCGAAGAAGGTCGAGGCCTTCCGCCTTGCCCAGATCGCGGCCGATCCCAAGGCGCTCGGCGCGCTCTGCGCCGATGAGGTGAGCTACAGCCATTCCAACGGCAAGGTCGAGGACAAGGCGACCTTCGTCACCAACGCCACCGACGGCAAATCAAAATTCCTGTCGATCGAGTACAAGGACCCGACCATCAAGGTCGTCGGCCCCGCCGCGATCGTGCGCTTCCACTGGATGGGCGAACAGGAAATGGCGGCCGATGGGAAAAAAGTATCGACCAATCTTCACATCCTGATGAACTGGCAGAAGCAGGGCGACGATTGGAAGCTGCTGTCCCGGGCGGCAACGAAGTTGTGATGGCGACTCTTACCCTCTCCCCCTGTGGGAGAGGGTGGCTCGCCGCGCAGCGGCGAGACGGGTGAGGGGTATGCTTCGGCGAGTAACTCTCTCGCTTCCGAATGCGCCGATAGAACCCCTCATCCGGCGCTTCGCGCCACCTTCTCCCACAAGGGGAGAAGGAAAAGGCAGCGGCATCAAGGGCTGCAAAAAATTCCGACCACGCTTTGCGCGTCAGAAATCGCGCCGCCTGGCGCAATGCAGCGTATTGCGACGACGATTGCGACCTGGCGCTCGACACAATCAAGTGCGGCTGCAACAGTGGGCGCAAGATCAAGGACGGAGGATATGATGACACTCAATCACGACCATGCTGCCACGACGGACCACGAGGCGGTGGCAAAGAACGTCGAGGCATTTCGCCTCGCCCAGATCGCGGCCGATCCGAAGGCCCTCGGCGCGCTGTGCGCGGACGATCTGAGCTACAGCCATTCCAGCGGCTTCCTCGAGGATAAGGCGGCCTTTATCGCCAACGCCACCGACGGCAAGACCGAATTCCTGTCGATTACGTACAAGGATCCAACCATCAAGATCGTTGGTCCCGCCGCGATCGTGCGCTTCCATTGGCTGGCCGAGATGATGACCGGCGGACAGAAAGTGGCAAACAGCCTTCACATCCTGATGAACTGGCTGAAGCAAGGCGACGAGTGGAAGTTGTTGTCGCGCTCCGCGACGAAGTTGTGATCGACGCTCTTACCCCCTCCCCCTGTGGGAGAGGGTGGCATAGGCGGCCTTCGGCCGCCGTTCTTGAGAACGCCGATGCTTTGCATCGGCTATGGCGACAACGGCGAGACGGATGAGGGGTTGCCCCCGCGGGCGACCCTCTCACGATTGAATTCGCGGAAACAACCCCTCATCCGGCGCTTCGCGCCACCTTCTCCCACATCCGCCTTCGCCAAGGCTTCGGCGGACATGAAGGGAGAAGGAAAAGGCAGCGGCATCAAGGGCTGCAAAAAATTCCGACCACGCTTTGCGCGTCAGAAATCACCAGCGGAAGGCGCCTACGCCGCTTCCTTCACATCGCCATTAACCAGCTTGCGCGCGGCACGCTCGGCTTCGCGTGCGTTGCGGAAGAGCTGGCCTTCAAGGCGATTGAAGCGGTGGGACGAGGCGAAGAAACAATAGCCTCCCTGAGAACGAACGACGATACCTGCGGTTTGCGAGTCGACTTCGATAATGTAGCTGTCCGGCATGGTCCGTAGATTCCTCAGTGCGGGCAAATAACGGCAATCCTGCCCAAAGGTTCCTGAGCACTTGAGGCCGTTTCCACCCCGAATCGACACGCAATTGAGTACGCCGGGACCTCATCCGTTTTATGACTTGTTCTAGGCGAAGCCGCGACGCGGTGACTCAGTCGCGCCGCGTTTGGCGTGCCGCAAGTTTGCGTGAGATGGGGCAGAGCGTCGCGCGCGATTACGTCGCGATCGGCGGATCGTTGCGCTGGATCGCTTGCGGACGGCCGTCATCATCGATCGAGACGTAGGTGAAATGACCGTCGGTGACGAGGATCGGCTGGAGCTCCCTGCGCCGTAGCGCCCAGGCTTCGAGATGCACGGTCATCGAGGTGCGGCCCACGCGGACGAGATTGGCATAGACCGAAACGAGATCGCCGACATAGACCGCTTTGCGAAAATTCATCGCCTCGATCGCCACGGTGACCGTACGCGACCTCGCGAGCTTCGATGCGAACACGCCGCCGCCGACATCCATCTGGCTGAGCAGCCAACCGCCGAAGATGTCGCCGTTGGCGTTGGTGTCGGCGGGCATTGCCAGCGTGCGAATGCAGAGATCGCCGCGCGGCTCGGTGTCGGACTTCTCGGTCATGTCGGTCTCACCTAAAATTGTCCCAGCCCGGATCGGGCGCAAAGCGCCCGCCGAATCGCTCGGCCAGCGCGCGCAGGGTGGATACGACATTTTCCACGCCGCGCGTGCGCGCGTAGTTCAGCGGACCGCCGCGGAACGGTGCATATCCAGTGCCGAAGATCATGGCGCCGTCGACCGCATCGGCATCGTCGACGATACCTTCGCGGAGTGCCGCGACGCAGACATTGGACATCGGCAGCACCAGGCGGTCGATCATCTCGTCGGTGACGCGCGGGCCGGTCTCGGGCAACGGCGCCTTCTCCGCCTTGCCGTCCTTCCAGGTGTAGAATCCCTTGCCCGTCTTGCGGCCGAGCTCGCCCTTGGCGACCTTCTCGCGCAGCCACGCCGGCGTCGGCGGGAGCAGATCGCCGAACTTGGTCCGCAGCATGTCACCGACGTCGAGGCAGATGTCGAGCCCGACCTGGTCGGCGAGCTCGATCGGCCCCATCGGCATGCCGAACTGCTCGGCCGCCGCGTCGATCAGGCGCTGGTCGATCCTCTCATCCAGCATCACCATCGCCTCCAGCATGTAGGGCGTCAGCGCACGGTTGACGAGGAACCCGGGCGAGCTCTTCACGGAGAGCGGCAGACGGTCGATCGCGCCGACGAAGGCGAGCGCCTCCTTCAGCACCTGCGCGTCGTTGCCGTCATGGCTGACGACCTCGACCAGCTGCAGCCGCGACACCGGGTTGAAGAAGTGCAGGCCGACGAGACGATCGGGCCGCGCCAGCGTGGTGCGCAGATCCTGGAGCGGAATGCTCGACGTGTTGGTCGCAAGAATCGCGCCCGGCTTCATCTTCGGCTCGAGGCCCGCATAGACCTTCTGCTTCAGCTCGAGCTTTTCCGGCACCGCCTCGATGATCAGATCGGCGTTGCGAACGCCCTCGCCGTCCATGTCGGGGATCAGACGATCAAGCGCATCGCGCACCTCGGTCGGCCTGCGAATGATCTTGCCGTAAAGCTCGGCCGCGCGCTTCACCGCGCCGGCGACCGGCTCCGGCTTCATGTCCGCGAGCGAGACGCGCAGCCCCTGCCCCGCACACCACGCCGCGATATCACCACCCATGGCGCCGGCGCCGATGACATGGACGTGCTTGATCGTGTTGCCGCCGCCGGCCGTCTTCTTCATCTGCTCGCGCAGGAAGAACACGCGGATCAAATTCTGCGCGGTCGGCGTCACCATCAGCCTGGCGAACGAGGCCTGCTCGGCCTTCAGCATCGCGGCCTTGCTGCCGCCATGGGTCTCCCAGAGATCGATCAGCGCGTAAGGCGCCGGATAATGCTCGCGGGGCGCGGCCTTCGCCGCCTCCGAGCGCATGCGCCTGGCCAGCAGCCCGCGCACGGGACCGAAATTGGCCGCGTGAGTCAGAAGGCCCGGACGCGCCCGCTTCAAGCGGCCGAACAGCGCATCCTTCACCGCGTTGCGGACGTGCCGCTCCTGCGTCACGGTATCGACGAGGCCGAGCGATCTGGCGCGGCGCGCATCGATGGTGCGGCCGGTCAGCATCAGCGCCATCGACTGCGTCGGGTTCACCAGCGCGGTGAAGCGCGCGGTGCCGCCGAGGCCGGGATGCAGGCCGAGCATCACCTCCGGGAAGCCGAAGCGCGCGCCGTCGATCGCAATGCGCGACTGGCAGGCCAGCGCGACCTCCAGCCCGCCGCCGAGACAGAAGCCATGGATGACCGCGACCGTCGGCAACCTCAAAGCCTCCAGATGATCGACCACCGCATGCGCCGCGCGGATGCGTGTCTCGACCATCTCGGGATCGCTGGCGCCGCGGAATTCGTTGACGTCGGCGCCCGCAATGAAGCCGGACGGCTTTGCCGAGCGGATGACAAGGCCTGCGGGACGTTCGGTCTCGATCGCCGCGAGCACGGCATCGAACTCCTCCATCACGTCCGCGGACAGCGTGTTGGCGCTAGCATCTGCGCGGTCGAACAGCAGCCAGGCGACGCCGTCGGCATCGCGCGTCAGCTTGAAGTGCTTGTAGGGGCCGTCGGTCGCAGGCCTGGGCCCAAGCTCCAGCACGCGGTTGCCGAGCGCGGTCATGATCCTGGAATCCATGGTCACACCGCCTCGATCAGCATGGCGCCGCCGAGCCCGCCGCCGATACATTCGGTCGCAACGCCGCGGCGCGTGCCAAGCCGTTTCATCGCATTGACGAGATGCAGCACGATGCGGTTGCCGGAGGTGCCGACGGGATGGCCGAGCGAGATGGCGCCGCCATCGACGTTGAGCTTGTCACGGTCGATCTCGCCGGCCGCGCCGTCGAGGCCAAGGATCTCGCGACAGAATTTGTCGTCGTTCCAGGCGGCGAGACAGCCCAGCACCTGCGTCGCGAAGGCCTCGTTCAGCTCCCAGGTCTCGACGTCCTTGACGGTGAGGTCGTTGCGTTGAAGCAGCGGCGTCGCCGACATTACGGGTCCCAGTCCCATGATGCTGGGATCGAGCGCGGCCCAGTTGCTGTCGACGATAACGGCCTTCGGCGTCAATTTGTGCTTTGCGACCGCCGCGTCGGAGGCGAGGATCACCCAGGAGGCGCCGTCGGTGATCTGCGACGAATTGCCGGCGGTGACCTGGCCCCAGGGGCGTTCGAACACTGGCCGGAGCTTTGCGAGCGTCTCGGCCGTCGAGTCCGGCCGCACGCCGTCGTCATGGTCGAAGAATTTTCCGTCGCGGGAGAACGCGGTCTCGACCTCGCCCTTGAGAAAACCTTCCGCCTGCGCATGCGCGAGCCGGCGATGACTCTCGGCGGCATAGGCGTCGGACTGTGCCCGCGTGATGCCGAAGAGATGGCCGACGACCTCGGCGGTCTGGCCCATGTTCAAGTCGGTGATGGGATCGGTGAGGCCGCGCTCCAGGCCGATGATCGGCTTGAGATAGCGCGGCCGCAGCTTGAAGGCGGCAGCGAGCTTCGCGGCCATACCCTTGGCGGTGGCAAGGCCGGCGAACCAGCGCACACCGGAATTCGGCCAGACCAGCGGCGCGTGGCTCAGCGCCTCGGTGCCGCCGGTGAGGACCATGTCGGCATGGCCCTCGCGGATGTAGCGGTAAGCCGTGTCGATCGACTGCATGCCGGAGCCGCAATTGATCTGCACGGTGAAGGCGACCATGTCCTCGCCCATGCCGAGCCGGAGCGCCGCGACGCGAGCCGGGTTCATCTCGTCCGCGATCACGTTGACGCAGCCAAGGATGACCTGGTCGAAATCATCGGGCGAAAACGGCTGACGCGTCAGCAGCGGCCGGCCGCATTGGACGGCGAGATCGACCGGCGTGAACGGTCCCGGCCCCGAACGCGCTTTGAGAAACGGCGTCCGGCTGCCGTCGACGATGAAAACCGGTCGTGCCATCAGCTCGCCGCCCTCTGTTCACCGAGTTCCTGGAAGAACTGATGCACATCTCCGGTTTTCTTGTAAATCGGCGACAGCGCTTCGGGCGCAAAATCATCGACCTCGATCACTTTTGTGACGGCTTCTTGAGCGGCCGCAAGCTGCTCGCCTTCGGCCTGCGTGATCACGCCCTTGGCGACGCCATCCTTCCAGTCCCGGACATGCGCCGCACGCATGCGCTTGGCGATGGCATCGGCACCCGCAACCAGCTTGAACGCGCGCTCCAGCCGGGCAAAGCCGCCGTCGTCGTCGACATGGGCGAGATCCGGCGTGAGACGCTCGCGCGCGGCCGACGGCTCCAGCACGAGACTGGCGCATTGGTGCACGACACGGTCGGACGGGCCGAGCACCCGCGCGCCGAAGGGCTGGACCACGAGCTTGAGGATTAAAGCGACAAAACGGTTGGGCAGATTGGCGAGGATTTCGGCAAGCCGGTTCTCGATGGTTTTGAAGCCGGTCGCCATGCACCATTCCAGCGCAGCGAAGTCTTCCTTCTGCCGGCCCTCGTCCTGCCAGCGTTTCAGCGCGGCCGAGAGCAGATAGAGCTCGGAGAGGATGTCGCCAAAGCGCGCCGACAGCATCTCCTTGCGCTTGAGCGCGCCGCCGAGCGTGAGCAGCGCCATGTCGGCGCAGAGCGCAAAGGCCGCGGAGTAGCGCGCGAGCTGGCGGTAGAATGGCGTGGCATCGCCCGCATCCGGCGCAAGCGCAAAGGCGCCGAAGCTCCAGCTCCGGCCGAACGCACGCAACAGCGTCTGGAAACTATGGCCGGCATGTTTCCAGAACGCCTTGTCGAAGGCGGTGAGCCCGCGCTCGCGGTCGGTGTCCGCAAGCGCGTTCATCTCGTCGAGCAGATAGGGATGCGCGCGGATCGCGCCCTGCCCGAACACGATAAGGTTGCGGGTCAGGATGTTGGCGCCCTCGACCGTGATACCAACAGGCACGGCGCGGTGCAGATTGCCGAGATAGTTTTGCGGACCGTCGATCACGGCCTTGCCGCCATGGATGTCCATGGCGTCGTCGACCGCGGTGCGCATCCGCTCGGTCGCGTGCAGCTTCATGATGCCGGAGATGACGGCGGGATGGATGCCGGCATTCAGCGCCGCGCAGGTCAGCCGGCGCGCCGCGTCGAGCTGGTAGGCGGTCGCGACGATGCGCGCGAGCGGCTCCTCGACGCCCTCGAATTTGGAGATGGAGATGCCGAACTGCTCGCGGATGCGGGCATAGGCGCCGGTGGTGCGGGCGGCATAAGCAGCGCCGGCTGCCGACAGCGACGGCAGCGAGATGCCGCGGCCGGCGGCAAGCGCCGTCATCAGCATCTTCCAGCCCTGCCCGAGTCTCTCCTTGCCGCCGATGACATAGTCGAGCGGGATGAAGACGTCGCGGCCCCAGTTCGGGCCATTCTGGAACACCTGCATCGACGGCAGATGACGATGGCCGATCTTGACGCCGGGCAGATTGGTCGGGATCAGCGCGACGGTGATGCCAAGCTCTTCCTGACTGCCCACGAGATGATCAGGATCGTAGGCCTTGAAGGCGAGCCCGAGCAGCGTCGCGACCGGGCCGAGCGTGATGTAGCGCTTGTGCCAGTTGAGCCTTAGGCCAATGACCTCGCGGCCCTCGAAATCGCCCTTGCAGATGATGCCGGTGTCGACCATCGAGGCGGCGTCGGAGCCGGCTTCGGGGCTGGTCAGGCCGAAGCACGGAATGTCGCGGCCGTCGGCGAGGCGCGGCAACCAGCGCTCCTGCTGCTCTTTCGTGCCGAAGCGCATCAGAAGCTCGCCGGGCCCGAGCGAGTTCGGCACCATCACGGTGACGGCGGCGGCGATCGAACGGGTCGAGATCTTGCGCACCACTTCTGAATGGGCATAGGGCGAGAAGCCGAGACCACCGAATTCCTTCGGAATGATCATGCCGAAGAATTTCTCACGCTTGACGAAGTGCCAGACGTCTGGCGGCAGGTCACGCCATTCCCAGAAGATCTTCCACTCGTCGAGCATGGCGCAGAGCGCGTCGACCGGGCCGTTGAGAAAGGCCTGCTCCTCGGGGGTCAGCGTCGCCTGAGGCACCTTCAGCAGCTTCGACCAATCGGGGTTGCCGGTGAAGAGATCGGCATCCCACCAGACGTCACCGGCCTCCAGCGCCTCGCGCTCGGTGTCGGACATCGCCGGCAGCACGCCGCGCGCCCAGGAGAAGATCGGCTTTGTGATGGTGTCGCGGCGGAAGCTCATGGCTGACCTCATGCATCGGCGCGGTTATCGGCATTTTAGCGGAAAGTGGCCGGGGTAAGTGAACACTTCGCGAGCAAAAAGACGCGAATTGACGCGGCCGAGCGGCCGCCCCGGGGGCCATAACGGCCGGGGCGTGGGGGCAGTTCCGGGGAGGGGAATCGGGCTGAATGCCCCGTCGGGGGGGTGGGGGGGGTGTGAGCCAGAGCTCACCATCTTCGGTGGCTTTGGGTGCCAATCGCGACGCGTCCCCACCGCTCTCGTCGCAATTGCTGAAAAATGG
>NZ_JBVVPO010000068.1:0-45066 GCF_055811795.1 Bradyrhizobium sp. MI1.7
GCGCTGGAGCAGGCGATCGCGCGGGACGATCGGGCCACGATCAAGACGATCCTGAAGGATGCGGTTCCGGAATTCGGGTCGACCGCGGCCTGACCATGCAGTCTCAAGGCAAGATCGTCGTCGCGAGCCAGCACTATCCGCCTGATCCGAGCACGACGGCGGCGATCATGGCAGAGATCGCTTGCCGCGTCGCCGTCGACCACGAGGTCATCGTGCTGTCGGGCTCGCCCGGTGAATTGCCGGCCTCGCAAACCGGCCCGGGCAAGCCGCGCGTAATTGCCATCAAGAACCGGATGGCGGGAAAAGCCGCGCTGGTGCGACGTGGATTGTCCGAGCTGCTGTTTGCGGCGCGCACATTCTTCGCGCTGATCCGGGAGCTTAAGTCAGGTGACGTCGTGGTCACCGTCACCGCGCCGTTCATGCTGCCTTACGCGGTCGCGGCAGCGGCAAGATGCAAGGGCGCGCGCTCGGCGCTGATCATGCACGACCTCTTCCCCGATGTTCTCGTGATGGCGGAAATCCTGAAGCCCGGCTCGTTGGTGACGCGGACGATGCGCGCGGCCAACAGCCTGATGTTCCGCGCGCTCAATGCCGTCATCACCATCGGCCGCGATGCGGAGCGGCCGCTCTTGAGCTATTCCGGCATGACGCGGAACAAGATCCGCTTCATCCCGAACTGGGCGACGCTCGTACCCGCGGCGCGTCCCCTGGCGCCGGACAATCCGTTCCGCAAGGCGCTTTCCGCGCGATTCATTGTCGGCCTGTCGGGCAATCTCGGCTTCACCCATGATCCGGAGATCGTGTTCGAGGCGGCACGTCTTTTGAAGGACGAGCCGGACATCCACTTCCTGCTGTCCGGCTGGGGCATCGGCTTCGAGCGACTGAAGCAGTTGCAGGCCGAAGCGAACTTGCCCAATGTGTCCTTCGTGGCGCGGGTCGCGGATGCCGAGCTCGAGGCGTTCCTGGCGGCTGCCAATCTCTGGATCATTCCGTACCGGAAGGACGTGGCGGGGGTGTCGGTGCCGAGCCGGTTCTACAATCTGCTGGCGGTCGGCCGTCCCGTGGCGCTGGTCTCGGAGCCGGAGGCCGAGGCCGCGTTGACGGTGGTGGAGAACGGGCTCGGCTGGGTCGTGACGCCGGGCCGCGCCGATCAGCTCGCCGACGCAATCCGCGCGGCATCCCGTTGCGACGCCGCCGCCATGGCCGAACGCGCGGTGAAGGCGGCGGCGAGATTCGACCGGACGACCGCGATGAACGCCTATGCCGGGCTGATCGACGAATTGTTGCGCAACCCCGATCTGGCGGAGCAACGATGAGCGAGCGAAAACCGGTCGTGCTGGTGACAGGGGCGAGCGGCTTCGTCGGCCGCCATGTCGCGCCCGAGCTGACGCGCGCGGGATGGTCGGTCCGCCGCGCGGTGCGCAGCCCGGAGGGTGTCGACGACGAGGCCGTGATCGAATCGATCGGCCCCGATACCGATTGGCAGGCGGCGCTCGAAGGCGTCGACGCCGTGGTCCATCTCGCCGCGCGCGTGCATCACAAGCACGAGGAGCACGCGGTCCAGCTCTACCGCAACGTCAACATCGCCGGCACGCTGCACCTGGCGCGCTCCGCGGCGACGGCGGGCGTGCGCCAGTTCATCTTCGTCAGCACCGTTCTCGTGCACGGCCGCAGCAATGAAGGCCGCGCGCCGTTCAGCGAGGAGGACATCCTCACGCCGCGCGGCCTCTACGGCATGTCCAAGGCCGCCGCTGAGGCGGGCCTGAGGACGCTGGCGCGCGACAGCGACATGAAGATCTCGGTGATCAGGCCGCCGCTGGTCTATGGCGCCGGCGCCAAGGGCAATTTCGCGGTGCTGACGCGCGCGGTGAATCTGGGACTGCCGCTGCCCTTTGGCGCGATCCGCAATCAGCGCGCGTTCCTGGCGGTGCAGAATCTGTCGTCGTTCATCCTGCGCCGGCTGGCTCACCCCGATCCTACGAGCAATTTCGAGATCTTCCTGGTCGCCGACAGGGAACAGGTCTCGACGCCCGAATTCATCGAGCGGCTGGCAAAGGCTGCCGGCAAGAACTCGCGGCTGTTCGGCATGCCGCCGGACCTGCTCTCAACGCTGCTCAGCGTGATGGGCCGGCAGGATACCCATGACAGCCTGATCGGCTCGCTCGAGCTCAACCTCGCCAAGGCGATCGCGACCGGCTGGCAGCCGCAGGTCTCCCTCGACGAGGGCCTGCGGCTCGCGCTGTCGGCTCAGGACGCCTGAGGGCGGGAGAAGCGGCGCAGCACGAATCCGATCGCGATCGCGCCCGCGACGAGCGAGAGCCATGTGACCGAGGTCGAGCTTGCGTGAACGGTGACGACGGCAAGCACAGCCAGCAATAGATTGAGCGCGAACACATCGCCGATCACGCGGCGGACCGTGAAGCCGTTGTCGGTGGCGCGCTGGTAGAAGTGCGAGCGGTGCGCCGACCAGAATTGTTCGCGCCGCGCGATGCGCCGAAACAGCGTGACGGTGGAATCCACGAGATAATAGGCCGGCAGCAGCAGCGCCGCGGCGGGCTGCCCTTGCCAGGCGAGCTCCAGCAGGCACCAGCCGAGCAAAAGTCCGATCGGCAGGCTGCCGACATCGCCCAGGAACACTTTTGCGACCGGACGGTTGAACGGCGCAAAGCCGAGCATGGCGCCGCACAGCGCCGTGGCGATCAGCGCGGCCGGCCATGAGAGGTCCCCGAGCCATCCGAGCAGCAGCAGCGCTGCGGTCACCGGCACCACTTCTGCCACCGTCATCAGGTCGAGCCCGTCCATGAAATTGACGAGGTTCACGAACCAGACACCGGCGAGCAGGATGAGGCCGCGCTCCAGCGCAAGCGGCAGCGCCGGCACGATGCGCGCGGTCTCGGGCGCGGTGAACACGACCGCGCCGACGCAGGCTGCTTGCAGCACCAGCCGCACCAGCACCGGAAGCGACACGATATCGTCGGCGAACCCGACCAGCGCGATCACGATCGTCGCAATGACGAGCGCGGAGGGGATCGGAACGTTCGCCCAGACCGCCCACGCGGACGTGACGACAAGCGTCGCGGCGATCACCGCGATGCCCGCGCCTTGCGGCGTCGGAATGCGATGCGAGGACCGCGCATTCGGCCGCGCCAGCGCGTAGCGCTGGAGCAGGGGACGGCTGGCCCAGGTGATGAAGGCCGATATCAGCGCGGCAATCGCGACGGCAAGCAGCGAAGGCACGGCGGCAACGGCATCAGCGGCCGGGCTCACTCCGGCACCCCGAGCTGCGCCGACCCCTGCGCGGCCTTTTCCGCGCTCAGGATCCAGACCAGGCCGCCGATCGCGCCGACGATGAAGAGCACGGCGCCGAACAGCAGCGAGACGTTGACGCCTTCGTTGGCGGAAAGCCCGGCGAAACCGAAGGCCAGCCCCATCGTCGCCTCTCGCACGCCCCAGCCGGCGATCGAGATCGGCATCAGGGTGATCAGCATGATCGGCGGAATGAGGAGGAATGTCTGGCCGAAGCTGACCGGTGCGGCGATCGACTGCACCACGCACCACGCAATGACGACGGCGAGCACGTGAACGAGAAGCGACAGAATTGCGACGATCGGTCCGCGCTTGGCGTTGAAGATCACGCGGTTGGCAATCACGGCGCAGGCGTGGATGTGATGGGTGGCCCACCAGGTCTTCAGCCACGACCATTTCAGCGCGCCGAAGATCAGGAAACCGACGCCGCCTGCGAGCGCCGCGAAGTCGACGAGCAGCAGCGCCGAGCGTCCGTGCGGATCGGTGATGAGCTCGTAGCTCCAGGGCAGGCTCGCGACGACGACGATCGCCAGCGCGACGAGGCCGATCGCGCGGTCGACGAAGATCGAGTAGGTGGCCGCGCGCCATCCGGCGCCGGCGCGCGCGACCAGCCACAGCCGGACCGCATCGCCGCCGATCGCGGAGGGCAGCGTCTGGTTGAAGAACGCGCCGATCACGTTGTAGCGCATGGCGCGGCCGAGCTCGAGCGGCGCGCCGCATTCGGCGCTGATCTCGCGCCAGCGGACCACGCCGACGAAGATTTGCAGGAACGTGACCGCGATCGCCATGGCGATCCAGAGCAGACTGGTCGCGGTCAGGCGCGAAAACAGTTCGGACAGATCGACCTTGCGTAGCGCCAGGTAGAGCAGCGCTCCGGAAATCAGGATTTTGGCCGTCGACAGCAGGATTCGGCGCATCTCGCCCGCATGAACAGGGTTTGCGAAGATTTGAGGCAACCCGACGCGAGGCGTCGAATTCGGCCGCTTTGGTATGGTCTTGGCGCCGATCTTGCAATAGCGCTTATCTGGAGCGGTGATGAATAGCGGCGGGGCTATTGCGACGGCCTCGATACCGCGGCTAAAGAGGCGCCGCGGGGCCGGCTTGGGGATCGCGTGGCAACAGATCGCTTGGGAACAGGATGACGGATCAGGCGATTTTGGTCACGGGAGCCGCCGGGTTCATCGGCTTTCACGTCGCCCGGCAGCTTCTGGCTGAGGGCCGGCCGGTGGTCGGGCTCGACAATCTCAACAGCTATTACGATCCGGCGCTGAAACAGGCGCGCCTGGCGCTGCTTCGGAACGATTCCCGCTTCACCTTCGTCGAGGCCGATCTTGCCGACCGCGAGACCATCGCGGCGCTGTTTGCGCGACATCGATTTGACAAAGTCGTGCATCTCGCGGCGCAGGCGGGCGTGCGCTACTCGATCGACCATCCGCACACTTACGGCGATTCCAACCTCCAGGGCTTTCTCAACGTGCTGGAGGGCTGCCGCAACAACTCTTGTCGTCATCTCGTCTACGCCTCGTCATCCTCCGTTTATGGCGCCAACACTAAACTGCCATTTGCCGTCCAGGACCGGACCGACCATCCCGTGAGCTTCTATGCCGCGACCAAGAAGGCGAACGAATTGATGGCGCAATCCTACAGCCATCTCTACCGGCTGCCGGTCACGGGCCTGCGCTTCTTCACCATCTACGGCCCGTGGGGCCGGCCCGATATGGCCCTGTTTCTGTTCGTGAACGCCATCATGGCGGAGCGTCCGATCCGGCTCTTTAACCATGGCAAAATGCGTCGCGACTTCACCTATATTGACGACGTCACCCGTGTAGTATCCAAGCTCATCGATCGGGTGCCCGCGGATGACCCGGCTGCCGCAAATGCGCCGTCTAAGGTCTACAATGTCGGCAACCACCATCCGGAAGAGCTGATGCATGTCGTCGGGCTTCTGGAGCAGGAGCTGGGTCGGACGGCAATCAAAGAATTGCTGCCGATGCAGCCGGGAGACGTCTTGGAAACGTTCGCGGATGTCGAGGATCTGACGCGCGACACCGGCTTTGCACCGTCAACGCCGATCGCGCTCGGGGTCCGTAATTTTGTCACCTGGTATCGGGACTACTTCAAGGTTTGAAATGACGATGGACAAACGCATTATCCCCCTGATCATGTGCGGCGGTGCCGGAACGCGGCTGTGGCCGGCTTCGCGCGAGGTGCGCCCAAAGCAGTTCCTGCCGCTGTTCGGCACGCGCTCGACCTTCCAGGACACGCTGCTGCGCGTGTCCGATGCCTCGCTGTTTGATCGTCCGATCGTCATCACCAATGCGTCCTATCGCTTCATGGTGCTGGAGCAGCTCGCCGAGATCGGCATCGAGGCCGACGTGATCCTCGAGCCGATGCGGCGCGATTCCGGCCCCGCGATCGCAGCGGGCGCGGTGTTCGCGCAGAACCGTGCCAGTGACGCGATCGTGCTCGCGCTCGCCGCCGACCACGTGGTGCAGGACAACGCAGCGTTTGTCGCGGCGTGCCGCGAGGGCCTCACCGCCGCGAGCGCCGGGCGCATCGTTACCTTCGGCGTCAAGCCGGAACGGCCGGCGACCGAATACGGCTATATCAGCCCGGGCGAGGTGATCTCCGGTGAGGTGCACGCCGTCGCGCGCTTCGTCGAAAAGCCTGATGCCGTGAAGGCGGCCGACTACGTCAGTTCGGGCTATCTCTGGAACAGCGGCAACTTCATGTTCCCGGCCACTGTGCTGCTCGACGAATACCGCAGGGTCGACGCGGCGAGCGTCGAGGCGGTGTCCAATGCAGTGAGCAATGCCGGCCGCGATCTCGGCTTCGTGACGCTGGAGCCCGAGGCGTTTGGCGCGGCGAAGGCGATCTCGATCGACTATGCGGTGATGGAGAAGACCTCGCGCGCAGCGGTCGTGCCGGTGTCCTGCGGCTGGTCCGACGTCGGCTCCTGGCGTGCCGTGTGGGAATTGTCCGACAAGGACACGCAAGGCAACTCGGCACATGGCACCGCCGTATTCGAGGATTCGCGCAACTGCAACGTCACGAGCGATCATGCGTTGGTCGCGCTTGAAGGCGTCGACGATCTCGTCGTGGTCGCCACCGCGGATGCGGTGCTGGTCTCGCGCCAGAAGGATGCCAACGGCCTGAAGCGCCTGGTGACGAAGCTGAAGGCGGTCGCACCGAAGGTCACCGAGGAGCATCTCAAGGTGCACCGGCCCTGGGGCAGCTACCAGTCCGTCGACAATGGCGAGCGCCATCAGGTCAAGCGCATTGTCGTCAAGCCGGGCGGGCGCCTGTCGCTGCAGAAGCACCATCATCGTGCCGAGCACTGGATCGTCGTCCGCGGTGCCGCCCGGGTGACCGTCAACGAAACCGTCAAGACGGTGCACGAGAACGAGTCCATCTACATCCCGATGGGCGCGGTGCACCGGATGGAGAACCCCGGTAAAATCATGCTGGAACTCATCGAGGTCCAGACCGGCAGCTATCTCGGGGAAGACGACATCATCCGGATTGAAGACGACTATCAAAGGTCGTAACCAGCAAGCTCCGAATCACGCGACCCGGGCCGACAAGGCGGCCTGTTTTTCGCCTTAAGGCCCGGGGAACGTGTAACTTTTTGAATCAAATCGTGTCCGGACCGTCAGGTCGGCATTCGCCACAAATGTGGCGCCCGTGCTAGAAGCGGCCCGGGGATTTGCGTTGAATCGGGGTTTACTCAGATGAGTTCCAAAGGGTTTGCACCGGCAAAGGCCGGCTTGCGCGTTGGCGTCATTGGCGCGGGCGTGATGGGCAGCAACCATGCGCGCGTGCTCGCGGGTCTTCCGGGCGTCAGCCTCGTCGGTGTGGTCGATCCGTCGCCAGCGCACCTGACCCGCACCACCGAGCTTGCCAGCTGCCAGGGTTTCGAGACGCTCGACCAGCTCCTCGCCGAAGGCGTCGACGCCGTCACCATCGCCGCGCCGACCCATCTGCATCACGAGGTCGCGCTCGCCTGCATCGCAAGGAACGTCCATGTGCTGGTGGAGAAGCCGATCGCCTCCACGGTCGCGGAAGGCCGCGAGATCGTCGCCGCCGCGCAAAAGGCCGGCGTCACGCTGATGATCGGCCATGTCGAGCGCTTCAATCCGGCGGTCGCCGCCGTCAAGCAGGCGATCGCGGGCGAAGACATTCTCTCCATCGCGATCACCCGTGTCGGCCCGTTCCCGCCGCGCATGTCCAATGTCGGCGTCGTCATCGACCTCGCCGTGCATGACATCGATTTGATCCGCTGGTTCACCGAATCCGACATCGTCGAGGTGCAGCCGCAATTGTCGAGCGCGGTCGCCGAGCGCGAGGACATCGCGCTCTTGCAGTTCCGCACCGCCAACGGCGTGCTCGCGCACATCAACACCAACTGGTTGACGCCGTTCAAGGCGCGGAGCGTCACGGTCGCGACCCGCGACAAATACGTGATGGGCGATCTGTTGACGCGCCAGGTCACCGAGTGCTTCGGCTTCAAGCCTGATGGCAGCTATTCGATGCGGCATCTGCCGGTCGGCCACGACGAGCCGCTCCGTGCCGAGCTGGTCGCGTTCCTGAAGGCCGTGCGCAACGGCGAGACGCCGGCGGTCACCGGCGACGAGGGCGTCGCCAGCCTCGAGATCGCCACGCAGTGCCTCGAAACGCCGTCGCGGCCCGCCGCCTCGTCGGCTGCCCGCAAGGGCCCGCGCCGCGTCGCCGGCTGATTCCCTTTCCATGTCGACCACTCAAGAAGGCGCCATGAACCAGCACCTGCGTTCCGAACCCATTCCCTTCATCGACGTCGCCTCGCAGCGGCGCCGGCTCGGCGCCTCGCTCGATGCCGCCGTCAAGCGCGTCCTCGACCATTGCCAGTTCGTCAATGGCCCTGAAGTCGCCGAGCTCGAGAAGCAGCTTGCGGCCTATAGCGGCGCCAAGCACGTGATCGGTTGCGCCAGCGGCACCGATGCGATCCTGATGGTCATGATGGCGAAGAATGTCGGCCCCGGCGATGCCGTGCTGTGTCCGTCCTTCACCTTCATCGCAACCGCGTCGCCGGTGGCGCGGACCGGCGCGACGCCTGTTTACGTCGACGTCGATGAAGCCACCTTCAACATGAGCCCGGAGTCGCTGAAGCGCGGCATCGCGACCGCCCGCAAGGCCGGCCTGAAGCCGGTTGCAGTGATCCCGGTCGATTTGTTCGGGCAGCCCGCCGATCACGACGCCATCGCCGAGATCGCCAGGGCCGAAGGCCTGTTCGTGCTCGATGACGCCGCCCAGGGTTTTGGTGCGAGCTACAAGGGCCGCAAGCTCGGCACCTTCGGGCTCGCCACCGCGACCAGCTTCTTCCCGGCAAAACCGCTCGGCTGCTTCGGCGACGGCGGTGCGATCTTCACTGATGACGATGAGCTTGCCGCGACACTGCGCAGCATCCGCGTGCACGGGCAGGGCGTCGACAAATACGACAACGTCCGCCTCGGCCTGACCGGCCGGCTCGACACCATGCAGGCCGCGATCCTGATCGAGAAGCTGAAGATCTTTGACGACGAGATCGCCGCCCGCAACAGGGTCGCGGAGCGCTACGCCCGAGGCCTGTCCAATGTGGTAACCGTGCCGCGTCTGGCACCGGGCAACACCTCGGTCTGGGCGCAGTACACCATCCGTCTCCCTGAGGGCACCGACCGCGACGGCTTTGCCGCCGCGCTGAAAGCCCAGGGCGTGCCGACCGCGATCTATTACGGCAAGTCGATGCACCAGCAGACCGCCTACAAGCAGTATCCGGTCGCCGACGGCGGCCTGCCGGGCTGCGAGAGCCTGTCGCAGGACGTCATCAGCCTGCCGATGCATGCCTACCTGACCGAAGCCGACCAGGAACGTATCATCGCCGCCGTGCGCGGCGCGATCGCGGGCTGATTTCGCCGTTTTGCCGCGCTGGTCGTCATGCCCGGGCTTGTCCCGGGCATCCACGTTCCTTGTGTGCGTGGCAAGGCGTGGATGGCCGGGACAAGCCCGGCCATAACGCTGTGGAGACTGTCGGCGCTCCTGGCGCGCGCCTTATGTGCGATTGCCCTCCCCCGGGAGGGGGCACACCTCTGCCGCGGCTTGCACCTAGACCTAATCGCGCCATGCTCTAAAACAGACGCATGCTCGGACGCATCTTCACGGTCGGTGGTTACACGCTGCTCTCGCGGCTGACGGGATTTGCCCGCGACATCATGCTCGCGGCGATCCTGGGCGCCGGCCCCGTGGCCGACGCCTTTTTCGTGGCGCTGCGGCTGCCCAATCATTTCCGCGCGATCTTCGCCGAGGGCGCCTTCAACGCCGCCTGGGTGCCGGCCTATGCCCACGTCCATGGCGAGCGCGGGGAGGGGGCGGCAAAACTGTTCGCCGACCGCATCTTCACGCTGCTGCTGGCCTCGCAGGTTGTGCTGCTGATCGTCGCGTGGCTGTTCATGCCGCAGGCCATGAGCATTCTGGCGCCCGGCTTCAGTGAGGACGCCGAGCAGCGCAAGCTCGCGATCGAGCTGACCCGGATTACCTTTCCCTATCTGCTGCTGATCACGCTGGTGACGCTCTATGGCGGCATGCTCAACGTGATGCAGCGCTTTGCCAGCGCCGCGGCCGCGTCGATCTTCCTCAACATCTCCATGATGATGACGCTGGCGGTTGCCGCCTGGTTTCCCAGTGCGGGCCACGCCGCGGCCTGGGGCGTCCTGATCTCCGGCTTCCTGCAATATTTCCTGCTCGCGGGCGATCTCGCGCGCCATGGCGGCCTGCCGCGCTTTGCGCCGCTGCGGCTCGACGAGGACGTCCGGGGCTTCTTCAAGGCACTGGGACCGGCGACGCTGGGCTCGATGGGCACACAGGTCGCGCTATTCGCCGACACCATCATCGCGACCTTCCTGCCCGCAGGCGCGCTGTCCGCGCTGTATTATGCCGACCGCCTCAACCAGCTGCCGATCGGCGTGATCGGCATCGCGATCGGCACGGTTCTGCTACCGGAGATGTCGCGGCGGATCACCGCCAACGATCATGACGGCGCGATGAAGGCGCAGCGCCGCGCCTTCGATTTCACGCTGCTGTTCTCGGTGCCGTTCGTGGCGGCCTTCATCACCGTGCCCGACGCGATCATGCGTGCGCTGTTCGCCCGCGGCGCGTTTTCGAAGGCCGATGCCGCCGCCGCCGGTGCCACGCTCGCGGCCTATGCCATCGGCCTGATCCCCTTCGTGCTGATCCGCAGCGCGGTCGCGACCTTCTATGCGCGCAAGGACACGGCGACGCCGGTGCGCGCCTCACTGACCGGCATCGCGGTCAACGTTGCTCTGAAGGTCGCCCTGATGGGATCGCTCGCCCAGATCGGCCTCGCGCTGGCGACCGCCGTCGGTGTCTGGACCAATCTGCTGCTGGTGCTGTTCTTCGCGGTGCGGCGCGGTTTTCTCGTGCTGGATCGCGCATGGCTGACGTCGCTCGCCAAATTCCTGCTGACCGGACTGATCCTCGCCGCCACGTTCTGGTTGATCGCGCGGTTCAGCGGTTCCTATCTGTCCTCGATGCGCTTCCACGATGAACTGACGTTGGTCCTGCTGGCCGTAGGAGGCACGATCATCTACGCGCTCGCGATCCTCGCGCTGTTCGGCCGCAACTGGCTGGTCTCGCTCGTGCGCGGCTAGGCCTGTATCAATCCGGCGGGCCAAAGGCTGCTGCAGCAGGCGAGACATGCCGGAAGCAGCCATCACGTATACGGCTCTCCTCTGGTTCCCGGTACATGCTAACGTTAAACCTCGACTGAGTTCGAAGGGTGCAGTGCCACCAACGGTTATGCGATGACCAGACGGGCGAAAAAGACAGCCTCGTCGCCGAAAAGGCGCAGTGGTGCTGCCCCTGCGTCTCCAAGTTTGCAGGGTCGTGCGCAGGACATTGCTCTGATTGATCATCTGATCGAGCGGATCGACCAGGGGGGATCCACGCTTGTGATCAGCGGCGAGCCGGGCATCGGAAAATCTGCGCTTCTCGATGTGGCCAGGCACAGAGCCAGTAAACACGGCTTCTCCTTCCTGAGCATGACCGGCGTCCTGGCCGAAGTCCATTTGCCGTTTGCAGCACTTGAACAGGCCCTGCGTCCGCTGATGAAGGGGGCAGAGCGCCTTGTCCCTCGCCAGCGATCGGCCTTGCTGGCTGCATTTGGCATGCAGGATGACACGGGGGCGCATATTTTCCTGGTTGCACTCGCGACGCTGTCTCTGCTGAGCGAAAGGGCGACGCGCGAGCCTCTGCTGCTTGTTGCCGACGATGCCCAATGGCTGGATCAGGCTACCTATGGGGTGCTGGCCTTCATCTCGCGCAGATTGAGTTCGGACCCGATCGTTCTGGTGGTGGCCATGCGCGATGACTTCAAGGGTTCGCTTGGCGACGCCTCGACCCAGAGGCTGCGACTTTCAGGGCTTGACGCGGCCGATGCCGAGCATCTGCTCGATGCCAATGCGCCGGGCCTTCCTGCGGAGCTGCGCAGCCGCTTCCTTAAAGAAGCCTCGGGCAATCCCCTGGCCCTTGTGGAGCTGCCTCGCGGAGAACGAGCCGCTGGAGATACGCCGTGGCTTCCGCTGACCGACCGGCTCGAGCGCGCCTTCTCCAATCGCTTATCCGACCTCCCGCCCATCGGGCGATTGCTGCTGTTCGTGACGGCAGAAAACGACGGGACATCGCTCCACGAAATCCTTTCCACCGCCGAAGCCGTGTTGGGCGAGCGCGTGGGGATCGATGCGATGGCGCCCGCGGTCGCCGCCAAGCTGATCGAGATCAACGGAACGGAGGTGCGGTTTCGGCATCCGCTGGTTCGCTCCGCCATGCACCAGGCCGCCGACCCGGCGACCCGCCAAAGGATCCACGCCGCGCTTGCTGCCGTGCTTCACGATCAGCTCGACCGCCAATTATGGCATCGTGCCGCAGCAACGATCGGACCTGACGACGAGCTCGCCGGCGAATACGACCTGATGGCGGCGCGCGCGTTGCGGCGCGGCGCCGTGGCGATGGCGATCGAGGTTCTGGAAAGCGCGGCACGGCTGAGCAGCACGGCGAAAGCGAGAGGCGATCGGCTGTTGCGGGCAGCCGAGCTCGCCGCCGACCTTGGACAGCCGGAGCTCATGGAGCGCCTGCTGCGGCAGGCCGACATCGACGAGACGAACCAGTTGGCGCTGGTCCGGATCGCCTGGTGCCGTGAGATCAGCCAGCCTCCGGCGGCCAACCATCCCGCGAAGATTCTCGCCTTGATCGGGTTCGCCGCGAAAGCCCACGCCGCCGGCGCGATCGATCTCGCTGGCAATCTTCTTTGGCGCGCCGCGCAACGCTGCTGGTGGAGCAGCGCAAGCGATGAATTTTGCAAAAAAGTTTACGACGCGGCAACGCAGCTGGAATTGCCCGACACGGACCCCCGCCTGATCGCGATCTCCGCTTACGTCGAACCGCTGCGGCGCGGAGCTGATGTGTACCTCAAGCTGCAGGGGCTTGCGGGAACGGCGCCCAGCGATCCCACCATTGCGAGAATCCTCGGCAGCACCGCCAATGTCATCGGGACCTTCGACGTCGGCGTGAACTTTCTCGCCGAGTCCAGTGCCGTGCTGCGCATGCAGGGACGGCTCAGCGATCTCGCCCGGGTGCTTTTCGCCCAAGGGTGGGCGGAAATGGAAGTCGGTGACTGGCGGGGCGCCATGAGGGAGGCCGAGGAATCCGCCCGGCTTGCCGAAGAGACCGGCGGGCTTCCGTGGATTGCCGCAGCCACGATCCTGAAAGCCAGGCTCGCAGGAATGCAAGGCAATCTGGAGCAATCCGAAGCGTATGCGGCGCAGGCGGAAGCCCTGGCCCTGTCCATCGGCGCGAGTTTCCTGCTGGCCATGTTGCAGATCGCACGAGGCGTATCCGCAATCGGCGCGGGCCGGCATTGGGAGGCCTTTGAGCATCTGCGACGCCTGTTCACGCCGGCCGATCCCGCTTTCAATTTCGGCCTTCAGTTCTTTGGCCTCGCGGATTTCGTGGAGGCCGCCGTGTCGTCCGGCAATGCGGACGAGGCGAGCCGCGTGCTTGATGAGATCGAGCGCGCCTCGGCTCCGACGCCGGTGCCGTGGGTCGGGACGATGCTGCAATATGGCAAGGCGTTCCTCGCTGCGCCGGAAGACGCCGAGCCGTTCTTCCTGCAAGGTCTTGGACTGCAAGGTCCTGGGCCGGCCGCGAAGAAATGGCCGTTCCTGCGAGCCCGTTTTCTCCTGGCCTATGGCGGATGGCTGCGCCGCCAGCGCAGATCCGCCAATGCGAGGGCTCCGTTGCGCGAGGCACGCGACATGTTCGATGCGCTCGGCGCTTCGCCCTGGAGCGATCGGGCCCGCGAGGAACTGCGCGCGTCCGGCGAAACCAGCCGCCGGCGAACCGAACAGGTGTGGGACACGCTGACCCCGCAGGAGCTTCACATCGCGCAACTCGCCGCCGAAGGTCTCTCGAACAAGGAGATCGGCGCCAGACTGTATCTGTCCCACAGAACTGTCGGGTACCACCTGCACCGGATCTTTTCGAAGGCCGGAATCACCTCGCGGTCCGGGCTACGCCCCGTTCTCGCAAGCATCAGCCGCCCCGCGGACTGATCGCCGTCCCGTCATCGGACTGGTCATTTGACAGAAGCGGCAGCCCCTCCGCGCGGGCTAGCTGTGCGAGTGCGTCTACCCTCAAGCAAAAGTTGACCATGAAACTGTTCTCTTCACTCGCAATCCTCAGCCTCGGAGCAATCCTCATGACCCAAGCCGCCGATGCGGCCCCAGACGCCGGGACCGACCCCCGGATCGATCCCCAGGTTCGCGCCTTCCTGCGCGAGATCAACAAGGATCCGAGCCCGTTCTGGGAGCTGCCCCAGCCCAAGCCGCAGGACATCCTGACGGAGCTTCAGAAGAAGACGCCAGTCGACATGTCGGGGGTGAACACGACCGAGCAGACCATCACCCAGGATGGTCAGTCCGTGAAAATCTACATCATGAAGCCCGAGCACGTGACCGGAAAGCCCGGCGTACTGCTGTTCATTCACGGCGGTGTCTGGATCGTCGGCAATTTCCAGAACCATCAGCGTCTGTTGCGCGACCTGGTGGTCGGCTCCGGCCAGATCGGTGTTTTCGTTGAGTACACGTCCCTGCCGAAGGCGCGCTTCCCCACGCAGCTCGACCAGTCCTATGCGGTGCTGAAATGGGTGGCGAGCCACGCCGAAGAGTTCGGCGCGGACGGTGGCCGGATCGCGGTGGCCGGCAATTCGGTTGGTGGCAACATGACCGCGGCATTGTCGCTGATGGCCAAAGACCGCGGCGGCCCCAAGATCAGCTATCAGGTCATGATGATCCCGGCGACCGACGCCAGCGTGGACACCGCGTCCTATCATGAATACGGCGCGGGACGATTTCTGGCCCGTGCCTTCATGAAGTACGGCTGGGATCTGTACGCGCCGGATGCAGCGACGCGCAACAACCCCTATGTCTCGCCGCTGCGCGCCAGCCTGCAGCAATTGAAGGGGCTTCCCTCGGCTCTGGTCGTCACCGCAGAGAACGATCCGCTGCGCGACGAAGGCGAGGCTTACGCGCGCAAGCTCAAGGAGGCCGGAGTGTCCGTGATCGCGACCCGCTACAACGGGATGATCCACGACTTCGTCCTGCTGAACGGCATCCAGAGCGACCCCGAGCCCCAGGCCGCGATTCGGCAGATGTCGGCGGAGATCAAGGCACATCTCGCGCCTTGATCCAGCCTTGGAAGAGCAGGCGGCGACATTGTCGCCGCTTGCTACGTATTGATTGATCCCGAACTTATGATTGCGACGTTCTCGCGCAACGCCCCGCTGACTGAATAAGTCCAGTCGGTTGGTGTCTGCAGCAACTTGCCAAGCCCAGTTTTGCGATTCTCGTCGGCTCACAGTCTCAAGGCCGACATCACGGCATCGGTTGGTACAGCCAGAATCGTCAATCTTGGTACTTTTTTATAGCCAGGCGCAACGCATCTACTCGCTACGACCATAGATCGGAGCGAGCCCGATCCATCGGGCTTAGCGGGAGTTCCGATCAGTGCAGACAACTCAATCGCCGACACGGAGACAGGAGTTCCACACTGCCTAGCATTTTGTGGAAAGCCGGCGCGTGCGCGCTCCCTCGCATTTCCACCGAAGAGACAAATGACCAAGGAGAAAATCTCATGAAGGCTATCGTTGCAACGGAGCAAGCCGCGGGAACGGCCGGCATGAAGCTGGTGCACCGGCCCGAGCCACAGGCGGCGATAAACGATGTCGTCGTCCAGGTTCATGCGTCGAGATTTATCCCGACTGAGCTTGCGTGGCCCTCGAGCTGGGCCGATCGCCTTGATCGCGACCGAACGCCGTCGATCCCTGGGCACGAGCTGGCCGGAGTGGTCTCTGCCCTTGGATATGGAACGACGGGGCTGTCGGTGGGACAACGGGTGTTCGGCCTCGCGGACTGGTATCGTGACGGCACGCTGGCCGAGTACGTGGCAATCGAGGCGCGCAACCTTGCGCCGTTGCCGGGCGACGTCGACTTTACCGTGGGCGCGAGCCTGCCGATCTCGGGCCTCACCGCGTGGCAAGGGCTGTTCCAGCACGGTCGCCTACAGGCGGGGCAGAGCGTGCTGGCACACGGGGCTGCAGGCGCAGTCGGGTCTATGGTGACGCAACTCGCACGAGCGGCCGGAGCTTACGTCATCGGCTCCGGACGTGCCGCCGATCGTCAGACAGTGCTCGACCTCGGCGCGAAGGAGTTCGTCGACCTCGACAACGACGCACTGGAGGACATCGGCGAAGTCGATCTGGTGTTCGATGTCATCGGTGGTGACATCCAGAAGCGGTCCACAGCACTCATTCGAGCCGGGGGAACACTGGTGTCCATCGTCGGGCCGGCGGAGGCGCAGCCTTCCAACGGGCTGGCGATCGACTTCGTCGTCGAGGCTGATCGTGCCCAACTGAGTGAGATCGTCCAGCGGGTGCGGGACGGACGACTGCGGACCAACATCGGCAACGTCTCGACCCTCGACGATGCCGTCGCCGCCTTAAATTCGACCGAGCGACGTAAGGGAAATACGATTATCCGCGTTCGTCCCTGAGCGACGCACGTCCGTTGATGCGCGCAGCCGGTCGGCTCGTCCAAGTCGGCCGGCTGTTGAGAATGTCCCAGGGGGCAATGGCCGCCCTCTCAGAGCGGTCGTAAACGTCCGCTTTGGAATGCCCCTCGCGTAGGGGGCATGAACCGTCGCGTCGAATGAGCGAATTCGTCGGAGCGAGGGACTCGCCTCCAAGGTGCAACCGACCTCCGCACATCCCTTGATTTTGCACGATTGCCGTGGTATTGGCGCCGCATGATCAAATCGTCGCGCCATTTCAACCGCAACCACATGACCCGCTTCGGCTGGGCCGTGGAAGGAGTCGCGCGCTAGGAATTCGACGACGACATCTTTTCCACCAGGCCCCGCCGGCATCGGACGGGGCCTTTTGTTTGGCCACGCTCCCTGCCGGCACAACAGCAGGAGCATCCGATGCCACCCCAACAGACGGACATCTCATCCGAGATTGAGTGCGATGCCGCGAGGCTTCGGCTCGACCTCTCCATCGTCTTGAGACTGATCAAGCGATACTGGCGTGCGTTTCAGGAGCGGCGCCAGCGCCCGCAGGTCGCATTGCAGGACCTGAGTGACAGGGAGCTGATGGATATCGGCTTGACGCGTAGCGAGATCGACTACATCACGCCTGAACGTGCTATCGATACGCTGAGAGATCGCGCCACGGATCTTTGGAGGCGGGGCGTGATATAGGTGATCAACCGTCAGAAGCGGAGATACGCTTTGCGAACAAGCGGCAGTCAGCACGGCTACTTCTTAGGAGTGCACCGCGGGACGAGTTCGGCAACTATCGTGCCATCAACCGGACCGTTCCTCACAGGGAAATGACCGGGCTGCGGCGTTTTCGTCGCATCCCGCTCTGACTGGCGAGGCACCGGGAGAGTCTTCGCGGCCTGTGCACGCCTAAAGCCGTTTGCCTTGCCACTTTTTCCACGGCAATATGCCCGCAAAACAACCATGAGGACGGGAAAAGAAAATGGCGGCTCCCATCAAGTTCGGCGTTGGCCAAAGCGTGCTGCGCAAGGAGGATGACGCGCTCATCCGCGGCAAGGGCCGATATACCGATGATTATGCGCCGCAGGCCGCGCTTCGCTGCCTGATGCTGCGCTCGCCGCACGCGCATGCCAAATACACCATCGATGCGAGCCGGGCTCGCACGCTGCCGGGCGTTGCGCTGATCCTGACCGCCGATGACGTCAAGGACCTCGGCAATCTGCCCTGCCTGTTCAATCTCGAGACCGATCCCTTCACCGGCCCGCCTTACCCGATCCTCGCCAAGGACGAGGTGCGCCATGTCGGCGATTCCATCGCCTTCGTGGTCGCCGAGACCATCGACCAGGCCCGCGACGCGATCGAGGCGATCGAGGTCAAATGGAGCCCACTGCCGGCCGTGACCGGCGTCGTCAACGCCGTCAAGAAGGGCGCGCCGCAGGTCTGGCCGGACAAGGCCGGCAACGTGCTGTTCGACGTCTCGATCGGCGACAAGGCCGCGACCGAGGCTGCCTTTGCCAAAGCGCATGCGGTGGCCGAGATCTCCATCGTCAATCCGCGCGTGGTCGCGAGCTTCATGGAGGCGCGTGCGGCGGTTTGCGAATACGACGCCAAGCGCGACCACCTGACGCTGACCGTCGGCAGCCAGGGCAGCCATCGCCTGCGCGACATCCTCTGCCAGAACGTGCTCAATATCCCGACCGAGAAGATGCGGGTGATCTGCCCCGACGTCGGCGGTGGGTTCGGCACGAAGCTGTTTCCGTACCGCGAATACGCCTTGATGGCGGTCGCCGCGCGGCAGCTCAAGAAAGCCGTGAAATGGGCGGCCGACCGCACCGAGCATTTCATGGGCGATGCGCAGGGCCGCGACAACGTCACCACCGCCAAGATGGCGCTGGCCGAGGACGGCAAATTCCTCGCGATGGATTGCGACCTGATGGGCGACATGGGCGCGTATCTGTCGACCTTCGGCCCCTACATTCCCCATGGCGGCGCCGGCATGCTGCCGGGCCTCTACGACATCCAGGCCTTCCACTGCCGGGTGCGCACCATCTTCACCAACAGCGTGCCGGTCGATGCCTATCGCGGCGCGGGGCGGCCCGAGGCGGCCTATGTGATTGAGCGTCTGGTGGACGCGTGCGCGCGAAAACTCGACATGACGCCGGACGCCATCCGCCGCAAGAATTTCATTCCGCCGAAGGCGCTGCCCTACAAGACCGCAACGGGCAAGGTCTATGATTCCGGCGATTTCGCCGCGCATCTCAAGCGCGCGATGGAGATCGGCGAGTGGAAGGAATTTCCGAAGCGCGCCAAGGCGGCCAAGAAGAATGGCCTGATCCGCGGCATTGGCCTTGCGAGCTATGTCGAGATCTGCGGCGTGATGGGCGAGGAGACCGCCAATGTGCGGCTCGATCCCAACGGCGACGTCACCGTTCTGATCGGCACACAGTCGAGCGGGCAGGGCCACCAGACGGCTTATGCGCAGATCGTCGCCGAGCAGTTCGGCCTGCCCCCGGAGCGCGTGCACGTGCGCCAGGGCGACACCGACGAGATCGCCACGGGGCTCGGCACCGGCGGCTCGGCCTCGATCCCGTCAGGCGGCGTCAGCGTCGAGCGCGCCACGCGTGAGCTCGGGCAAAAGCTGAAGGAGATCGCGGCGCAGGCGATGGAAGCCAGTGCCGGCGACCTCGAGCTCTCCGAAGGCATCGTGCGGATCGCCGGCACCGACCGTTCGATGTCGTTCGCCGATCTCGCCAAGCGCGGGAGCGCCGATCCATCGAAGCTTAACGGCAGCGCGACCTTTGCCAGCGCCGACGGCACCTATCCGAACGGCACGCATCTGGCCGAAGTCGAGATCGATCCGGCGACCGGCATCATCAAGATCGTCAACTACGTGATCGTCGACGATTTCGGCAAGACGCTCAATCCGCTGCTTTTGGCGGGCCAGGTGCATGGCGGCGCCATGCAGGGCATCGGCCAGGCGCTGATGGAGCAGGTGGTCTACGGCGCCACTGACGGGCAACTGATCACTGCGACCTTCATGGACTACGCGCTGCCGCGCGCGGCTGATGGTCCGGACTTCGTATTCGAGACCAGCAACGTTCCCTGCACGACCAATCCGCTTGGCGTGAAGGGGGCGGGCGAGGCCGGCGCGATCGGCTCCTGTCCGGCCGTCGTCAACGCCATCGTCGACGGGCTCTGGCGCGAATACAAGATCGACCACATCGACATGCCGGCCACCCCGGAGCGGGTGTGGATCGCCGTCAACGAGCACCACCGCCGTCACAGCCTTTAATCTCGAGCTCGACCAAATAATCCATAGTGCGACGATCTATCGCCGCGCTTTGGATGGAATGAACTCCGCCAATCGGTGTTGGCCCAATGTGGGGTCAGCACGATCCTGTCTCAGGGAAAGGGATTTTGCGAATGAAGCGAGTGTTGGTTGTTGGGGGCGCGCTGCTGCTCGGCATGGGCGCGGTTTGGGCGCAGCAGGACTCCGTCAAGGAGGTCCAGACCCTCATGAAGGGCAACGGCAAGAACGCCGGCGCGGTTGCGGCGATCGTCAAGGGCGAGAAGCCTTACGACCAGGCCACGGTGGATAGCGCGCTGGCGCAGTTCGCGGATACTGCCAAGAAGCTGCCGAACCTGTTCCCGGCGAGCGCAAAGGGCCAGAAGCCCGAGGGCGACTACAGCGCCTCGCCGAAGATCTGGGAGGACAAGGCCGGCTTCGACGCCAAGATCGCAAGTTTCGCCAAGGTCGTCGGCGAGGCCAAGGGCAAGATCAAGGACCTCGATTCGCTCAAGGCGACTTTTCCCGCTGTCGGCAAGGAATGCGGCGGCTGCCACGAGACCTTTCGTGTGAAGAACAGCTGACGCGGAGCCGGCAAAAAGTGAGGGCGGATGCGCACGGCATCCGCCCTTTTTGCGTTGTGCGCGGGCGCCTCGGTTGACTCGTACGCGTTTTCGGTCGGACGCGCATCTGGGCGGATCGAAGGCGAGCGCAATTGCTCAGCCGGCTCCCGAAGCTTTTCGAGCGGCAGGCTTGCGAGTCTCTTTTTCGAGTAACCACCCCAAAGCCTTCGCTGGGTTCAACCAGCGCACCTCATCGATCTGTTCGGCGAGCGTCAGCGCATGAACGGTCAGTACCTCAATGTCCTGAGGATCGACGTCCGCCTTTTCCAGCACGTGTATGCACCGGTTGATCGCCGCCAGATCGAGCTGAAGTTGCTCGACATTGGAGTGGTGATGTTTGGCCCCCACGACTTTCCATGGTCTTCTTGCGCGCATCTTTTTCTCCCCATACGCGGGTCACGCCTTCGTGAGTGCTGTTTGTGGCGGCAGCACGAAAATGGATGGACGGAATCGGGGATGTTTGCGGGCGGCCCGTCAAAGGTAGGGCGGCGGCGGGGAGGCTCGGACCATTGCGTTGAGGTGCCTCGGTTACCGAGGCATCGATTCGTCGAACCACATCAAAGGCAAAATTTGTTTGCGAGGCCTGGCTGATCGCTGTCGGGGCGCCACGTATGAGCTTATCTTCAACCGCAGCCGCTGCGACGTTGACGAGTCGGATGCAGGCGTATCCGAGTCCTGTGCTTCGATCGAAGAGTTCCAATACGCGGCGAGAATCTGAATCAAAACAGCGAGGCAGGCCATGGTCAAACCGTTCCCGTCGAAGACGCACATCGGCAACCATATGCTGCATCCTGAAACGCTGATGCTGACCTATGGCTACGATCCGCAATTGTCGGAAGGCGCCATCAAGCCGCCGGTGTTCCTGACCTCCACCTTCGTGTTCAAGACGGCCGACGACGGGCAGGACTTCTTCGATTTCGTCGCCGGCCGGCGCGAGCCGCCGGAAGGGATGGGCGCGGGGCTGGTCTATTCGCGCTTCAATCACCCCAACAGCGAAATCGTCGAGGACAGGCTCGCGATCTACGAGCGCACCGAGAGCTGCGCGCTGTTCTCATCCGGCATGGCGGCGATTGCAACCACGATCCTGGCGTTCGTCCGCCCCGGCGATGTCATCCTGCACTCCCAGCCGCTCTATGGCGGGACGGAAACCCTGCTGACGAACACGCTTGCGCGCCTGTCGATTGGCGCCGTCGGCTTCGCTGATGGCGTTGATGAAGCGGCGGTCAGCCAGGCCTCGGAGGAGGCCATGCGCAAGGGCCGGGTCTCGATGATTCTGATCGAGACTCCGGCCAACCCGACCAACGGGCTGGTCGACGTCGCGATGATGCGCCGTGTCGCCGAAGCCATCGGAAAGACCCAGGGGCACATTCCAATCATCGCCTGCGACAATACGCTGCTCGGTCCGGTGTTTCAGCGGCCGATCGAGCATGGTGCGGACATTTCCCTGTACTCGCTCACGAAATATGTCGGTGGTCATTCGGACCTGATCGCGGGGGCCGCGCTCGGCGCGAAGGCGATCGTGAAGGGCATCAAAGCGCTCCGGGGTGCCATCGGCACCCAGCTCGATCCGCATTCCTGCTGGATGATCAACCGCTCGCTCGAGACGCTGAGCCTGCGCATGGAGAAGGCCGACAGCAACGCGCGCCTCGTGGCGGACTATTTGCGCGATCACCCCAAGGTGGCCAAGGTTCACTATCTCGGCCATCTCGAGGAGGCTTCGCCGGCCGGAATGGTGTTCGCGCGGCAATGCCTGGGGGCGGGCTCCACCTTCTCGTTCGACATCGTCGGCGGCAAGGACGCGGCGGTGAAATTCCTCAACGCGCTGCAAATCCTCAAGCTGGCGGTGAGTCTTGGCGGAACGGAGTCGCTTGCGAGCCTGCCTGCAACCATGACCCATTCCGGCGTTCCCGCCGACATCCGCCGCAAAATCGGCGTCCTCGATTCCACGATCCGGCTGTCGATCGGCATCGAAAACCCGACGGACCTGATCGCCGACCTCGCACAGGCGCTGAACGCGGCCTGAAGGCGTAGCCCCGACATTGCGGAAGCGCCCCCAGGCAATGCAATGCGGTCGGCCATGCCGCCGCCCGCGCGAGCCAAGGTGCCAAGCCGTTGGTCAGGCTGGTGTCTCCTGGCAGGTCGAATGGCTCCGGACTTACGCTCCGCGCGAGCGGCTCACGATGTCTCGCGGGTCGATATCGTGGCTGGAGGCAACGTAGTCGATCTCGCCGCGCGTCGTGCCGATGTCCATCAACTCCCGGTCACTCAAGCCGGACAACGTGCCGCGCAATCTCTGGCGATCGCGACGTGCCTGAAAGACATCCCAGTACTTCCGGATCAGGCTGTGGACATGCCGGGACGATGACGATATGGACGCCCGTTCCGGCCATATTGTACCTTGGATCAGGGTCATTGCAGTGCCTTCGGGGGGTGTTTTTCACCCCTAGAAGGTGCCCGAAGACCGACGCGCGTGCTTGACCGACAGCTTACATTTTTCCTACCGGCAGCTTATTCTTGCGACGTCCAGCGGGCCAAAAAGCCCACCCCGGTCGCCCCGGAGGGCTCACCCAAGGGATTCGCGCCGTGCGCTATCTCTTTGAGGAGTATGCATTCGACGCCGGTCGGCGAGAGCTGCATCGCGGAGCGGATCGGATCTCAGTTACGCCACTGGTGTTCGATCTCCTCGATTACCTGATCCGCAACCGGGAGCGCGTCGTAGGCAAGGATGAACTCATCGATGCCATTTGGCAGGGGCGCTGCGTGTCCGATGCTGCGCTGACGACCCGCCTCAACAGTGCGCGATGCGCGATCGGGGATTCTGGCGAAGAGCAGCGGCTGATAAGAACACTGCCACGCAGAGGTTTCCGCTTCGTGGGTCAGGTCCGGGAAACGCTTGCCGCCGAGGGCGCAGCGGCCGCCGACGGCGCGGCCGAGACGCCGAAACCTGCGCTCTCGCTTCCCGACAAACCCTCGATCGCGGTCCTTCCATTCGCCAACCTGTGCCCGGATCCGGAGCAGGACTATTTTGCCGACGGTATGGTCGAGGACATCATTTCGGGACTGTCGCGTTCGAAGTCTCTTTTCGTCATCGCGCGACATTCGACTCTGGCCTACAAAGGCAGGGCGATCGACGTCAAACAGATCGGTCAGGAACTGGGCGTTCGCTACGTGCTCGAAGGCAGTGTGCGCAAGGCCGGCAACCGAGTCCGAATTGCGGGCCAGTTGATCGACGCGTCGAGCGGCCTGCATCTCTGGACGGACCGGTTTGACAGTGAGATCGAAGATATTTTCGACTTGCAGGATCGGCTGACGGGCAGCGTCATCGGCGCAATCTCCCCGCAGCTGGAGCGCGCCGAAATCGAGCGCGCCCGACGCCAGCCGACCGACAACCTTCAGGCCTACGACTATTATCTTCGGGCATTTGCCTCCTTCTTCAAATTCACCGAGGAAGCAAGCATCGAGGCTATCGAGCTCGCAAAAACTGCCCGCGAGATCGATCCCGAATTCGCGCGTGCATACGCGCTCGGCGCCCGCTGCTATGTCCTGAGGAATGTTTTCGACTGGATGACTGATGAAGCCCATGAACGCAGTGAAGCCGCGCGGCTGGCGAGACGAGCGGTTGAACTTGACAGGAATGATCCATCGGTACTTGCCATGGCCGGACATGCTCTCGCCCAGGTCCTCGGTGAGGTCGAGGAGGGCGAATCTCACCTGACGCGAGCGATAAAGCTGGACCCAAACCTCGTCATCGCACGGCATTGGAGCGGATGGGGCCAGCTCTGGCTTGGCCGCGGTGACGCCGCAGTCGAGCAGTTCAGTATTGCATTGCGTCTGAACCCGCTCCATCCGCATGGGAGCTGCAACGCCCAGACGGGTCTGGCTTACGCTTATTTCCTGGCCGGTCGCAATGAGGACGCCCTGTCCTGTGCTGCGTCAGCAGTCAGTCTGATCCCAATCTTTCCGCCTGCACTGTTCATTCTGGCAGCATGTCACGCTGCACTAGGCCACGTCGAGGAGGCGCGGCGGATTTGCGCCGACGCGATCAAGCTATCTCCCAACAAGCGCATCGCCAGCTACACATCGCGAATGCGTCGACCGCAAGATGCCGAAAAGCTGACGCAAGCGCTCCGGGTTGCCGGCATGCCGGAATGAGCGTGTTCAGCCACCTCGCGGCGCGCGGAATCGAAAAGGCCGGACGCTCCCTCCAGCGCCCGGCCTTCGCGTACGAAGCAGCCTTGAGGCCTACTTCGTCACCTGGCCGCGGATCTCGCCGCCCGGATTGGCCGCGGTGTGGATGTTGACGTAGAGCTTGCCGGCGAGCAGATCGGCGGCCTGCGCATCGGTCAGCGTCGCCGAGCCCTCGACCGGGCTGGAGGTCGCGTTCGGGATCGCGACCGCGACGCCGGCGTTCTTGCCGGCCTCGGCCGGCCCGTGGAAGTGGGCGGCCGTTGCCGGGCCGGACAGACCGGAATAGGTGACCTTCCAGGACAGCTTCTTGCTGGCGGCATCATAGTCCAGATCGGCGGTTCCGGTGCCGCTGGTGGTGGTCGCGGGCACCTCGGACTTGCCGTCGAGCGTTGCTTTCAGCTTTTCGGCGCCGGCGGGGGCTGCAAAAGCTGCGGCGCCCAGCGCGACCATGGCGATGACGGTCTTGTTCATGACATTCTCCCTGAGACCTCGTTGGCCTGCCAACCTTCCAACATTGGCCGTTTCAGTTTATTCCCGTTTCCGGCCGGGGCGGGCTAAATTCTTCGTGGCTGGAGCCGCTTGGACATCGGTCATAAGTTCGCGGCAAGCAATGAATGGATCTGCATGTTGCAACGAACAATTGTCGTGGCGCTGCTTGCCGCGGTCACCGCTGCGGGCGTCTATTGGTGGCTCAGCGCGCCGGTGGTGGCGGCCGGTGCCGCCGCCGCGCCTGCCCATGTCCCCAATCTCGCCAATGGCGAGGTGATGTTCAACGCCGGCGGATGCGCGTCCTGCCATGCTGTCCCCGACCAGCCCGATCGCACCAGGCTCGGCGGCGGCGTCGCGATCAAGTCGCCGTTCGGAACGTTCTACGCGCCGAACATCTCCTCCGATCCGACCTACGGCATCGGCAAATGGACCGACGCCGATTTCGTCAACGCGGTCATGCACGGGGTCTCGCCGGACGGACAGCATTATTTTCCGGCGTTTCCCTACACGTCCTATCAGCACGCCAGGCGCGAGGATGTGCTCGACCTCTTCGCCTATCTGAAAACGCTGCCGCCCGTTGCAGGCAAGGTGCGTGACCACGACGTGCGCTTTCCGTTCGACATCCGGCGCAACATCGGCATCTGGAAATTCCTGTTTATGGACGGAAAGCCCTTCGTCGCCGACGGCACGAAGTCGCCGCAATGGAATCGCGGCGCCTATCTCGTCAACAGCTTCGGCCATTGCGCCGAATGCCACAGCCCGCGCAATGCGCTCGGCGGCATCATCTCCGGAGAACGCTTTGCCGGCGGACCCAATCCGGAAGGCGAGGGCTGGGTGCCCAACATCACACAGAAGCGTCTCGGCGAGTGGAGCGCAAAGGATATTGCCTATTTCCTCAAGACCGGCGAATTGCCCGACGGCGACAGCGTCGGCGGCGCGATGACGCGCGTGATCAAGAACACCTCGCAATTATCCGACGAGGATCTCGCGGCGATCGCGGATTACATCAAATCACTGCCGCCGGTGGACGGACCGCCGCGGCCGAAACGCAAGGAAGCCAGCTAGTCTAGGGTATGTAGCGGAAGTACGCGGCCTTTTGGGGAGGCTCAGGGAAGCCCCGGATTTCAATCAGCCGTGGTGGAGGCTTGCCTTCCATAAGTAGTATCGCAAGATCGTTAAGCACATTTCGTGTTGTGGCGAACGTGTTATGATTTAGTCCGAACAGTTCATCTCCAATTAGACTGACATCAATCGTCCAAAGTCCAGGCAAAACAACTGGCCCGGCATCAGGTACATCTCCTGCGCGCGGGATACCTCCGGCAATACGCTTCGATAGCTGCAAGGCCTTGTCGTTCTTGGATGCGTAAAGTGTAAGCCCCTTAGTGACCTTTGCAACGCCGGAAATGTCTTGAACAAACATGTCTCGGTCCACATCGGGGGCGACCATAATCAACTGCGCGATAGCCGTGGGTGATCGTGTCGCCGCGCTATTTGATAGGGCCTCAACTGCGATCAAGTTCCCCATACTGTGAGCTATCACATCGATGTTGTCATATCCGGCTTTGTAAAGATCGTCGATCACGCGAAGAAAGGCCGTGCGCGAACCCAACGCGCTTTCTTTGTCATAGAGATAGTCCGCGATATCCCCGCGAGACGGCCATGAGAATAAGATTGTGGTGCCTCTGAACTGAATATCCCAAGTTATCTGCGCTGCCCGGAAGACGGCGTCGCGGAATTTGGTATTGAAGCCATGGACAAACACGAGAGCCTTTTTCTTCTTTGTTGACGCTAGCGTTTTTATCCATTTCGCTTCGTCTGTTTTCTCGATGCTGCGAATAGTAAAATGCTTCGTTGGGTCAAGTGTGTCTCGTCTCAACTCAAATCCGAAGAGCTTAAGGCTCGGGGGCAATTCTATGTTTCCGATGTGGTGTCCTTCAGGCACCCGGACGCGAACGATCCCGACACTCAGATCAGGGTTGCGCTCGCCTGTGTAGCCGCTGACAGCAGTCCAGCCGTTTAAGCTGTAGACGGGAGGTCCATCGCTTGTGAATGCGGGCTGGGGATGGCCTTCGACATCGGGGGGAGTGTCCGACTGTTTGCGGTTCGTTGCATAGAAAAACTCAACGATACGTGTATCGACGCTGGAGTCTTGAATCGCGCCGCCTTGGATATTCGGGTCTATTTTGGCGCCGCCGGGTTTAATCGTTGGCCTGATCGGGGCTGCTGTCACATCAAAAGGCGCGCGCCATGGCTCATCATCTGCCAGCGTGACGGGCCTAAACCTCTCGATAGAAATCCATTGAACTGAGTTGGAATCAGTGAGGAACTTCCAGTAACTCTCGTACTGTGTGTTCTGAATCAAAAAAGTCACGCTATTTGGCTCGCGCTCGCGCTCCGCTGCCGATAGGCAGCCTCGTAGCCGGTCCGAAAAGCGAGCGTATCTCCCAACGAAATTTTTGGCAGCTTCCGGCTGAACAATTGCCGGCATTCGCTCTGGGGCCTTCCGCGAAAACGCTTCGCAAATTTGAAGGACGTCTCGCTCGGCGACGATCGGTTTCGCGTAGCTGCTCCCGAAGCCCGTTGCGAAAGCAATTGACCAAACAGCTAGGTATTTCAACCAATGCTGGGGCACGGCACTCCCCTCAAAATGAAAATGCAAGAGACCGGGCAGGCGTTCGTCGCGGTGTTTCTCTTCGTCCAGTGGGGGCTCCCCGCGGCCCCGCTCGGTAGTATGCAGTCGTCGTCGGACATCGGCTGTTGAGAGTTGGGAAGGTCGGGCCTCATTGCCGCGCTCCAGCAAAGGTGTTGCAGCTCTTCACCAATCCAGTTGCGTAACCGACATCGAACCAATGATGGCGCTGCGCAGCGCTGCCATGAGTGAACGAGTCAGGCACTACGTACCCCACGGCACTTTTCTGCAGGGTGTCATTGCCTAGTGCTTCTGTCGTTCGAATTGCCGCTGCTATGTCGCTCGCGTTGATCTTCGCTTTCTCTTTAATTTTACGCGCCCAAATGCCGGCGAGACAATCGGCCTGCAACTCGAGAAGAACTTGTAACCGGTTTCTCTCCGCCTCCGTTTCCATGCTCTCCTGAAGCTCGCGCACTTTTGGCATAATTCCCAGCAAGTTCTGAACGTGGTGTCCGATTTCGTGGGCTATCACATAGGCCTGAGGAAGTTGACAGTCGGCGCCGCTCGAATCGCAGGCGTGAAGTTCAGTCTGCATCTCTTGGAAGAACGAAAGGTCGAGGTAGACTTTCTGATCATCAGGACAATAAAATGGTCCCATGATTTTCTCGGCTAATCCGCAGGCTGCGTAGGTGGCGCTTGTGTACAGGACGAGACGGGGTGGCCGATAAGTTAGGCGATCGGATGCGAAGATTGCCTGCCAGACCTCCTCCGTGCTGCCCAGAACTCGCGAAACGAAGAGATACATTTTGTCGCGCGGCGCACCGGTCTGGTCGCCCGACTTCGCTGGAAGCTCAGCATAAAGCCGCTCGGCTTGCGCGTCATCGCTACTCGTTGTTGCCGTGAATCCTTCGCCGAATAGGCGAGCCCGCATGAAGCTGCCAACCTCGATCTGTTCAGTTTGAGCCACGCCATGACGTTGGAGCGGCTGGACGGTTGTTGGCTCGTGATAGCCGACCGTCATTTCCGTCGGAGGATCAAAGACAACTGAACCCGGACCAATCTTGTCGACTTGGTTACGGAGGATGGCAGCGGGGTCTATCGCGGCTGGGCGAACCGCCCAGGCTAAGCCGCCTGTGCAAAGCACCCAGACAGCAACTGCTATCGAAACAAGCGGTCCTTTGGGCATTGCCGGCCCCTGGCGCTCACGATCCGTGCGAAAAGAGCATTCCAGGGTTGTATGTTCAATGAAATGTTTCACACTTTGCGCGCGGCATAAGTGCACGCGGTCGGGCCGCCGAATTGTTCCTCCGCGGACCTAAGCGCGTGGGCTACGATGCAAAGGCCCCAACCGCTTGGAGACTATCCGTTTTTTGACCGGACATTGGCGCGATGTCGACGCGGCCGTCGTCGATGAAGCGAGTTGGGCCTTGCCAGCGCGAGAGGGGGGCGAGCGCTGGATGATGCATGCGATGGTCAAAATCCGAAGAACTCACTTTGAGCACAATTGGTCCGCTGCGCTGTCTCGGAAGCGGACTTCCCACCCGGCCCTCTGTGAGTGCACACCCTAGCTCGCGCCAAACGCCTTGAAGGTGATGATGGTGAGGGTGTCCTGGATGCCCGGCAGCACCTGCACCTTCTCGTTGATGAAGTGGCCGATGTCGGTGTCCTTGTCGACGTAGAACTTCACCAGCAAATCGTAATGGCCGGCCGTGGAGTAGATCTCGGAGGCGATCTCGGCTTCGGCAAGCGCGTTGGCGACCGTGTAGGACTGGCCGAGCTTGCATTTGATCTGGACGAAAAAAGGAACCATTGCAGTCACTCCGAAGCATATCTGGCGGCTAATAGGCCAAAACCGGCCGGATTTAGCAAGCGAACTTGCGGGCGACCGGGGTGCGCGCTAGGACGGGGCGATGGCCTCAAAAACGCGGAAAATCGCCCCATGACGACGCCCGTGGCGCTCACCATCGCCGGCTCCGATTCGAGCGGCGGCGCCGGCATCCAGGCCGACCTGAAGACCTTTGCCGCGCTCGGCGTCTATGGCGCCTCCGCGATCACGGCCCTGACGGCGCAGAACACAAAAGGCGTCACCGGCATCCACGCGGTGCCCGCCGACTTCGTCACCGCGCAGATCGATGCCGTGTTTTCCGATCTCGAGGTCGGCGCGGTGAAGATCGGCATGGTGGCGCAGGCCGCCAGCATTGATGCGATCGCGGCGGCGCTGACGCGCTGGAAGCCTCAGCATATCGTGCTCGATCCCGTGATGGTCGCAACCTCGGGCGATCGCCTGCTCGCCGCGGAGGCGGTGGAAGCCCTGCGCAAGAAACTGATGCCGCTGGCGTCGGTGATCACGCCTAACCTGCCGGAGGCCGCGGCTCTGCTCGACGAGCCCGTCGCCACGCGCGAGGCCGAGATCGAGAGCCAGGGGCGCCGGCTGCTGGCGCTGGGCTGCCGTGCGGTCCTGATCAAGGGCGGGCACGGCGAGGGCGCCGAAAGCATCGACTATCTCGTCGATGCCGACAACACGATCGCGCTTGCGGCGCCGCGCGTCGCCACCCGCAACACCCACGGCACGGGGTGCTCACTGTCCTCGGCCGTCGCGGCGGGGCTTGCCAGGGGCGAGGATCTCGAGCGGGCCGTGCGGAGCGCCAAGGCCTGGATCAGCGCAGCGATCGCGGCCGCCGACCGCTTCAGCGTCGGCCACGGCCACGGGCCGATCCATCATTTCCACAAATTTTACTGATCCGGGCCGCCAGCGGCGCGCGGGACCGCTGCCGTTAACCTGATCAGCCATCGGTTCCGGGGTAGGTCTTGCGGAGGCCGTTGCGGCGTCATGTCGCCTGATTGTCGCATGCGACTGATATTCGCGGGACGGGCGAGGCGAGGTTTGATTCGTATCCGAGGGTGCCTCAAAGGTTCATTGGTCATCCCCCTGTCACGGGATATTGTTACAGGCTGTCGCATGGGAAGTTACGATGTGAGTGACGAGAGCCCTGAAAGGCGCTTTCGCACGTTGTTCATCTCCGACGTTCATCTCGGAGCCCGCGGTTCTCAAGCCGACCTGCTGCTCGACTTCCTGCGATACCACGATGCCGACACGATCTATCTCGTCGGAGACATCGTCGACGGCTGGGCGCTGAAATCGAGCTGGCACTGGCCGCAATCGCATAACGACCTGGTCCAGAAGCTGCTGCGCAAGGCGCGCAAGGGCGCCAAGGTCATCTACATTCCCGGCAATCACGACGAGTTCCTGCGCAACTATTACGGCACACATTTCGGCGGCATCGACGTGGTCGAGAACACCGTCCACACCGGCGTGGACGGCAAGCGCTATCTCGTCATCCACGGCGACATCTTCGACCTCGTGGTGCAGAACGCGCGCTGGCTCGCCCATCTCGGCGACAAGGCCTATGACTTCGCGATCCAAATGAATCGCTTCGTCAACTTCTTCCGGCGCATGTTCAAAGTGCCCTATTGGTCACTGTCGCAATGGGCCAAGCAGAAGGTCAAGAACGCCGTCAACTATATCGGCGCGTTCGAGCAGGCGCTCGCCGCCGAGGCGCGGCGTCACGACGCCGACGGCGTGATCTGCGGCCACATCCACTATGCCGTGATCCGCGACGAGGGCGGCATCCGCTACATGAATTGCGGCGACTGGGTCGAGAGCTGCACGGCGCTGGTCGAGCATGACGACGGTCATTTCGAGATCATCACCTGGGCGGATCAGGCGCGGAAGCCGGCACAAGTCCCGCAGGTCGCAGCAAGGGCCGCTTGATGCGCATCCTGGTCGCGACCGACGCCTGGCACCCGCAAGTCAACGGTGTGGTTCGGACGCTGACCAAGCTCGCAGACGCCGCCAAGGGGCTCGGCGTCGAGTTCACGTTCCTGACGCCGCAATCGTTCCGCACCTTCGCGATGCCGAGCTATCGCGACGTGCGGCTCGCCATGCCGCGCCCGGCGCGAATCGCGAAGCTGATCGAGGAGGCGCGCCCCGACAGCATCCACATCGCGACGGAGGGGCCGATCGGCCTGATGGTCCGCCGCTATTGCCGCCAGCGCAAGCTGCCGTTCACGTCCAGCTTCCACACCCGCTTTCCCGAATATGTCCGCGCCCGCGTGCCGGTTCCGGAATCCCTGATCTGGCGGGCGCTGCGCCGATTTCACGCGCCCAGCCGCGCCGTGATGGCGGCAACGCCGGCGCTCGCCCGCGAGCTTGGCGAACGGGGCTTCGACAACGTCGTGCTGTGGCCGCGCGGCGTCGACACCAGCCTGTTCCACCCCCGTGGGATCGACCTCTGCCTGCCGGCGCCGGTATTTCTCTCGGTCGGCCGGATCGCGGTGGAGAAGAACCTCGAGGCGTTTCTCGATCTCGATCTGCCCGGCACCAAGGTGATTGTCGGCGACGGCCCGGCGCGGGTCGCGCTGGAAGAAGCTTATCCGGATGCGATCTTCCTGGGCGAGAAGCACGGCGAGGCGCTGGCGGCAATCTATGCTGCGGCCGACGTGTTCGTGTTCCCCAGCAAGACCGACACGTTCGGCCTGGTCCTGCTGGAAGCACTCGCCAGCGGCCTGCCGGTTGCGGCGTTCCCGGTGAAGGGCCCCCGCGACGTGATCGGCGGTGCACCGGTCGGCGCCCTCGATCACGATCTGCGCAACGCCTGCTTCGCCGCGCTCGACGTGTCCCGGCAGGACTGCGTCGAATTCGCCGCCAATTACACCTGGGAGGCCTCGGCGAGGGCTTTCGTCGATAGCATCAGGGCGGTCGGAGCGGTGCTTCCAGGCAGGAATGGGGCGGAGCCGGTTAGTTTCGTAGCCTGAAAACCAAGGTTCATCGCGCGCAGGTGTCTTGCCCCGCGCCTCGTCCGGCGCGATAACATTAGGCATGACCGAACAGCTCCTCCCGATCGGCCCTGCCGATATCGATGCAGCAGCACGCGTGATCGCGCCCTTCGCCATCCGCACCCCGCTGTTGTCCTTTCCCGTGCTCAACGAGCGCGTCGGCGCAAAGGTCTTCCTGAAGCCGGAGATGCTCCAGCGCACCGGCTCCTTCAAGTTCCGCGGTGCCTTCAACAAGGTCGCCTCGATCCCGCAGGACAAGCGCGCCGGCGGCGTCGTCGCGTTCTCGTCCGGCAACCACGCCCAGGGCGTGGCGGCGGCTGCGAAGATCCTCGACATGCACGCGACCATCGTGATGCCCGCGGATGCGCCGCTGTCGAAGCGCGAGCGCACCAAATCCTACGGCGCCGAGGTCGTGCTGTACGATCGCGACCGCGACGACCGCGAGGCGATCTCGCGCGGTATCGCCGAGAAGCGCGGCGCGACGCTGGTCAGGCCCTATGACGATCCGTTCGTGATCGCGGGGCAGGGCACCGCAGGTCGTGAGATCGCGGAGGACATGGCTGCGCTCGGCCTCAGCCCCGACATCGTGGTGGCGCCGGCCTCCGGCGGCGGCCTGATCGCGGGTGTCGCCACTGCAGTGAAGGCGCGCTATCCGCTCGCCGAGATCGTGGTGGCCGAGCCCGAGGCGTTCGACGATCACGGCATTTCGCTGACCGCCGGCCACCGCGAGCCGCATGGGCCTGCGGGCCGCACCATCTGCGATGCGCTGATGGCCCTGATCCCCGGCGAGATGACCTTTGCGATCAACAGCAAGCTCTTGGCGCGCGGCGTGACGGCATCTGACAAGGAAGTCGGCGCGGCCGTGGCCTTTGCCTATCGCGAGCTGAAGCTGGTGGTCGAGCCGGGCGGTGCCGTCGGTCTTGCCGCGCTGCTTGCCGGCCGCCTCGACGTCGCCGGCAAGAACGTCGTCATCGTGCTCTCCGGCGGCAATGTGGATGCGGATCTGTTTGCCGAGCTGGTTGCTTAGGTTTCGGACCTTCTAACACGAGGAAGGGGCAGAGCGTCGCCGCTCTGCCCCTTTGTCGTTTCGCTTGTGGCGATCAGCGGATGAAGCCGCGGTGATTGTTGCCGCCGCCCATGGAGGGCGCCTGGTTCATCGACTGCCGGAAGTTGTTGCCGCCGTTGTTGACCACACGGTTGGTCGCATTGAACTGCGGGCGGTTGTTCTGCTGGTTGTTCTGGACCTGCACCTTGTTCACCGGGTTGTTGTTGAGCTTCACGCCGTTGTTGACGCGGATCGGGTTGTTCTGCGTCTGAACGACCGGCTTCGTATCGACAGTCGTGCCACCCTTGCCGACATTCACCGGCATGCTGACGATCTTGCCAGGCGTGCCTTTGGTCGTACCGTTATTATTGCTGCCGCCGTTCTGCGTATTGTTGGTCGCGGGCAGCGTCACGATCTTGCCGGTGCCGCCATTGGTGTTGGTCGTGTTGGTCGGCGCAGGCAGGGTGACGATCTTGCCCGGGGTCTGCGACGGCGTGCCGTTCGGCTGGTTGTTGCCCGCCGGCAGGTTGACGACCTGACCGCCATTGCCGAGCTTGCCGATGACGTTGCTGTCCACCGGCTTCTGCACGACCGGCAGATTGCCGTTCATTTGGCCACCACCATTACCCTGCTGCATCAGCGGCATGTATTTGGGCTGGCCGAGATTGCCGATCTTGAACGTCGGGGCAATGTTTTGCGGCGCGAGGAACTTGGTCGCCTGCATCAGGGGGATCAGCTTTGGCTGCACCTGGAGCTTCAGCGCGACTTGCGCATAGGGGCTGTTGCCGTAGCTGTCATAGAAGCTCTTGTAGCCGAGCGGGGAGTTCGCGAGCACCGCCTTGTGCCAGGCCTGCGTGATCAGCAGGTTGTTGAGCAGCCAGCGGATGTGGTCGCACATCGGGTCGTGCGGGTACATCTGGATGAACTCCTGATAGTACTCCGGACGTCCCTCGGACACGACGTAGTCATAGGCCTGGCGCGTCGAGCGGCTCGGCAGGTTGGAGGCCATCTGCACGACAGGCGCATTCACCGGCGCGCGGGTGGCGGCGACAGCGGTGTCGCCGAAGAAGGTGAAGTCGGACGTCAGCGACGAGCTTTCCCACGGGATCTGCGCGCCGCTGGTGGTCTGGTTCACTTCGAGGCGCACGCGCTTGAACAGCTGCTCGATCGGCACGTTGGGTTCGCGCGCGACGTTGAGGAAGGCCTGGGTGTAGGGGCTGTGGCCGTTGGTGCCGTCCTGTGCTTCCGCACCCGGCGCGGTCGAGTAGCCGACGATCGAGCCGTTCGGCGCATCGACGATGGCCAAGCCGCGGCCGGCGTCGTTGACATCAGGGAACGGATTGTTGCGGCAGGCATCGAGGATGACGATGCGCATGCGGCTCGGGATCGTCTCCAGCGTCGACATCACGTCGACCAGGCGCACCGAGTTGCTCACGAGCTCGGTGGGGTTCGAAACCTTGGCATCGACAGGAACGAGATAGTTCTCGCCGGCGAGCTGCACGCCGTGACCGGCGTAGTAGACCATGGCGACAGTGTTCGGACCCCGCGCGGACACCTTGGCGGAAAAGTCCTGGACGACGCGGAGCATGTCGTTCTGGGTCAGGTCGGTCGCGGCGACCACCTCGAAGCCGGCGGAGTTCAGGAACTGCGCCATCGACTCCGCGTCATTGTCGGGGTTTTGGAGCTGCGGCGCGTTCTTGTAGTTGGAATTGCCGATCACCAGCGCGAGCCGCTGCTCCGGGCCTTGCAGCGCGGTCGGGGCAGGCTGGACCGGGGCGACCTGCGCGGAAGCAGGGCCGCAGGCGAAGGCGAACAGGCTTCCCACGAGGCTAGCCGTCATCAGGAAAGGCTTTAGGCGGAACATGGCGTGCTCCTCTGGCACTCATCTCGATGCGAGATTGGTTGCGAGGAAGCCTGGTCGCGTTCGAGCCCGTGGTCCGTGATCGCAATCACCATGGTAAGCTGCGTGATCTGAATCACGCTTTGGAACCTGCTATGGTGAACGGCCCATGACCGGCCGCGCCGTTGCTCCCGGCAAGCTCTCGCGCCCGGAATTCTATCGCGCGGCGGCGGCGAGCTTTGGCGTCGTGCAGGTCGGCGACAGCAGGGGTTATGGATGCTTCCTGATCCGGAAGGGCGTGATCAGCTAGGGCGATGCATCAGCCCTGACGGCCAGCCGATCCTGACGAGAAGACCGTCAGGTCCGTTGATGCCCACCTAATACATCCCCCATTCGCGGTGACGCAGCACGCCACCGGGGCGAATGATCAGATCGTCCACGCGCGCGGCGATGGCCTCGACGTCGGGCGTGCGAATGAAGACGCCGAAGGGATTGTGCTCGGGCACGCGCCACGGGCCATCGCCGGCTTGCGTGAGATGCACCTCGCAGCCCCAACCGGTCATGATCACGTAGCCGGCGTCACCGCCCGCGCGCGCAAAGCCGAGGCGCTCCCAGAACGGAATCGCTGCGGCAAGGTAGTTGCTGGGAACGATGGCGAAAGCGCCGACGCGCGGGGTTTCAGACATTTTCCTAAGTCCGGAGTATGCAAATTTCCCGCGCAGCTCTCATGCTGCGCTTTCGCGAGCTTATCGGGAGAAGCCAGTGAATCGAAGCGGCGAAAAGTCTCGCACCCGAATTTGAATGGCCTTCGGGCAAGCGACTGTCTATGGTCGATCCATGTCGCGCCTTATGTGTCTATCCATTGCTGTCGTCCTGTCGCTGCTGCCCGCCATCGCGTCTGCTGCGTCATCTCAAAAACGCCCCAAGCAGGCTTGGCATGGTTACGGCTTCCTGCCGGGCTATCGCCAGCCGCTGAGCAACAGCATTCCGCTCTACAAGCAGAAGGAGGCGATGCGGCGCATGTCGCGCAGCGACCGCCGGCACTGGTACATCGACCCGGTGCCCCAGTATTACGGCTGGGATGGCGAGTGGCGCTATTTCGGCCGGCCCGGCTTCGGCGGCGGCCGCTACAATGGCGGCAGCTTCGGACCGTGCTGGACGCGGACCCCGATCGGCGCGGTCTGGAACTGCGGCTGATCGGCCTCGCATCGATTCGCGGAACGCTTCGCGCGACAGATTTCAATCGTAACCGAATCCGGTTCGGCTGAAACCGGGCTGTCTTTCCGGTGTCCTAGCTCTTGTCCGGACCTCGCGGTTTCGGATGGAGTTATTGGCATGAATGATCGGTTCAGGGATAAAGTCGTCATCGTTACCGGCGCCGGCAGCGGCATCGGCGCCGCAGCCGCAAGGCGCTTTCACGGCGAAGGCGCCATTGTCGTGCTGAACGGGCGCCGGGAGGTCAAGCTGGCTGAAGTCGCTGCCGAACTCGGCACCGATCGCTGCATGATCTGGCCTGGCGACGTCTCGATCGCCGCAGACGTCGAGCGCCTGGTCGCAGACGTGGTCCGGCAATTCGGCAGGATCGACATTCTCGTCAACAATGCCGGGACGGGCGCACTGATCGATTTCCTGGGCTCGCCGGTTCAGCTGTGGCGAGATCTCTTCGCGGTCAATGTCGACGGTGTCCTCTACATGACGCGCGCCGCGCTTCCGCACCTGATCGAAAGCGGCGGCTCGATCGTCAACGTGTCGTCTCTCAGCGGGCTTGGCGGTGACCGGGGCGTGAGCTTCTACAACGCCACGAAGGGTGCCGTCGGCAATCTGACACGCAGCCTGGCGCTCGAATTTGGCCCGAGAGGCGTGCGCATCAATGCGGTGTGCCCATCATTGACCCTCACCGACCTGACGAGGCCGATCATGGAGCAATATCCGGAATTGTTCGTGAAGCTGGTGGAACGTATCCCCCTGGGACGCGGAGCCCGGTCCGAGGAAGTCGCGAGCGTCATCGCATTTCTCGCAAGCGACGACGCCAGCTTCGTGAATGGGGTGAACCTTCCAGTCGACGGCGGCGTCGACGCATCGACCGGGCAGGCCCCCTTCGCGTAGCGCGGTTAGGTTTGCGAGAACATCCGTGCAACAGCCTGGGTCCCGGCTCTGCGCCGCAACGCCTACGCGTTGCAGCTTGTCCGGGACACGAGAGAGGGCGCGGTGATTCACCTTGCTCCGTCATTGCGAGCGTAGCGAAGCAATCCAGAATCCCTCCGCGGAACGACTCTGGATTGCTTCGCTGCGCTCGCAATGACGATGTGGAGCGAGCGTGCCCCTTACGAGAAGAACGCGATCTTCTCGGCCTGGGTCATGCGGCGGATTGGCGCCATGGGGTCGTTGGCCGCCGCGCGGGGCTTTTGCAGGATGCCGCTGGCGAGGATGGTGGCGCCGAGCGAGGGCTCGGGCAAGGAGGCGGACAAGGGCGAGGGCATCGGAAGCGTCGCGGTTGGGGCAGCACCGAATGTCGCTGCGGCCGCCATGGCCGGGGCCGGCTGCTCCATCACTTCGGCGGCGGCCTCCGCAATGGCGTCGGTGAGGCGCGCGAGCGAGTCCATCGCGATCGGTGCATCTTCGGCGGGCTCTTCCGCGACTGCGGTGACGGCTGGCTCCGGTGCGACCGGCTCGGGAAGCTCTGCGGCAATCGGCGCTGCGACCTCCGCGGCCATCGGCTCCGGAATGGCCGCTTCCAGCTCGACCGGTTCGGTGATCTCGTCGAACTCCGGATCGGGCGCGGCCATTTCCAGCGCGATGGCATCGAGTATGGCTTCGTCCTCGGCTTCCGCGGCCGCGTCGAGCGAGACCCCGTCAGTCACCTCAGTGAAGGCGGCGGCCTCTGCGACCTCCTCTTCGGGGCCGACGTGATGGCCGGCGACGAGCTCCGGCTCGGTGGCGACGTCGATCGCTTCCTCGCCAACGGCGCGTGCTTCGGCGGCGCTGGCCTCGACCGCTGCTTCGGGCGCGGGAGTCGCTGCGATATCCTGCGGCGCCTCCGTAAAAGCCACGGGTGCTTCAGTGGCCATCGCGGCAGGCACAGCCTCTGCGACGGACGCTTCCTGCACCGGCGCAGGCGCAGGATGCACCGCCGCTTGCGGCGCTGTGTCGCCGTCACCATCGAGCTGCTCGACCCGATCCCTGAGCAGATCGAATGCGGCCTTGAGCTCGACGCGGGGGTCGACGGTCGATAGCTGCCCGCAAGCCGCCTCGATGGAGGCGAGCTGCGAATCAATGAGATCGCAGATTCGCCCGTCGGCGCCGATCTCGCGCCAGCGCCAGGAGATCTCCTTGATGATGCGCACGCCGCGCGGAATCGGCGCGAGGCTGGCCTCGATCGCCGCAGGATCGAAGGCGGCAATCGCGATGGTCTCGGCTTCGCGGATGGCGCGGCGGATCTCGACCAGCGCCTCGGGCAGGCGATCCTCGACGACCGGTTGTCGCTGTGCCGCAAGGGTTTCTTCGATTTTCGCGACCGCATCGAGCACCATGCGGGTATCCGCATTGCGGTTGCGCTTGGCATATTCGCCGAGGAACCAGCGGCCGCGCGCGGTCTCCATGAAGGCTTCGCGGATCGCGTCGTAATCCTGCTCGTTCGGCTCGGCCGCACGGGCAGACATAGGCGAGAGGGCGAATGCTTCGTTGGCCATGACAATCTCGTCGCGCAAATCACTACGCGTTACTATAACGATCACCACGATATCGACCGAATCGCAATTGGTTTGATGGCAGGCGAATCACAAATCCCCACGCAAGCCGCCGTGAAGCGGCGATTCGCCGTGAGTCTGGCGCTGTTCTATTCGGCGGTCTTCGCGGTGTCGGGCACGCATCTGCCGTTCTTTCCGCTCTGGCTGAAGGCGATCGGCATCGACGCAAGCTGGATCGGCCTCATCAACGCGCTGCCGGCGATCACGCGCTTCACCACGCTGCCACAGATCACCGCCCTTGCCGAAAGGCGACATGCCATTCGCGCCGGCATGATGGTGTCGGTGCTGGCGACTGCGATCGGGTTCACGGCGGTCGGCTTGCAGCAGCAGCCGCTCGCGCTGTTCCTGATCTATGCGCTGACCTGTATGATGTGGACGCCGACGACCCCGCTGACCGATGCCTATGCGCTGCGCGGCGTCGCCCGCTACGGGCTCGACTACGGACCGTTGCGGCTGTGGGGTTCGGCGGCCTTCGCCGCGGGCTCGCTCGCCTGCGGCTTTCTCGTCGACCACATCGCGGCGCGCGATCTAATCTGGATCATCGTCGCGTGGGCCGTCGTTGCGGTCGCCGCCAGCCTGCTGCTCCAGCCGCTCGACGATGTCAGGCGAAGGACGACGGAGACGCATGCCGGCAAGGCCTTGCTGCGCGATGGCGGCTTCTGGGCCGTCATCGCGTCGGCCGCGCTGATCCAGGGCAGCCACGTCGCCTATTACACGTTCTCGGCCATCAACTGGCAGCTCCATGGCTTCGGCGGGCTGACGATCGCGGGCCTCTGGACGCTGGGTGTGATCGCCGAGATCGTCGTCTTCGCGCTGTCGCCGCGGTTCTCGCTGCATCCGTCCACGCTGATCGCAATCGGCGGCGTGAGCGCCGTGGTGCGCTGGATCGTCACCGCGCAGGAGCCGCCGCTGGCGCTGCTCGTGATCGTGCAGCTCGGCCACGGCCTTACCTTCGGCATGACCATCGTCGGCACCATGAACCTTCTGGTGCAGCGCGTGCCATCGCATCAGATCGCGCGGGGGCAGGGCTATTATGCCGCGTGCAACGGGTTGCTGGGTGCAGCGACGTCGATCGCGTCAGGTGCGATCTACGCCCGCATCGGCGACAGCTTGTACTACGTCATGGCAGCGATGGCCGCGGCCGGCGCGCTCGTGATCTGGTCGGCGCGGCATCGACTCACGGCTCATCCCCAGAGCGAGGAGTCCGGCGGATAGACCAGGCTGTCGTCGTAGCGCAGCCCGTGATCGCGATCGCGCGCCAGCAGCAGCGGGCCGTCGAGATCGACGAAGCGCGCCTGCGGCGTCACCAGCATTGCGGGGGCCATCGACAGCGAGGTCGCGACCATGCAGCCGATCATGATCTCGAAGCCGAGCGCCTGCGCCGCGTCGGCCATCGCGAGCGCCTCGGTGAGGCCGCCGGTCTTGTCGAGCTTGATGTTCACGGCGTCGTAGCGCTCGCGGAGCGGCGCCAGCGATTTGCGGTCATGCACGCTCTCGTCGGCGCAGACCGCGAGTGGCCGCCTGATCCGCGCCAGAGCGCCATCCTTCCCGGCCGGCAGCGGCTGCTCGACCAGGGTGACGCCGACAGCGTCGCAGGCGGCGAGATTCTGCTCCAGATTGGCCTCGGTCCAGGCCTCGTTGGCATCCACGATCAGCTCGGATTCGGGGGCGGCCTTGCGAACCGCCGCGATCCGCTCCGGATCGCCGTCGCCGCCGAGCTTGATCTTGAGCAATGGCCGGTGCGCGGCCCTGGCCGTCGCCGCCGCCATGGCCTCGGGGGTCCCTAACGAGATCGTGAAGGCGGTGGTGCGCTCGCCCGGCACCGGGCGGTCCAGCAGGTTCCAGGCCCGCAGGCCGGTCGCCTTGGCCTCGAGGTCGATCAGGGCGCAATCCAGCGCGTTGCGGGCGGCTCCCGGCGGCATGGCGGCCTGCAGGGCCTCCCGCGAGAGGCCGCCCGCGACGGCCGCCTGCATGGCCTGGATGGCCGCAAGGGTCGCCTCGGGGGTCTCGCCATAGCGGGGATAGGGGACGCATTCGCCGCGGCCGGTCAGGCCGTTCCGGCTCACTTCGGCCACGACGGTCACGGCCTCGGTCTTGGCGCCCCGGCTGATGGTAAAACTGCCGGCGATGGGAAAGCGCTCGATTCGCGCGGCCAGGGCCGGAACTTTGCTGGAAGTCATTTTGAACTCTGGCGAAATCTGAACCTGCTAGTTACCTCTAGCAACTAACATTAACCAGTTGGGGATACCTTCTCCGGGTAAGGGCGTGTGCGCAACCATCTGATTCTACCCGTTTCTCGCGCCCCGGCACGGGAGCGGACACTTTGAGCGGCGATCCGAAGCTGGAACGGATTGCCAAGGGCAACGCGCTGGCACTCTGCGCCACCGGAACCTGGACCGCGAGCTTCGCGCCGGTCCTGGAGCGGATGGTGGCTGACGCCGAGAAGCTCGCCGGCGGTTCGCAAAACATCTTCATCGACGTCTCCGAGGTCGCCAAGCTTGACACGTTCGGCGCCTGGCTGATCGAGCGGCTGCGCCGCAGCCTGACCCAGGGCGCCGTCGAGGCGCAGATCGCGGGGCTCTCCGCCAATTATTCGAGCCTCGTGGACGAGGTGCGGCGGGTCAGGGCGACGCCGGTCGTCGACAGCAGCGCGGTCACCATCACCGGCATGCTGGAGCAGATCGGCCGGGCCGTGGCCGGGGTCGCCGGCACGGTTGCGGGCCTCGTCGACATGCTCGGCGCGGTGCTCGCGGCGGGGTTTCGCGTCTTGATCCACCCGCGCTCGTTCCGCCTGACCTCGACCGTGCACCACATGGAGCAGGTCTGCTGGCGCGCGGTGCCGATCATTGTGCTGATCACGTTCCTGATCGGCTGCATCATCGCCCAACAGGGCATTTTTCATTTCCGCCGGTTCGGCGCCGACATCTTCGTCGTCGACATGCTCGGCGTGCTGGTGCTGCGCGAGATCGGCGTCCTCCTGGTCGCGATCATGGTCGCGGGTCGCTCGGGCAGCGCCTACACGGCCGAGCTCGGCTCGATGAAGATGCGCGAGGAGATCGACGCGCTGCGCACGATGGGTTTCGACCCGATCGAGGTCCTGGTGCTGCCGCGCATGCTGGCGCTGGTGCTGGCGCTGCCGATCCTCGCCTTCCTCGGCGCCATGGCCGCGCTTTATGGCGGCGGCCTCGTCGCCTGGCTCTATGGCGGCGTCGATCCCGAAGCCTTCCTGCTGCGCCTGCGCGACGCCATCTCGATCGACCATTTCATCGTCGGCATCGTCAAAGCACCGGTGATGGCCGCCGTGATCGGCATCGTCGCCTGCGTCGAGGGGCTCGCCGTGCAAGGCAGCGCGGAATCGCTCGGACAGCACACCACGGCCTCCGTGGTGAAGGGCATCTTCTTCGTCATCGTCATGGACGGCGTGTTCGCCATCTTCTTCGCCTCGATCGGGATGTGACGATGGCGCAAGAAACTCAAAACGCGATTCAAGATCCGATCATCCGCGTTCGCGACATCACCGTGCAGTTCGGCGCGACGCGCGTGCTCGACGGCCTCAACCTCGATGTCAAGCGCGGCGAAATCCTCGGCTTCGTCGGTCCATCCGGTGCCGGCAAGTCGGTGCTGACGCGCACCATCATCGGCCTCGTGCCGAAGGTCGCGGGCTCCATCGAGGTGTTCGGCGTCGACCTCGATTCCTCCAGCACCTCGCAGCGCCGCAGCGTCGAGCGCCGCTGGGGCGTGCTGTTTCAGCAGGGCGCGCTGTTCTCCTCGTTGACCGTGCGGCAGAACATCCAGTTTCCGATGCGCGAGTATCTCCGGGTCTCGCAGCGGTTGATGGACGAGATCACCCTGGCCAAGCTCACCATGGTCGGGCTCAAGCCGGAAGTCGCGGATCGCTTTCCCTCGGAACTGTCGGGCGGCATGATCAAGCGCGTGGCGCTGGCGCGCGCGCTGTCGCTCGATCCCGATCTCGTGTTCCTCGACGAGCCGACCTCGGGCCTCGATCCGATCGGCGCCGGCGATTTCGACGAGCTGGTGAGGACGCTCCAGCGTACTTTGGGCCTGACCGTTTTCATGGTAACGCACGACCTCGACAGCCTTTACACAGCCTGCGACCGCATCGCCGTTTTAGGGAACGGTAAGATCATTGCGGCAGGGTCGATCGCCGACATGCAGGCCTCGCAGCATCCCTGGCTGAGACAATATTTCCACGGCAAGCGCGCCCGTGCGGTGATGGGCTGAGGTGCCGGAGTAGCTGATGGAAACGCGGGCCAATTACGTACTGATCGGATCATTCACGCTGGCGGTGATCGCCGCGGCGATCGGCTTCGTGCTGTGGTTCCAGTCGCTGCACACCACCAAGCAGCGCAGCCCCCTGCGCGTCGTGTTCGAGGGCCCGGCGGCGGGCCTGCGCAACGGCGGCAGTGTCAATTTCAACGGTATCCGGGTAGGTGAGGTGGTCTCGGTGAAGCTCGACAACCCGCGGCGGGTTGTCGCACTCGCCATGGTCGAGAACAACACACCGCTCCGCAAGGACACCCTGGTCGGCCTCGAATTCCAGGGCCTGACCGGCGTCGCCGCGATCTCGCTCAAGGGCGGCGAGGAGGCGGCACCTCCGCCGCCGCTCGATGAGGACGGCATCCCGTCGCTGACGGCCGATCCCAACAAGCTCCAGGACGTCACCGAGGCGATCCGCGGCACGCTCCAGAACATCAACAAGATCGTCGCGGACAATCAGGAGTCGGTGAAGAACTCGCTGAAGAACCTCGAGACCTTCACCAACTCGCTCGCCCGCAACTCCGAGAAGATCGACGGCGTGATGGCCAAGGTCGACGGCGTCATGCACAAGGCCGACAGCCTCATGCTCGGCCTCAACACGCTTGCCGGCGGCAAGGACGGCGGCGAGCTGTTCCAGGCGGTGAAGTCGATCCGCGAGCTGGCCGATGATTTCGACAAACGCTCCGGCGCATTGATGACCGACGGCCGCCGCACGCTCGGCGACATCAGCCGCGCCGTGAACAATTTCGACCGCAACCCGACCCGCGTGCTGTTCGGCGCCAGCAACAGCGCCCCGGCCGCCGCTCCGCCGCCCGCCGAGCCGCCGAGGCAGGCGCCCGCCGCGAGCGGCAGGCGGCAGTAGGCGTTTAGTACACGGACCTCACCTCGTCATTGCGAGCGTAGCGAAGCAATCCAGATTGTCTCCGCGGAAGCAGTCTGGATTGCTTCGTCGCAAGGACTCCTCGCAATGACGGGCTCAAACGAAAACGGAGGCCGTGAGGCCTCCGTTCTCATTCGCTATTCGTTGTCGCTATGGGCTGATCACCCGAGCCGGCCCGCTGCATGCGCGAGCAGCGTGTAGACCAGGCCCGTCTCCGAGGTCAGGTGGCTGCGCAGCTCCTGCGGACCACGGCCGTCGCGGGCGACTTCGTCGAGCAGACGCTCGAACTCGGCGACGTAGCGGTCGACCGTGCCCTTGAAGTTGCGGTCGGCGCGGTACTTGCGGGCGACCTCGTCAAAGGCCTTCTGGCCGGCGGGCGTGTAGAGGCGCTTGGTGAAGGCCTTGTTCTCGCCGCGCTGGTAGCGGTCCCACATCTCGGCGGCGAGGTTGCGGTCCATCAGGCGGCCGATGTCGAGCGACAGCGACTCCAGCGGATTGCTGCCACCCTGCGGAGCCTGCGGCTGCGGCGCGGGTGCCGCGCGGCCACGCGGGGCCTCACGTCCGGTCGGAGCGCCCTGGTTGGCGTCCGTGCGGTTCAGGAGGTCCGACAGCCAGCCGTCGCGGCCCTGGTCGTTGCCTGCGGGCGCGACCGGCGGCGCTTCGGTGCGGCGCGAGGAGGCGGGCATGCCGAGGTCCGGCGGCGGGGGGGGGGGGGGGGGGGCGGGGGGGGGGGCGCCGGGGGGGGGGGGGGGGGGGGCCGCCGCGGGCCCGCGCGGGGGG
>NZ_JBVVPO010000069.1:0-44397 GCF_055811795.1 Bradyrhizobium sp. MI1.7
CTGCCCTCTCGCTCTGATTTGTTGTGGGGCGGCCGGTGGGGGGGCGGCGGGCGGCGACCCTCGGCCCCCGTGTCGCGCGCGGCGCCGCCGCCCGCGGCCGCGCGCCGGCGCGCGCCGCCGAAGCCGGGTCCGCGCTGAAGTCGTTCTGAGCTCAGAAAGGAGCCGTCACACGATGGCGGCTCAACAAATCCGATGTCGTCCCGGACAAGCGCGCCTCGAGCGCGCGCAGATCCGGGACCCTTAACCACCGCAAGATGTGGCTACGGGGACTCGGAGTTACCTTTTCACAAAATAACCGCTCGCTGTGGGTGTCCCGGACCCGCGCTTGCGCTTGTCCGGGACGACACCGAGAGTGTGGCCGCAGCTCACCGAGCTACGCCTGCTCCGCCTTCGCAAAGCGATCGTCCAGTGCGTAGCCCGCGCCGCGGACGGTGCGGATCGGGTCCTGCTCGCGGCCGAGATTGAGCAGCTTGCGCAGGCGGCCGATATGGACGTCGACGGTGCGCTCGTCGATGTAGATGTCACGGCCCCAGACGCTGTCGAGCAGCTGCTCGCGCGAGAACACGCGGCCGGGATGCTCCAGGAAGAACTCCAGCAGGCGATATTCGGTCGGACCGAGATCGATCGGCCGGCCCGAGCGCGCCACGCGGCGCTTGTCGCGGTCGAGCTCGATGTCGCCATAGGCGAGCACGGTGGCGAGCCGCTCGGGGCTGGCGCGCCTGAGCAGGCCCTTCACGCGTGCCAGCAGCTCCGGCACCGAGAACGGCTTGACGATGTAGTCGTCGGCGCCGGTCGCAAGGCCCCGCACCCGCTCGCTCTCCTCGCCGCGCGCGGTGAGCATGATGATCGGGAGCTGCTTGGTCTCGGGCCGGGTGCGCAGCCGCCGGCACAGCTCGATGCCGGAGAGGCCCGGCAGCATCCAGTCGAGCACGATCAAATCGGGGATGTGCTCCTTGAGGCGGGTGTCGGCGTCGTCGCCGCGCATCACCGTCTCGACGTCATAGCCGTCGCCTTCGAGGTTGTAGCGGAGAAGCTCGGTGAGAGCTTCCTCGTCCTCAACCACCATAATGCGTGCGCCCATGGTGTTCGTCGCTCCTTAAGTGTTCGGGACCGTCGTGGCGAAGGTCGTCATGTCGCCCTTCGGCCGCTTGTCGGTGATCGCCTGGCCCTCGATCATGTAGAACACGGTCTCGGCGATGTTGGTGGCGTGGTCACCGATGCGCTCGATGTTCTTGGCGCAGAACATCAGATGGATGCAGAACGAGATGTTGCGCGGATCCTCCATCATGTAGGTGAGGAGCTCGCGGAACAGCGAGGTGCAGATGGCGTCGACTTCCTCGTCGCCCTTCCACACCGCCATCGCCGCCGGCAGATCGTGCGCGGCATAGGCATCCAGCACCGACTTGACTTGTTGCTGCACGAGGTCGGTCATGTGCTCCAGACCGCGGAACAGCTTGAGCGGATGGAAATCCGTCTCCAGCGCCGCGACGCGCTTGCCCATGTTCTTGGCGAGGTCGCCGATCCGCTCGAGATCGGTCGCGACGCGCATGGCGCCGACGATCTCGCGCAGATCCACCGCCATCGGCTGGCGGCGCGCGATGGTGAGAACGGCGCGCTCCTCGATCTTCTTCTGGAGCGCGTCGAGCTCGGCGTCGATGGTCACGACGCGCTGGCCGAGCGCGACGTCGCGGCGGATAAGCGCGTCGACGGAATCGACGATCATGCGCTCGGCGATGCCGCCCATCTCGGCGACCAGGCGCGTGAGCTCCTGGAGGTCGGTGTCGAAGGCCTTTGCGGTATGTTCAGAACCCATGTTCCGTCTCCTCAGCCGAACCGGCCGGTGATGTAATCCTGCGTGCGCCGGTCGGTCGGCGACGTGAAGATCTTGCTGGTGTCGTCGAACTCGATCAGCTCGCCGAGATACATGAAGGCGGTCTTGTCGGAGACGCGCGCCGCCTGCTGCATGTTGTGGGTGACGATCGCGATCGTGTAGTTCTCGGACAGCTCCTGGATCAGCTCCTCGACCTTGGCGGTCGAGATCGGGTCGAGCGCCGAGCAGGGCTCGTCGAACAAGATCACCTCGGGCCGCACCGCGACCGTGCGGGCGATGCAGAGGCGCTGCTGCTGGCCGCCGGAGAGCGACAGGCCGGAGGCGTTGAGCTTGTCCTTGACCTCGTTCCACAGCGCGCCACCGCGCAGCGCCTTCTCGACGCGGTCGTCCATCTCGGACTTCGAGATCTTCTCGTAAAGGCGGATGCCGAAGGCGATGTTCTCGTAGATCGTCATCGGGAACGGCGTCGGCTTCTGGAACACCATGCCGACGCGGGCGCGCAGCAAATTGAGGTCCAGCTTGGGGTCGAGGACGTTGGTCTGGTCGAGCATGAGCTGACCGGTGACGCGCTGGCCCGGATAGAGGTCGTACATCCGATTGAAGATGCGCAGCAGGGTCGACTTGCCGCAGCCCGACGGGCCGATGAACGCCGTGACGCGGTTGGTGCCGAGCGCCAGATTGATGTTCTTCAGCGCGTGGTGCTCGCCGTAATAGAAATTGAGGTTGCGCACCGTCACCTTGGCCGGAGCTTCGGGCAGCACCGGCGCCTGGGGCAAACCACCGGCCGCGCTCATCGATACGGAAAGATCACTCATTTTGCGGTCCTCTCGGCGCTCAGAATGCGCGCGCCAATATTCAGGGCAAGAACGGTCAGGGTGATGAGCAGCGCGCCGCTCCAGGCGAGCTGCTTCCAGTAGGCGTAGGGGCTCTGCACGAAATTATTGATGGTGACCGGCAGGTTCGCCATCGTCTTGTTCAGACCCAGGCTGAAGAACTGGTTCGACAGCGCGGTGAAGAGCAGCGGCGCGGTCTCGCCGGCGACGCGGGCGGTGGCCAGCATCACGCCGGTGATGAGGCCCGAGCGCGCCGCGCGATAGGCGATGCGCTTGATCACCAGCGAGCGCGGCAGGCCGAGCGCCGAGGCCGCCTCACGCAGTGCGTTCGGCACCAGCAGCAGCATGTCCTCGGTCGTGCGCAGCACCACCGGGATGACGATCACCGCAAGCGCGAGGCAGCCGGCAATCGCCGAGAAGCCGCGCATCGGCACCACCACCGCACCATAGATGAACAGGCCGATGATGATCGAGGGCGCCGAGAGCAGGATGTCGTTGATGAAGCGGATCACCGAGGTCAGGCGGTCGTTGCGGCCGTACTCGGCGAGATAGGTGCCGGCGAACAGACCGAGCGGCGCGCCGATGCCGACGCCGAGCACGGTCATGATGATCGAACCCACGATGGCGTTGCGCAGGCCGCCCTCGGTCGAGCCCGGAGGCGGCGTGTCCGCAACGAAGAGCTCCAGGTTCAGGCCGGCAATGCCGTTGTAGAGCAGCGTCATCAGGATCAGCGCGAGCCATGTGACGCCGAAGGCAGCGGCAGCCAGGCAGAGCACACGGATGACGATGTCCATGCGGCGGCGGCGTGCGTAGATCGGGTTCATGTTACTTCCCCGCCTTCTTTTCAAGACGCATCAGCATCAACCGTGCAGCCGCGAGCACGAAGAATGTCAGCACGAACAGCAGCAGGCCGAGCAGGATCAGGCCGGACTGGTGCAGGCCGTCGCTCTCGGCGAACTCCGATGCGATCGCCGCCGAGATCGTGGTGCCCGGGGCAAAGATCGACGACGAGATGCGGAACGAGTTGCCGATGATGAAGGTCACCGCCATGGTCTCGCCGAGCGCGCGGCCGAGCGCCAGCATGACACCGCCGATGACGCCGACGCGGGTGTAGGGGATCACCACGCTGCGCACGACTTCCCAGGTGGTGCAGCCGACGCCGTAGGCGGCTTCCTTGAGCACCGGCGGGACCGTCTTGAACACGTCGACCGAGATCGAGGTGATGAAGGGCAGCACCATGATGGCGAGGATCAGCGCCGCGTTGAACAGGCTGAGATAGGACGGCGGGCCTGCGAAGATCGCGCCCAGCACGGGGACGCCGTCGAAGATCTTGATCATGAAGGGCTGGAACGTGTTGGCCAGGAACGGGCCGAGCACGAAGAAGCCCCACATGCCGTAGATGATCGAGGGAATGCCGGCGAGCAGCTCGATCGCCATGCCGATCGGGCGGCGCGCCCATTGCGGGCAGAGCTCGGTCAGAAAGATCGCAATGCCGAGACCGACCGGAATGGCGATCGCCATCGCGATGAAGGAGGTGATGAGCGTGCCGTAGATCGGGCCGAGCGCGCCGAGCACGGGCGGATCTGCCGACGGCGCCCAGCGCTGCGTCCACAGGAAGGCGAAGCCGTATTCCTTCATCGCCGGGAACGCGCCGACGATCAGCGAGATGATGATGCCACCGAGGATGAGGAGCACCGAGATCGCGGACAGCCGCGTGATCCAGTAGAAGGTGAGGTCGCCGAGCTTGAAGGCGCCCAAGGCCTTGGCGCGGTCATACGGTCCGGCGTCGTCGATTACATCGCTCTGAACGGCCATCTCTGCCACGCCGATCCCCTGTGCCCGTTTGATATACGCTTGTTGTCGGTCTTGTTGTTGGTCTTGCGCTCCGGATGCGGCGCGAGGCCGATCCGGAGCGGAGGTCTTGTGAGATCCCGGCGCCCAGTCCGGGACAAGAGCGCTTAGCTCTTGATCTCGGCAGCCCAGGTCTTCTCGATCAGCTGGACGACCGGGTCCGGCATCGGGATGTAGTCGAGTTCTTCAGCCGCCTTGCCGCCGCTCTTGAAGGCCCAGCGGAAGAACTTGATGGCTTCCTGCGAGGCTGCCTTGTCGGTGGCATCCTTGTGCATGAGGATGAAGGTCGCCGCCGTGATCGGCCAGGACTTGTCGCCGGGCTGGTCGGTCAGGATGACGTAGTAGCCGGGCGCCTTGGCCCAGTCGGCATTGGAAGCCGCGGCCTGGAAGGCCTCGACGGTCGGCTGCACCGGCTTGCCGGCCTTGTTGACGAGACCGGTGTAGGTCAGCTTGTTCTGCTTGGCATAGGCGTACTCGACGTAGCCGATCGAGTTCTTGGTCTGGCTGATGTTGCCCGACACGCCTTCGTTGCCCTTGGCGCCGACGCCGACCGGCCACTCGACCGCCGTGCCCTCACCGACCTTGCTCTTCCAGTCCGCGCTGGCCTTGGCGAGGTAGTTGGTGAAGTTGAAGGTGGTGCCCGAACCATCCGAGCGGCGGACCACGGTGATCGCGTCCGACGGCAGCTTCACGTTCGGATTGAGCTTCTTGATCGCGGCGTCGTCCCACTTGGTGATCTTGCCGAGATAGATGCTGGCCAGGGTCTCGCCGTCGAACACCAGCTCGCCGGGCTTCACGCCCTCGATGTTGACGACCGGAACGATGGCGCCCATCACCATCGGCCACTGGACGAGGCCGTCCTTCTCGAGCTGCTCGGCCTTGAGCGGCGCGTCGCTGGCGCCGAAGGTCACGGTCTTGGCCTGGATCTGCTTGATGCCGCCGCCCGAGCCGATCGACTGGTAGTTCAGACCGTTGCCGGTCTCCTTCTTGTAGGCGTCAGCCCACTTGGAATAGATCGGGAACGGGAACGTCGCACCGGCACCCGTGATGTCGGCAGCAAACGCCGCCGTCGCCGATGCGGCGACCAAGCCGGCAGCGACGATAGTTTTGATGAAATTCATGGTGGTCTCCATACAGGGGAGCGAAGCGCCATCCGCGCCCGATCGCGCTCCCCGTGCCGCCCCTTTAGGAGCGGTCGGCTGTGCTTTTACGAAGGTTTCGTGACAGCTGGATGACACGGCCAAGCGATTGAAATCGCTTGAATATCAGGTTGAAGCCGCGGTCTTCGCCTGGGGAAAACAGGCCGTGAAAACGGCGCCCTGCTTGGGCACGCTCTCGATCAAAAGCCGGCCGCGATGGCGGTTAAGAATATGTTTCACCAGCGATAATCCGAGCCCCGTCCCGCCCTGCGAGCGGCTGTCGCCGACGTCGACCCGGTAGAACCGCTCGGTCAGTCGCGGCAGATGCTCGGGCGCGATGCCGGGTCCGAAATCGCGGACCAGGACCCGGATTTCCTGAGTTCCATCAGTGGCTGCCGCGGCGGCCAGCGACACGATGACACGTCCGCCCGACGCCCCGTATTTGAGGGCGTTTTCGATCAGGTTCTCGAACAGGCGGAGCAATTCCTCGCGATCGCCCGCGATCATCACCGGGGTCTCAGGCAGATGGGTTTCGACCTCGACCTGGCGCTCCCGCGCCAGCGGCTCGAGCCCGTCGGCGACCTGGAAGATGATCGGCAGCAGGTCGACCAGGGTGTCGGGCCGCACATGGGCCGACAGCTCGACCCGCGACAGCGAGAGCAGATCGTCGATCAGGCGCGCCATCCGGGTCGCCTGGTTGTGCATGATGCCGAGGAACCGCTCGCGTGCCTTGGGATCGTCCTTGGCCTGGCCCTGGAGCGTGTCGATGAAACCCGACAGCGCGGCGAGCGGCGTGCGCAGCTCGTGGCTGGCATTGGCGACGAAGTCTGCGCGCATCTCCTCGACCCGGCGCAGCGGCGTCTGGTCGTGGAATGTCATCAGCATGCATTTGTCGGCGCCGCCGAAGGAGGTCGGCACCGGCACCGGTGTGATGGTCAGCTCCATCCAGCGGTCGACCGGCACATGGTCGAGATAGGTCGTGCGCCGCGGCTCGGTGGTCGCGATCGACTCCCGCAGCGCCGTGATGATCTCCGGCGAGCGCAGCGCGAACTGGGCGAGCTCGTTCTTGCGCAGTGCCGGCGCCAGCTGGGCGGCGGCGGCATTGAGATGGATGACACGCCCGGCGCGGTCGAGCAGCACCGCCGGATCCGGCATGCCGGCGACGACCGCGGCCACCGCCGCGCTCTCGACCGGGTTGACGCGGCGGGTGTCGTCGCGCGAGGCGGCATTGTCGTGCAGCCGCCAGGGGATCAGCGCTGCGGCCGCGATGCAGAGGAACACCGTCGCCGCCCGCATCACCGACAATTCGCCGAGCGAGACCACCACCGACAGCGCCAGCGCCGCGGCGATCAGGATGACGGTCGAGTGCCGCAGCCGGTCGGACCAGGGCTGCGCGGAGGGAGAAGATGGGGCGTCGATCGCCATCGGGGCGGGCTTCTCCTAAGGGGATGCGCCGGTCAGGCGCCGGTGTCGCTGCGCTCTCTCACATAGGCGGCTTCACGCGCCGGGCCGGGGTCGAGCTTGAGCGCCGCCTGCTGCAAGCGCTTCGATCGAGCGCCGATTATAACCTCGCGAAACGTCAGCAAGATTACAGATATGACGAAGGGGGAGAGATAATAGAGGACGCGGAACAGGAGCATGCCACCCAGCAGTTCCTCGCGGTCCATCTGCCAGAGGCCGACCAGCATGGCGGCATCGAACACGCCGAGCCCTCCCGGCGAGTGGCTGGCGAAACCGAGCAGCGTCGCCGAGACGAAGATCACCGCCACCACGACGAAGCCGAGATTGGGCTCGTCCGGGACCAGCACGTACATCGCCAGCGCACAGAAGCCGAGATCGATGATGCCAATGGCGATCTGGAGCAGCGTCAGCGGGCCGCCCGGCAGCACCACGGTCCAGGGCCCGCGGCCGACCACCCGCGGCTGGGTCCAGACCCAGACCACATAGGCGACCAGCCCCGCGATGATCATCATCGCCAGCATCCGGTTCAGCCAGGGCGGAAGCTGGTCGATCGCGGCAGCGGCTTCCGGATGGTAGGAGATGCCGAGGCCGAGCACCGCGGCATTGCCGAGCCAGAAGGTCAGGCCGGCGAGGAAGCAGATCTTTGCGACGTCGATCGCGTTCAGGCCATAGGCCGAATAGATGCGGTAGCGCACCGCGCCGCCGGTGAAGACGCTGGCGCCGACATTGTGGCCGATCGAATAGCTGGTGAAGGCGGCAAGCGCATTGATGCGGTAGGGCACATGGGCGTGACCGATCGCGCGCACGGCGAACAGATCGTAGAAGGTCAGGGTGAAATAGCCCGCGGCCACGAACAGCGCCGCCATCGCGATCTGGCTCGGCTCGGTGCTCTTGATCGCTTCGAGGACCTCGTTGACGTCGATGCCCCGCAGCATGTGGTAGAGCACATAGCAAGCGATGCCGATGACCGCGACGCTGATCACAACTCCAAGCTTATGCAGGACTTGCTTCTGGCGCAGAAACGTCATCGCCCTGCGTATGGCTTCCAGCATCTAGACCTCGAACAACGCTTCAGCGGCCGGGGTGGCCGGCGGACAGGCGGACGACGCACAGGCATTCAACGAACCCTTGCCGCCGGCTCCGGCATCGCGCATGCCCCATGCCCTTCCACTAGCGCGTTTTGGGGCGGAGTGGAATTCAGCAATTCGAACAAAAACTCGTGCCTTCAATATTTTAGGCAGGGTTGCGGGCTCCTGATGCACGGATTGGCGCTTTCGGCGGCAAGACTGACGCGAATCTCCATGGCAATCCTGCGCAGGCGCCATGAAGTTTTGATGATTTCGACCGCACAATGTTCCGTCACGACTTAAGCCGACGTCAATCCATGGGCCGCCCCCGCCTGGCGAAAGAGGGGGTGGCCGGCGCTGTTGTTCAGGGATTCAGGTGGGCCGAAAGGCCGCGGCGACGGTAGCGGCCTCAGGAAGCGATCGGAATCCGCCCCGGATCAGTGCCACGCGGAAGTGACGGCGGCCACGATTTCGTCGGTACCGGGAAAGTGGCCCTTCCTGCGGCTGGCGACGATGCTGTCGCCGACCTTGACCTGGAAGATCCCACCCTTGGCGGGCACGAGAGCCGCCTCCAGCGCCAGATGCTGCCGCAGCGCAGCAGCGGCGTCCTTGGCGCGCTTCTCGTAGCCGCAGGGACGACAATAGATGATGGTCACATCAGCCATCTCGCCCGCCTTCAGGCAGCGCGCTGCTGGCGCACGGCCTCGATGCCGGCGATCCAGCCGGCGACGGAGCGGCCGATCGCCTCGGGGTGATCCTCCTGGAGAAAGTGCAGCCCAGGTCCGAGGCGCACCAATGCGCAGTGATTCAGCGAGGCTGCGAACCGCTCGGCGAATTCGGGCGCGACGAGCGCGCCGGGCATGCCCGAGAACAACAGCTTCGGATAGGACGATGCAGCCAGCGCCGCATGCGCGGATTGGAGCATCTCGTAGACGTCGGCAGGCTCACCCGCGATCGGCAGTTCGCGGGGAAAGGCGAGAACGGGCCGGCGGCTCTCCGGCGTCGGGAATGGCGCACGGTAAGGCGCCATCTCGTCCTCGCCGAGCTTGCGAACGATGCCACCGGGCAGCACGCGTTCGACGAACGCGTTCGCCTCGAGGATCATCGCTTCGCCCTCGCCCGGCGTCCTGAATTTGCGGAACGCCGCCCTCGCCGCCTCGGCGTGGTCCTGCTCCTCCGCGACCTCGGTGTGGTGAAAGTCCTGCCAGGTCGGCATCGGGCGGATGAACTCCATGAAGGCAAGGCCGCGCACGAAATCCGGCCGGCGCGCGGCGAGATGGAACGCGAGCGCGGTGCCCCAGTCCTGCGCGACGAGGTAGGCCGATTTGATGCCGCGCTGTTCGATGAATGCATCGAGATAGCGGACGTGGTCGACGAAGCGATAGCCGATGTCGGGCTTGCCGGATTGGCCGAAGCCGACGAGATCGGGCGCGATGCAATGTGCGACCGGCGATACAAGCGGCAGGATGTTGCGCCAGATATGTGACGACGTCGGGTTGCCGTGCAAGAACAGGGCAACGGGCGCATCGCGATCTCCCGCCTCGCGATAGGCCATCGTGCCTCCCAGCACAGACGTTTTGAGAATCTCGATTTCAGTTGGCTTGCTCATGTCAGCTCCCTGAAGACGGTTTGAAAGGCGATGGTCTTGAAACGTTCGAGGGCGTTGGGATTTCGGTCGACCTTCATGCGCAGGATCGCGCCCTGCCAGGACGCGAGCAGGAAATCGGCAAGCTCTTCGGGCTCGAAATCGGATGCGATCTCGCGGCACGTCTGGGCGTCCCTGATGCAAGCGGCGAACGGCGCGCGCCATTGGGCGAAGATTTCGGCGAGACGTACACGCAGCATTTCGCTGCTGGCCGATGCCTCCAGGCTGAGATCACCGATCAGGCAGCCGCGGCCATAGCCGTCGGCCTCGAGCCGGCCGGTGATGATGTCGAGATAGCGCCGCAGCCGCGCGCGCGGCGTCAGCGAGGTGTCGTCGAGTGCCTGCGCGACCAGTCCCCTCGTGGTGTCGAAGTAGCGGTCGAGCACCTCGGAGGCGAATATCTCTTTGGAGCGAAAATGGTTGGTGAAGGACCCCTGCGGCGCGCCTGCCGCAGCGGTGACGTCGCGCACGCTGGTGCCGTGATAGCCGGTCCTGAACATGACCTTCAGGCCGGCATCGAGGATGGCGTCTTTGAGTGAGGGCTTTGGCACGAGGGAATTAATACGTACGTACGTATTAATGTCAAGCGCATTCTGATCGTTCAGCAATTTGCTTGCCGATCAGGCCGTTATCGCAATGTTGGATAGAGGCCCGCCCTCCGAGAGAGCCCAAGGACTCAGGCCGCCGGCTGGCTCCGCGAGACCACCCTGTCGCGAAGCCAGGCGCCGATGGTGCAGCCGACTAGGTAGCAGGCGAACATGACCAGCCCGAGATCGAGCCAATAGCCGAAGCGGCCGGGCACCACATGCGCGAAGGAGGCTGCGACCAGGGCGGCGGCAAGCACGGCGAGCCAGCGCGCGGTCACCTTCGAGGTACCGTTGCCGCGCTGGACCACCGAGATCCAGCCCATGCAAAAGCCCAGCAGCAGCGAGCCGATCAGCCAGCCCAGATGGAATGAGACGAGATAGGGCATCGTCACCTCACCAGAAATTCGATGCGGCGGTTCTGCGCCTTGCCTTCGTCGGTGTCATTGCCGGCGAGGGGCTGCGTGGCGCCATAGCCGACCGGGGTGAAGCGGGTGGCCGGCAGCCCGGCCTTGACCAGATAGTCGATCACGGCCTGCGCGCGCTTCTCCGAGAGAGCCTGGTTGAAGGAGTCCTCACCGTCGGCATCGGTGTGCCCGGCCACCTCGATATTGGTGGTGGGGCAGCGCAGCGCCGTCTCGATCAGGTGGTCGAGAATGCCGGCGGAATCCGGGTCGATGTCGGCGCGTTTCGTTGCGAAGCGGATCTTGCCCTTGTTCAGGAGCTCCGTGAACAATTGCTGGCAGACCGTGCCGTCGACCGGGCCCGCGGCAGGCTTCACCGTAATCTCCGGCTTGTACTGCCAGTTCTTCGGGAAGTCCTTGCCGAGGCCTGCGCGGATGTCGTTGGCGGCCCCTTCGTAGAGCGCGTCACCCGACAGCTTCACCTCGCGATCGGACACCACGAGCGTACCGGTCGACAGCCGCGACAGCCCGCCTAGCGCTGCGACCACGGCAGTATTGAAGGAGCCGGGTGCGCCGACGCTGGCCTTGAGATTGTCGACGACCTTTTCGGTGAAGAACTTTCGCGAGGCACTCGTTGCAATGGCCGCGTGCACGTTGTTGTCAGGCACGTAGCCCGTCAGCGTCACCGTCGCAGCAACCGGGTCCTTGTAGGCCTGGAAGATGTAGGGCGGCGCCTTGACATCGTTGGCGGCGACCGAAAAGCCCTCCGGCAGGTTCTTGAGCGCGGCCGCGATCGCCTCACGGCCGCCGAGGTCGCGCGCCATGCCCGACAGATTGACCTTGGTGTCGGTGATCGTGATCTTGCCGTCCTTGAGCTTGCCGATCTGGTCGAGCAGCAGCATCGCTGCGGCCTCGAACCGCGGCGGTGCGCCCCTGGCCAGGCCCATCTGATCGGCGACCTCGGTCCCGTTGACCTCCTTGCGCGCGGCCTCGGTCAGGCGCGCCTTCATCGACGGCAGGGGCGCGGAGCCGGACAGCGTCACCCGCACCACGTCACGCTCGGCATTCCAGACGAAGGGCGTTGCTTCGGGAACAAGGCGGGTCCGGTCGTCGACCAGGCGCACGCCCGGGACGAGCTCGACCGCCATCACGGCATCGCGGCGCCCCTCCTCGGAAAAGGCGTCCGCGGCCAGGCCGACGTCCCGGCCGTCCACCGCGATCCGGGTCTTGTCCAGAACGGTCTCCTTGAGCGCCGCCGAGCTGCGGGCGGACAGGTCCGCCTCGACCGGCAAGGTATTATTCCAGGCCGCAAATCCCCACATGACGGCCAGGGGGATCAGCCCTGGCCACCATTTGCTGGCCCACCTGAAAAGCTTCTGCATTCAACGACCCGAACTCTGGAACCGGAGACAAAACAAACCCTTGGCGGGCTGTCAAACCGGAAATGATGCCCTTCCGAAGGCCATGCGTCGACAATTGGAATAACTTTTTCTTCAAGGGTTCTTCCGTAAGTTGAAAGTGGAATGCCAGAGTTCGCCAGCCGGTCATGAAACAACTCCGAAACAACGTCATCCGCGCCGGGCTGGGGGCACTCTATTTCAGCGGGGCGCACCACCTGTTGCGCCCGCTCTTGTCGGGCGTCGGCGCCATTTTCATGCTGCACCATGTGCGGCCGGCCCGCGAGGCCGCGTTCCAGCCGAACCGGCACCTCGAAGTCACCCCCGATTTCCTGCGCGCCACGCTGAGCCATTTGCGCTCGCGCGGGATCGACATCGTCAGCATGGACGAGCTGCATGAGCGGCTGGTGCAGGGCCGCTTCACCCGCCCCTTCGCCGCCTTCACCCTCGACGACGGTTACCGCGACAATCTCGAATTCGCGCTGCCGGTTCTGCGCGAATTTGACGCGCCCTTGGCCGTCTATGTCGCGAGCGAGTTTGCCGAGGGCACCGGACGTCTGTGGTGGACCGCGCTGGAAACCGTGATCGCCAAGGCCGAACAGATCGACATCCAGATCGGCAATTCCGCGCTTCGGCTGGATGCAACGACCCCTGCTGCAAAACAGGTTGCGTTCGACCGCCTGCACGATTGGCTGCGCGCGCTGCCGGGCGAACATGATCTCAAGCGCGAGATCGAGGCGCTCTGCGCCAGATACGACGTCGACATGGCCGCGCTGTGCCGCAGCCTGTGCCTGTCCTGGGACGAGGTGAAGGCATTTTCCGCCGATCCGCTGGTCACGATCGGCGCGCACACCATCAGCCATTGCAATCTCGCCAGGCAGAGCGAGGGGATCGCCGCACAGGAGATGGCGGTAAGCCGCGCGCGGATCGAGCAGGCGCTCGGCCGTACCGTGCTGCACTTCGCCTACCCCTATGGCGACCGCGAAGCGGCGGGCGAGCGCGAATTCGCTCTCGCTGCATCGGCCGGCTTCAAGACCGCGGTGACGACCCGGCCCGGCATGCTGTTCGCCGAGAACGCCGGCCACATGACCGCGCTGCCGCGCGTCTCGCTCAACGGCAATTACCAGGACGCGCGAATTTTGCCGGTGCTGACCTCAGGCGCCGCGACCGCAATGTGGAACGGCTTTCGCCGGATCGCGGCGGCCTGATCCATCAACACACTCAGACCTCATCCTGAGGAGCGCTCCAAAGGAGCGCGTCTCGAAGGATGGCCGCCCGCATCCTTCGAGACGCGCTGACGCGCTCCTCAGGATGAGGGCGGAGCTGGCCAGCGCCTTCCTTGACTCCCCTCTCGGCCGCGCTCAAAACGGCGTCAACCAAGGGAGGCACCATGTTCAACGATCTGTTCTCGCTCAAAGGCCGTGTCGCGCTCGTGACCGGCGGGTCGCGCGGCATCGGCAAGATGATCGCGGCGGGCTTCCTCGCGCAAGGCGCGGCGAAGGTCTACATCACCGCGCGCAAGGCCGGGCCGTGCGAGGCGACGGCGAAAGAGCTCTCCGCCCAATATGACGGCGAATGCGTCGCGCTGCCGATCGATATCTCGACCATCGAGGGCTGCGACAGGCTGGCCTCCGAAATCATCAAGCTGGAGCCGAAGCTCGACATCCTCGTCAACAATGCGGGTGCGGCCTGGGGCGCGGATTTCGACGAATTCCCGGAGAGCGGCTGGGACAAGGTGATGGACCTCAACGTCAAGTCGCTGTTCTTCCTGACCAAGGCGCTGGCAAAGCCGTTGCGCGCGGCGGCCTCGCACGAGCGGCCAGCCAAGGTGATCAACATCGCCTCGGTCGACGGCATCTTCGTCAATCCCAGCGAGACCTATTCCTACGCCGCCAGCAAGGCCGCCGTGATCCATCTGACACGGCGCATGGCGACGAAGCTGATCAAGGACAACATCAACGTCACCGCGATCGCGCCGGGCGCGTTCAAGTCCGACATGAACCGCGCTGCGCGCGACCATGCGGACGAGGTCGCAAAGCGCATTCCGGCGCGGCGTATCGGAACCGATGAGGACATGGCCGGCGTCGCGATCTACCTCGCCTCGCGCGCGGGTGATTACGTGGTCGGCAACACCATCGCGGTGGATGGCGGCGTGGTGTACGCCAATGCGGGGCTGGAGATCGCCGGGTAGGCGGGGCGTTTCAGCACAGAGCGCGCGTCACACTCCGCAGTCATGCCCCGGCTTGACCGGGGCATCCAGTACGCTGCAGCGTCTCGATCTATCTCTGCCGCCTCTGGAATACTGGATCACCCGCTTTCGCGGGTGATGACACCATTTGCATTGTGCGAGGGTCGAACCCTGACTCTTACGACTCGATCTTCACGTACTCGAAATCGCCGGGCTTGTTGTCGATGCCGACCTTCGGCGGCGAGATCCAGGAGGCGAACTGGCCGGTCTCGGTGACGGGCTGCATCAGCGAGGTGATGAAGTCGCCGTCGGCGGTCGAGGGCAGCCACTCGTCCTTGCGCTTCGCCCAAATGGCATCGTCGATCAAAAGACCATCCGGCGTCGCATGGATGCCCTTGAACTCGCCGATATGGCGATGGAAAGCGACGTTGGGCAGTTTGAGCTGGAAGTTATAGCCGGCGGTCGAGATCACCTTGTTCCAGCGCAGCATGCCCTTGACGCAGTCCTGGCTGTAATCGTCGCGCAGGCGCATGTTGAGCGCCGTCAGCGCCGGCTCGTCGACCAGCTTGATCTCACCGTCGATGAACTTGAGCACCGGATAGGTGGCGTTCTTGAGCTGGTGATCGTCGTCGATCTGGGTCTCGTGATAACGGCCCTTGATGCCGGTGTTGAAGGCGTTGGCCGCGTTGGTCGAGACCTCCGAGCCGAACAGGTCGAGCGACAGCGTGTAGTGCAGGTTCAGCTTCTTCTGGATCGTCGGCAGGTCGATCACGCCGAGCGCGCGAACCTTTGCGATGTCGGTGGGATCGGTGATGCCGGCTTCGCGCATCGCGTCACAAGTGCGCTGCACGACGCGGGTGATGCCGGTCTCGCCGACGAACATATGGTGCGCTTCTTCCGTCAGCATGAAACGGCAGGTGCGCGACAAGGGATCGAAGCCCGACTGCGCGAGCGAGTGCAGCTGCATCTTGCCGTCGCGGTCGGTGAAGTAGGTGAACATGAAGAAGGACAGCCAGTCCGGCGTCGCCTCGTTGAAGGCACCGAGCATGCGCGGCGCATCGGCATCGCCCGAGCGACGGCGCAGCAAGTCATCCGCTTCCTCGCGGCCGTCGCGGCCAAAGTACTTCTGGAGCAGGTAGACCATCGCCCAGAGGTGGCGGCCTTCCTCGACATTGACCTGGAACAAATTGCGCATGTCGTAGAGCGAGGGCGCGGTCTTGCCGAGGTGGCGCTGCTGCTCGACGGAAGCCGGCTCGGTGTCGCCCTGGATCACGATCAGGCGGCGCAGCATGGCGCGATACTCGCCCGGGACTTCCTGCCACGCAGGCTCGCCGAAATGCTCGCCGAACGGAACGACGCGGTTCTCCTCCTGCGGCGCAAGCAGGATGCCCCAGCGATAGTCGGGCATGCGGACGTAATCGAACTTGGCCCAGCCGCGCGGATCGACGGAATAGGCGGTGCGCAGGTACACCAGCGACTCCTGGAAGCCCTCCGGCCCCATGTCGCTCCACCAGTCCATATAGCCGGGATGCCAGCCTTCCAGCGCCTTCAGCACCTGGCGGTCTTCGGCGAGATTCACGTTGTTCGGAATCTTGGTCGAGTAGTCGACGTTCATGATGTTCATGGTGGACCTCCCGTGGGGGACTGATTCATTCAACGATTGGCATCGAACCGTGAGCTTGCGAATGGCGAATGGTGAGTAGCGAATGGAAATCCCTATTCGCCATTCACCACTCCTACTCGCTAAACTCTCGTCATATCGAATTTCGGCTTCTGGCCGCTGCCGTAGCGGCGCAGCGCGCCTTCCTCGCCGACCGCGTTCGGGCGCTGGAAGATCCAGTTCTGCCACGCGGTGAGGCGCGCGAAGATTTTTGATTCCATCGTCTCGGGGCCGACGAAGCGCAGGCTGGCTTCCATGCCGGTGAGGCTGTCGGGCGAGAAGCTGGCGCGCTCCTCGAGGAACACGCGCACCTCGTCGTCCCAGTCGATGTCGTCGAGCGCGAAGGTGACGAGGCCGAGCTCTTCCGCCTGCTCGGCGTCGAGCGCGGTGCCCATGGTGGCTTCCGCACGCTCGACGTCGGACGGATCGGCCTGGAAGCGCGATTCCAGCCGGGTCAGGCCGTGGCTCATCGGATACGGACCGAAGTTCATGGCCGACAATTCGATCGACGGCGGCGGACGGTTGTCGCCCTGGCGCGTGCCGATCAGCATGTAGGAGCGGTCGGCGGCGAAGACGAGCTCGGCGAGCGTGCCGGCAAAGCAGGAGCCGGGCTCGACCAGCGTCACCAGCGTGCGCGAGGTGACGTCGATGCGCTTCAGCACGCGCTTCCAATAGTGCCTGATTTCGTTGACCAGCCAGTGCGCCTTGTTGGCTTCGAGGAAGCCATCGGATGCCAGCACATGGGCGCGGTCGCCATGGCTCTTGAAGACGAGCATCGCAATCTCGAGCTCGTTGATGCGCAGATGCAGGATGGCGTCGTCGAGCTCGCGCGCGACCTGGAGCGGCCAGAACGAAGATCCCTGCGCCATCACGCCGTCGACGTCGGCCGGCGGAGCGGCCTCCGGCGCCTTGATCGAGATGGTGGCGATGCGCGCCGTGCGATCGATGTCGACGCTGACAAAACCGTAGCGGATGCTGGTCTCGTCGATGACGCGCCTGAGCGGCGTCAGCGCGATGCCCTTGCCGCTGCCCTTGCGCTTCGACTGGCCTGCGAACTCCTTGGCGCGCTCGGCGATCTTGGCCTCGAGCTTCGAGTTCGGCGCGATCTCGTCGACGAGGCGCCACTGCACGGCGCGCTTGCCCTTCACGCCTTCCTCGATGGTGCAGAAGAAATCGGCGTGGTCGCGGCGCACCTTGCGCTTGTCGACGACGCGGGTGAGGCCGCCGGTGCCCGGCAATACCGCGAGCAACGGCACTTCGGGCAGCGCAACGGCCGACGAGCCGTCATCGGCGAGGATGATGTGGTCGGTCGCGAGCGCCAGCTCATAGCCGCCGCCGGCGGCCGAGCCGTTCACCACCGTGATGAAGCGCTGGCCGGAATTCTCCGACGAATCTTCCATGCCGTTGCGGGTCTCGTTGGTGAATTTGCAGAAGTTCACCTTGTGGGCATGGGTCGAGCCCGCAAGCATGCGGATGTTGGCGCCGGCGCAGAACACGCGGTTCTTGGCCGAGCGCATCACCACGACCTTCACCTCGGGGTGTTCGAAACGCAGGCGCTGGACGACGTCCGCCAGCTCGATGTCGACGCCGAGATCGTAGGAATTGAGCTTGAGCAGATAGCCTTCGAACAGGCCGCCATTCTCGTCGACGTCCATGGTCAGGGTGGCGACGTCGCCATCGACCGCAAGCTTCCAGTGCTTGTAGCGGGACGGGACGGTCTGGAAATCGATGAATGTCGCGCCGCCTGCGAGGCGCCGATCTTCCCCGGCCATGGGCCACCCTTGAGCTTGGTTATGCGTTTTGGCTGTAGCGTTAGATGCACAATAGTGCATCTTTTCGAAAGCGTCTAGCCCTTAACGGCCATCGCATGCACTTTGTTTCATGAGGCCTATTGAGACCGCACAATGGCGCCGAGGGTGATCCAGTCCGCCTTCGAGAGTTCGGAACGGCCCAGCTTGGCCTGGAGCAGAGCCGTCAGCGCCGGAATGGGGAAGCTCTCGACAAAGCCGTCGCCGCCCGCGGCTGCCTTGCGCGAGTTCAGCGCCCGTAACTCTGCCTGCGCGTCGCCGAACAGGCGCGCGGCCGAATGCAGCCGCTGCATGCGCAGTCGCAAATTGGCATTGGCGATGTGAATGCAGGCGCGCAGCAGAATACGCTCGCGGCCGCCTTGCGGGGCTGCGGCCCACACCGCTTCCAGCACCTCCTGCGATTCCCAGAAATAGCCGCGGTCGTTGAGCGCGAGCCCGTAGCGCAGCGCCGGATGGCGCGCCGGCACGTAGCCGCGGAAGGCCGAGGGCACCAGCACCTTGGCCAGGTCAAGCGTCTCGTAATCCGCGTCGACCCCGTCGGTCTCGCCCGGCACATAGGCCCATCGCGGCCACGGCAACGGGCCGCTTGCATCCGAAGGCACATTCATGGATGTGCCTTCGCAGAATCATGCGGCGCGTCCTTGAAGTCCCTGATCGTCGCGCAGGGCCGCTCTTGCAAATTGCTCAATCGCGTCAAGCGTCGCCCCCGGCGCTTCACGATGCGGGGAATGTCCCGCGTCTGAAATAATTTTCAAATCTACCGGACAATAACACTCTTCCTGCGCAATATCGACCTGTCGCAGTGTCCCATATTGGTCGTCCTTGCCCTGCACGACCAGGATGGGAACGCGGATGTAGGCGAGGTATTCCGAGATGTCCCAGTCGCGGAATTTCGGATCGAGCCAGGCACGGTTCCAGCCGTAGAAGGCGTTGTCGACATCCTTGTGCCAGCGCGCCAGCTTCGCCTTGAGGTCGGTGGTCTCGAAGGTCGTCTTGATCGCAGCGATGGATTTCACCGAGATGTCCTCGACGATGAAATGCGGCGCCATCAGCACGAGGCCTTGCAGACGGTGATCCTGATGCGCACCGGCATAGATCGTCGCGATCGAGGCGCCGTCGGAATGGCCGAGCAGGAGGCCGCGCTTGAAGGAAATCGCGTCGAGGATCTTCGGCAGCACATCCAGCGCCTCGCGCTGCATGTAATCGAGCGGCCGCGGCAGCGTGACCGCGCTGGATTGGCCGTAGCCCGCGCGCGAATAGACGAAGATGCCGGCGCCGGTGGCTAGCTGGAGCTTCTCGGGGAAGTCGCCCCACAGGCCGACGGAGCCGAGGCCTTCATGCAGCATGACGATGGTGGGTGCATCGGCGTCCTGCGGGGCGAGCCATTTGTATTCGAGGCTGGCGCTGCCGATGGTCAGGAAGCCGGTGGGGGTGAGGTTGGTCATTTCTTCGCTCTTCTTTCTCCGTCGTCATGCCCGGGCTTGACCCGGGCATCCACGCCTTTCCTCAATCGCGGATGCACGTGGATGGCCGGGTCAAGCCCGGCCATGACGACCGATTGCTAGTTTGCGCCCTCGCGCAATTTGAACCGCTGGATCTTCCCCGTCGCCGTCTTCGGCAGTGACTCCACCACGTCGATCCAGCGCGGATATTTCCACGGGCCGATCTTCTGCTTGACGTGCTCCTTCAGCATCTCCTGCAAGTCCGCCGTCGCCGCGCCCGGACGCAGCACGACGAAGGCCTTCGGCTTCAGCAGGCCTTCCGGATCGGCTTCGGGCACGACGGCCGCTTCCAGCACGGCGGGATGCGTGATCAGCGCGCTCTCGACCTCGAACGGCGAGACCCAGATGCCGGAGACCTTGAACATGTCGTCGGCGCGGCCGCAGAAGGTGTAGCGGCCTTCGCCATCGCGGACATATTTGTCGCCGGTGCGGGTCCATGGCCCTTCAAACGTGCGGCGGCTCTTGTGGCGCTGGTTCCAGTAGCCCTCGCCGGCGGAGGGCGCATCGACCAGCAGCTCGCCGACCTCGCCGTCGGCGACATCCTGGCCGGCCTCGTTGACGAGCCGCACCGCATAGCCCGGCACCGGCTTGCCCGAGGAGCCGTATTTGATGTCGCCGGGCGCGTTCGACAGGAAGATGTGCAAGAGCTCGGTCGAGCCGACGCCGTCGAGGATGTCGACGCCGAAGCGCGCCTTCCAGCTGTTGCCGACGGATTCCGGCAACGCCTCGCCGGCCGAGGTGCAGATGCGGAGCGACTTGCCGCCGCGCTCGGCCTTCATCGTCTCGTCGTTGAGCATCGCCGCGAACAGCGTCGGCACGCCGTAGAAGATCGAGGGATTGTACCTGTTCATCAGGTCGAACATGCGCGCCGGCGTCGGGCGCTCGCTGTTCAGCACCACGGTGGCGCCGACCGACATCGGAAAAGTCAGCGCATTGCCGAGGCCATAGGCGAAGAACAGTTTTGCCGCAGACAGGCAGACGTCGTTCTCGCGGATGCCGAGCACCTGGCTCGCATAGGTGTCCGCGGTCGCCTGCAAATTCGAATGGATGTGGCGCACGCCCTTGGGCATGCCGGTTGAGCCCGACGAATACAGCCAGAATGCGGGCTCGTCGGGATGCGTCGCGGCGGTCGTGAACTGGTCGCTCTCGCCGGCGAGCTCTTCCGCGAGCTGCTTGTGGCCGTTCATCTTGGCGCCGGAGACCACGACATGCTCGAGATCCGGCATGCGGCCGACGACGTCCTTGATGACGGGATAGAGTGCTTCGGAGACGAACAGCACGCGCGCGCGGCAATCGGCGAGGATGTAGGCGTATTGATCTGATGTCAGCAGCGTGTTCAGCGGCACCGGCACGATGCCGGCGCGGATCGCGCCCAGAAACACGATCGGGAAATCGACCGTGTCCAGCATGATCATCGCCACGCGCTCCTCGCGGCGGACCCCGAGCCGGCGCAGCATGTTGGCGGCGCGCCGGGTCTCGCGCTGGAGCTCGCCATAGGTGAGCCGCGAGACGGTGTCGTCGAAGGCGAGCTTTCCTCCCCTGCCGTCCTCGACGTTGCGGTCGAGCAGCCAGGTCACCGCGTTATAGGATCCCTCGCTCACGGACTTCTCCCCCGATTTTAGAATTATAATTCATAGAAAGACACCGCGGCGGCTTGCTGTCAATGCTGGCAGGCACTATGTTTCATTAAAACGCGCCGCAGGGCATCAACTAAAGAAGGCCCATGATCTGCAGTCCATGACCGACAGTCCCGACGCCGAATCCCGATTTCTCGAACAGCTCGGCCAGCGCGTGCGCACCATGCGCGCGCTGCGCGGCATGTCGCGCAAGGTGCTCGCCAAGGTATCGGGAATTTCGGAGCGCTACATCGCGCAGCTCGAGAGCGGCAAGGGCAACGTCTCCATCGTGTTGCTGCGCCGCGTCTCCGATGCGATGGGTGCGCATCTCGAAGACCTGCTTCCCTCGGCCGATCCGACGCCGGACTGGCAGATGTTTCGCGATCTCCTGCGCAAGGCGACGCCGGCGCAAATCGCTCAGGCCAAGGACGTTCTCGCCGGCGGCAGCGCGTCGGCGCCGCGGCGCGCACCGTTCTGCGGCATCGCGCTGATCGGCCTGCGCGGCGCCGGCAAATCGACACTTGGGCGGATGCTGGCGAAGAAGGTCGGCTGGAGTTTCGTCGAGCTCAACAAGGAGGTCGAGCAGCAGAACGGGCTCTCGGTCGCCGAGATCATCGCGCTCTACGGCCAGGAAGGCTTTCGCCGCATGGAGCAGGCAGCACTGCAACAGCTGCTCGCGCGCAACGAGCTGATGGTGCTGGCGACCGGCGGCGGCATCGTGTCGGAGCCGTTGACCTTCGACCAGATCCTGTCGTCGTTCTACACGATCTGGCTGAAGGCCGAGCCCGAGGAGCACATGGCCCGCGTTCGCCGCCAGGGCGACCTGCGCCCGATGGCGGACGACCGCTCCGCAATGGCCGAGCTGCGCAACATCTTGCTGAGCCGCGAACCGTTGTATTCGCGCGCGACGGCGGTGGTCGATACGGCAGGGCTGTCGGTCGATGCGGCGGCTGCACGGCTGATCGATGCGGTGCGGCCGGTGCTGCAAAACGAAGCGCGGAGTTTCGGCCTGCGCAGCGTGGCGCTGTAAGGCGATCTCTCACGGCACGCTCGCTGCGTTCCCTCCCCCCTTGCGGGGGAGGGTTAGGGAGAGGGGTGCCACACGGGGACTCCATCACTCGCGCAACGCGCTTCTTCTTCGCGACAACCAACACCATTTCCTGGGCGACCCCTCCCCTGCCCTCCCCCGCAAGGGAGGAGGGAGCAGAGCTGAGCGCGCAGCTACGCCATGCGTCCCCTTTTCGTTTCGCAAAGGGAGACGATATGAAGAGCCTTGCACCAGACAGGACTCACGATGACCTCCAGCGACGTCACCACCTCCATGTTCGAGCGGATCGGCGGCAGCGCGACGATCGACTCTCTGGTCGACCGTTTCTACGAGCGCATGGACACGCTGCCGGAGGCGAAAATAATCCGCGCGATGCACGCGGATGACCTCGGACTGATCAGGGACGTGCTGAAGCGCTATCTCACCGAATGGACCGGCGGCCCAAAACTCTATTCCGTCGAGAAGGGCCATCCGCGGCTGCGGCAGCGGCATATCGGCTTTGCCATTGGCGACGCCGAGCGCGATGCGTGGCTGCTCTGCATGCGCGGCGCGCTGGACGAGACGGTCACGGACGCCGCCGCGCGGCAGGACCTCGACAAGGCGATATCGGGCCTTGCCGACTGGATGCGCAATCGGCAGTGACACAGAACGCGAGGCGGGGACGCGGTGGGCTACTCCAGCGGACTGCGCTTCGCGCAGCTGCAGGTTAACCCACCCTGCGCACCCCAGCCCTGTCATTGCACGCGTCAAACACCGAGCGATCCAGCGCCTCGGCCACAAAGCCCGCCACATAAATCAATGCCAGGATCGCCGCGGAGATCGCCATTGTCTCCGCATGCGCGAGCCCCCACCGCAACAACCGCTGCAACAATGTCGGCGGCGGAAAGCGGTAGGTCCGGCCCTTCGGCGTGATCAGGTCAAACGACCGAACCGACCGCGAGCGCACGTGGATCTTGCTGGGCAGCATCCGGATTTCTCCTCTCCAGCTCCTCGATCATGCCGCGCGCGATCTCCCGCTCGCCCATGATGACGACATCCGCCCCCAGCCCCTTCAAATGATCGACCTCGGCATCCGCATGCGCTCGCGCGATGATGCGGATGTCCGGATTGGCCGCACGCGCCTGCTGCACGATCTGCCCTGCCTCGAACGCCTCGGGGATCGCGATGACGAGATGCCGCGCCCGTGACGGATTGGTGGCGCCGAGAATTTCGGGCTGCGCGGCATTGCCCATGACGGTCTCGATGCCGCCCTGCTTCAGCTTCGCCAGTGCACTCTCGCCGACCTCGGCGACAAGGAACGGCAATTGCCGCTGCTTCAGGGCATCGCCGACGAGCGCGCCGACGCGGCCATAGCCGATCACGATCGTATGGTCGGTCAGGTCCGTGGTGCGGATCGGTTCGGGCACGGCGGCCGCGGCCTGCGGTGAATCCCGGCGCGGGTCGAGACGCGGCGCGAGCCAGGTGGCGGCCGCGAACATCAGCGGGTTGAGCATGATGGAGAGGATCGCGCCAGCCATGATCAGGTCGCGGCCGTCGCTGGGCAGGATCTGCGAGGCGACGCCGAGCTCGGCCAGGATGAACGAGAACTCGCCGATCTGCGACAGGCTCGCCGAGATCGTCAGCGCGGTCGCGACCGGATGCCGGAACAGGACCACGATCAGGAACGCCGCGAGTGATTTGCCGAGCATGATAATCGCCAGCGTCGCCAGCAGCGGCCAGGGCTCGCGGACCACGCTCATCGGATCGAACATCATGCCGACCGAGACGAAGAACAGCACGGCGAAGGCATCGCGCAGCGGCAGCGATTCCTGCGCGGCGCGTGCACTGAGCGGCGATTCCCGCAGCATCATGCCGGCGAAGAACGCGCCCAGCGCCAGCGACACGTCGAACAGCTTCGTCGCCCCGAATGCGATGCACAGCGCGATCGCAAGCACGCCAAGACGGAACAATTCGCGCGAGCCGGTATGCGCGATGTAGTGCAGGATCCAGGGAATCACCCGGCGCCCCACCACCAGCATCAGCCCGATGAACACGATGATCTTGGCCAGGGTCAGCATCACGATGCCGGCAAGCCCGAAGCCGGCCTGCGCGGCCAGCGGCTCGAAGGCTGGCTTGTCACCGCTGGCGCCCTGAAGGCTTGCGATCGCCGGGAACAGCACCAGCACGAGCACCATCGCGAGGTCCTCGACGATGAGCCAGCCGACCGCGATGCGGCCGCGATCGGTCTCCATCAGGCGCCGCTCCTGCAGCGCGCGAAGCAGGACCACAGTGCTCGCGACCGACAACGCCAGTCCGAACACGAGTCCCGCACCGACGCTCCAGCCCATCAGCCATGAAAGGCCGAGTCCCATCAGTGTGGCGACCGCAATCTGCACGACGGCGCCCGGAACGGCGATGTGCCGGACGCTCAGCAGATCCTGGAGCGAAAAATGCAGGCCGACGCCGAACATCAGCAAGATAATGCCGAGTTCGGCAAGCTCGGTCGCAAGCGCCTGGTCGGCGACGAAGCCTGGCGTGAACGGCCCGACGGCAACGCCGGCGAGCAGGTAGCCGACAAGCGGCGGAATGCGGAACCGCTGCGCTATAGTTCCGAGTACGAAAGCTAGTCCAAGTCCGACGACGATGGTGGCGATGAGAGGTGTGTCATGCGGCATTTTTGCCTTTTGACACAGCGCGCGCGCCGGCGCACCGCGACCAAGTGAGGCGGCTCAGCGCGCGACGCCTGCCGCAATCGCGCCGTCAGATCGACCAATAATTTGGGTGCGCGTAGGGCCGCGAACGATCGCCCCAGTCGAATTCGTCGCCGTCGAACTCGCTCGGTCCGCTGGCGAGTTCGTCCTGCGTCACCTCGACACGAAAAGCCTGCCGCGCGGGATCGTATTTCAGCGCGCCCCACTGCACAGGATAATGGTGGTGCGTGCCGAGCAGCCCGCCGGTCCTGATCACGGCGTAGGCGACCGTGCCGGTCACCTTGTCGAGCATCAGCCGCTCGATCGAGCCGAGCTTCGCGCCGTCGCGCCCGTAGACGCAGACGTGCTCCACGCGATCACTGGGAACCATGGTGTGTTTCATGGCGTCCTCCCTGTTGTCTTGCGTGACGAGATTATAGGCCCGCGGACGCGCGGCGCCAACGATCGTTGCTATAACAGCTGCGACCGCACGGACTCCGCGCCTTCGCGGAGCAGCGGGAGCAACCGGTCGATCAGCTCCCCTGCCGGCACGCGGTCGACATGGGCGCCCATGTTGATGGCGGCGACGATCACGCCGTCGTAGCGGCGCACCGGAACCGAGATCGAGCGGAAATGCGGCTCTGCCTCGCGATCGACCAGCGAATAGCCTTGCTCGCGATCGGCTGTGATGCTGGCCAGCAGCGCCTTCGGATCGGTCACCGTCTGCGGCGTCAACATCTCGCGCTTCGTTGTCTTCAGGCGTGCGGCAAGCGCTGCATCATCGAACTGCCCCAGCATGGCGCGGCCGACCGAGGTGCAGAACGCCGGCAGCCGGTAGCCGATCTCGAGCCCCCCCGAAAACATCCGCGCCGGGCTGCTGCGTGCGACAAACACGACGTCGTCGCCGTCGAGCACCGCGAGCGAGGCGATTTCCTGCGCTGCCGTGGCGACGCGATCGAGCACCGGCTGAAGCACGGCGACGAGGTGGCTGGAGCGCAGGTAGGACGCCGCGAGCGTCAGTACGTGCGGGGTCAGAGAGAACAGCTTTCCGTCGCCGGCGACGAAGCCGCCGCGCTGGAGCGTGAACAGCATGCGGCGCGCGGTGGCGCGCGGCAGCTCTGCCGCCCGGGCGAGATCGCTCAGCGTCATCGGGCCGGTGGTCGTGCCGAAACATTGCAGCAGGCGCAGGCCGCGATCGAGGCTCTCGACGAAATCCGTCGCCCGCTCTTCGCTTTCGCTTCGCTTCAGCTTGGGCATAGGTCCGGGAACATCCTGCAAAATATTGCTTGCCGCCGGACCAAGGCATGGCATAATTCGCCCATTCGTTCAATAGGCGAACAAACGCCTCTCCGACAAAGGACGCACCCGCCATGATGAGCCAGGAGCAGAACGACCTGATCACCCGTACCGGTCCGAAGGACCCCTGCGGCAAGCTGATGCGGAGCTACTGGCAGCCGGCGGCGCTGGTCGACGAGCTGGAGGGCGCGCGCCCGATCCGTCCCGTCAAACTGCTCGGCGAGAATCTGGTGCTGTTCCGCGACGAGAGCGGACGCTACGGCCTGATCGACCGTCACTGCGCCCATCGCGGCGCCGACCTCGCCTTCGGACGTCTCGAACATGACGGCCTGCGCTGCGCCTTCCATGGCTGGCTGTTCGACGCCACCGGCCAGTGCATCGAGACGCCGGCCGAACCGAAGGATTCAAAACTCTGCCAGAACATCCGCCAGCGCTCCTATCCCGTGGTCGAGAAGAGCGGCATCCTCTGGGCTTATCTCGGCGAGGGTGAGCCGCCGGCGTTTCCGGAGCTCGACTGCTTTGTCGCGCCCGGCACGCACACTTTTGCGTTCAAGGGCCACATGGCCTGCAACTGGCTTCAGGCGCTGGAGGTCGGCATCGATCCCGCGCACGCCTCCTATCTGCACCGCTTCTTCGAGGACGAGGATACGTCGACGGCTTATGGCAAGCAGTTCCGCGGCGCCTCCGCCGGCTCTGATCTGCCGATGACAAAGATCCTGCGCGAATACGACCGGCCGATCATCAATGTCGAACACACCGAATATGGCCTGCGGCTGATCGCGCTGCGCGAGATCGACGAGGAGCGCACCCATGTGCGCGTCACCAACCAGCTCTTCCCGCACGGCTTCGTCATCCCCATGAGCACGGAAATGACGATCACGCAGTGGCACGTGCCGGTCGACGACGAGAACTGCTACTGGTACGCGATCTTCACCAGCTACACCAACCCGGTCGACAAGCAGAAGATGCGCGATCAGCGGCTCGAGCTCTATGAGCTGCCCGACTACAAGTCGCGCAAGAACCGCGGCAACGATTACGGCTTCGATCCGCACGAGCAGGCGACCGCGACCTACACCGGCATGGGCAACGACATCAACGTGCACGACCAGTGGGCGGTGGAATCGATGGGCGCGATCCAGGACCGCACCAAGGAGCATCTCGGCTCCAGCGACAAGGCGATCGTGCAGTACCGCCGCCTGCTACGGGCTGAGATCGAAAAGGTCGGCGGCGGCGAAAAGCCGATGCTGTTCCTGGACGAGAGCAGGGCGCGCAGCATCCAGGGACCGGCCACCATGGACGGCATCGGGCCGACCCAGGGTTGGGAGCTCTACTGGATGGAGGTCGACGTCAAGCGCCGCCGCGGCGCACCTTGGGCCGCGCCGGTGCCGAAGGAGATCGCGGACAACGTGCACCGGCTGACGGCGGCGGAGTGATAATGCCGTCAATCAGCGGCGGGCGCCACATACTTCACTGTCATGCCCCGCGAAGGCGGGGCATCCAGTACGCCGCGGCCTCTCGTGGACACGTCGCCGTCTCTGGAATACTGGATCGCCCGCCTTCGCGGGCGATGACAGCACGGACTGAAGGAGCAACCGAGTGACTTTCGTCGCGCGTCATGCGCTGTGGTCGGATGAGCAGAGGGACGCCGCAGCGCGCCTGCGCCGCATCGTCGAGGAAAAGAACCTCGAGGTCATCCGCCTCGCCTTCCCGGACCAGCACGGCATTTTGCGCGGCAAGACCATCATCGCCGCCGAGGCGATCGCCTCGCTGGAGAGCGGCTGCTCCATCACCACGACCATGCTCGCCAAGGACACCTCGCACCGCACGGTGTTTCCGGTGTTCACATCAGGCGGCGGATTCGGCATGAAGGAGATGGAGGGCGCGGCCGACGTGTTGATGGTCGCCGACCCAACCACGTTCCGCGTGCTGCCATGGGCGCCCGCGACGGGCTGGGTGCTCTGCGATCTCTATTTTGGCGACGGCCGTCCCGTGCCGTTCGCGACCCGCGGCCTCTATCGCAAGGTGCTCGATGATCTCAGCGGCCGCGGCCACGATTTCGTCGCCGGCCTCGAGGTTGAATTCCACATCTTCAAGCTCGACGACGCGCATATGCGGCCCGAGGATGCCGGCCAGCCCGGCACGCCGCCGTCGGTGAGCCTGCTCAGCCACGGCTATCAATACCTCACCGAGCAGCGCTTCGATCAGATGGAGCCGGTGCTGGAGATCCTGCGCCGCGATATCGTCGCGCTCGGACTGCCCTTGCGCTCGGTCGAGGTCGAGTTCGGGCCGAGCCAGTGCGAATTCACCTTCGCGCCGAAGAAGGGGCTGGAGCCCGCCGACAACATGGTGCTGTTCCGCTCTGCCGTGAAGCAGATCGCGCGCCGCCACGGCTATCACGCCACCTTCATGTGTCGGCCGAAACTGCCGAATATGTTCGCGAGCGGCTGGCACCTGCACCAGTCGATCGTCTCGCGCGCGTCTGGCGAAAATCAGTTCATGACGAAGGACGGCAGCGAGCCGCTCAGCGCGTTCGGCCGGGCGTACCTTGCCGGCCTGCTCGACCACGCCCGCGCCTCGACCGTGTTCACCACCCCGACCATCAACGGCTACAAGCGCTACCGCTCCTATTCGCTGGCGCCGGACCGGGCGATCTGGGGCCGCGACAATCGCGGCGTGATGATCCGCGTGCTCGGCGGCGCCAATGATGCCGCAACGCGCTTGGAGAACCGCATCGGCGAGCCCGCCGCCAATCCCTATCTCTACATGGCCTCCCAGATTCTCTCGGGCCTCGACGGCGTCGACCGCAAGCTCGACCCCGGCCCGTCCGCCGACACGCCCTACGAGACCAAGGCGCCGCCGTTGCCGAAGAGCTTGCGCGATGCGGTCGCCGCGCTGAAGGACGATCCGTTCTTCCGCGAGAAGTTCGGGCCTGAGTTCGTCGACTACTACACCCACATCAAGAATGCCGAGATCGACCGCTTCCTGTCAGAGGTGACCGACTGGGAGCACCGCGAATATTTCGAGGTGTTTTGAGGGAGATACGTCTCACGCCCGCGTGAGGCGACTTCGTCCGGTCTGTTCCGACGACATCACGGCGCTCGCCGACGAAGCCATTTTCCCTGTCCCTCGAAAACGGCCGGAAAGACTGGGGGCCTAATATCCTGCATATGATCAACAGTGGAGTTCGATCATGTGGGTTCAATTGTTCAGCCTGATCTACCGCCTGTCCTGCCGGACCACCTTGGTTGAAATCGGCACCCACCACCTGGCGCGTTAGTCGCCGGCGCCAGCGATTTGGGTAAGACATATTGACCGGATAACCGGGCTTCTCAGGCGCAAGCTGGTTCACCAGCGATAGCCGAGCGTTGCGATGACGGTCAGCGGCGCGCCGCGGTAGCAGTAACCGACCTGGCACGTGGTGTAGTGCAGATTGAACAGGTTCTTGGCATTGACCTGGAACTGGAGGCCCTTCAGCTCCTTCATCGCCTGGCCAAAATCATATTTCAGCGCCGCGTCGATCAGGGTTACCGAGCTGTTCTTGAACGTGTTCGCATCATCGCCGTAGCTCCAGGACATGTAACGCGCGCCGCCACCGACGCTCAATCCTGCAAACGGTCCGGCCAGCGGCAGGGCGTAGTTCGCCCACAGCGTCGCGGTATGCGGGGGATTGCCCGAGGGAAACTTGCCAATCAGCGAGTCGTCAGCGGCCTGCTTGGTCACCATGTCGAGATAGGTGTACGACGAGGTGATGTCGAAACCACCGCCCAGGCTGGCAAGCGCCTGCAATTCGAAGCCGCGGCTTTGAATCTCGCCACGCTGGACCGTCACGCCCGTCCCCGTCGTGACCAGGCCGCCGTCCTGGGTCAAATCGAACACCGCCGCGGCAATGAAGCTCCTCGTGCCCTGCGGCTGGTACTTCACACCGACTTCGGTCTGCTTGCCGGTGGTCGGCTTGAAGAAGGCGCCCGACGGATCGACGCCGAGATTGGGAAAGAACGAGGTCGAATAGGCAACGTAAGGCGCAACACCGGAATCGAACACATAGGTCAGCCCGGCTCGCCCGCTATAGGCCTGATCGGACTGCGTCTGCCGCGTCAGCGCGAACAGATCCTCGCCCGTGGTGCTGACCCAGTCGCTGCGGCCGCTCAATGTCAGGATCCAGTGATCGAGCCTGGCCTGGTCCTGAACATACACGCCGGACTGGGTTTGCCGCTGGGCCGTCGAGGACGAGATCGCGGGATCGGGAATGGATTCCGGCGCGTAGACCGGCGCGGCCAGGTTGAGATCGGAGACGCCGAAGCCGAATCCCTGCTTGTCGTTGAACTTCGACGCGGTGTAGTCGGTGCCGACCAGGAGCGTGTGCTGCACGGGCCCGGTCGATAGCCTGGCCTCGACCTGGTTGTCCATAATGGCCGATTGCAGCGTGTCGTGGACGTAGCCGGTGTAGCGTGAGACGACATTGCCCACCGGCGCGCCGAGAAAGCCCACATAGCGGGTGACCGCGTCGACATCGACGTAGCGGAATTTCTGGCGGACGGTCACGGCGTTGTTGAACGCATGCTCGAACAGATAGCCCACGCGTCCCTGCTCCTGGTCGAGCGAATTGTAGGACGGGCTGCCCGTGAAGATGTCCGTGGCGGTGCCGGTGCCCGTGGAGTAGGTGAACATGGATCCGGGCGTCTTCGACTTCTGATAGGACCCGAGAATCGTCAGGGTCGTCGATTGATCCGGCTTCCAGGTGACGGCGGGCGCGATGTAGGTCCTGTTATCCTTGCCGCCGGGCACGAACACGTTCGCGTCACGCATCACGCCGGTCAGCCGATACGAAAACTGACCGTTGGCATCGACCGGACCCGAAAGATCGAAATTGCCCTGGACGCGATCGCGGTCGCCAAACACCGTTTGCACCTCGTGAAACGGCTGGCTGGTCGGCAGCTTGCTCGACAGATCGATCAGTCCGCCCGGCGAGCCGAGCCCGTAGAGTGCCGAGCTCGGCCCACGGACCACGGTGATGCTGTCGACCCCATAAGGCTCGGTCTTGAACACGCTGAGACCTGCTCCGACGAGGCGCAATCCGTCGAGATAAACGCCGTTATAAGTGATGTCGAAGCCGCGGATCGCGATCGCGTCGAAACGCGGATCGTAGCCTGAAGCATCGATGCGGACGCCGGGTTCATAGCCAACTGCCTCCGTCAGCGTCTGGACGGCGCGGTCGTTGAGTTCCTTGCGCGTCACGACCGAGATCGACTGCGGCGTCTCGAGCAACGGCGTGTTGGTCTTGGTACCCGCCGAGCTGCTGTCTGCAACATAGCTGCTCTCGCTCGACGCGTTGGCGCGACCGGCACCGGCCTCGCGCGCGCCCGAATTTCTGGCTGGCGCGGGCCCGGCATTGCGTTGCGTCGCGATGCGGCCGCGCGACGACTGCGAAGCTCGCTGAGCGGGCTGGGTGCGCGGACGCGCCTGGATCGGTGCCTCCACCGTGACGGGAGGCAATGTCGCCGCCGTCGACGTTGCATTGGTCCCGGAGGTCTGTGCGACCGACGGCGTTGCGTGCAGGACTATTCCCAGGCCGGCCGCTCCCAGACCAGTTCTCGCCATCCGTTCCCAGCCGAGCATCCGCCCGTCGTTGCGCGTCATTGTCTTCCCCGAGTTCCGTGTTCGAACAACCCGGGAGTAACCAGATCGAGGCGCACACCGCCTTTGCGCGCGCGCAAATCACCTTTGATCGCACGTGGAGGCGTTCAAGTTTACTGACAGTGGCTCGGCGAATAGCCGAAGTGCCTGCGGAATGCCGTCGCGAAATTGGCCGGATGGGCATAGCCGACCCGAAAGGCCGCCTCGGTGACCGACAACCGTTGATGAATCAGAAGGTCACGTGCGGCATCGAGTCGGCGGGCCCGCAAATAGTCGATCGCGCTCTCGCCATACGCCATCTGGAATTTCTGGTTGAAGGACCGGCGGCTCAGCCCCGCATTCCGCGCCAGTTCGTCGATGCTCCAGGGATAAGCGAGATCGGCATCCATGCGCGCCTTGACCGATTGCAACCGCACCCGCTGGAGGTCGGCTGCAGGATCGAGCGCGATCCCGCGCTTGCCGAACAAGGCGTGGACCACGATCTCGGCGGCATGCGCCGACAGCAGCAATTGCGTCGCGTTTCCGGCCACCGGTGGCGAGAACATTTCTGCCGCGAGGGCCTGCACACGCGGAGACGCCGTGACAGAGACGATGGCCGTGCCCAACGCGTCGGTCTTGAACAGCGCCCGAACCTCGTCGCCGAGTCCAAGCCCGTCGATGGAGGCTTGCGGAAGCGCCAGGCCGATCGCGGGACGTTCGCCGCAGCGAACCGAGCCTCCTACGGCGACGGATTCGCGCACGGCAATCGCCGTCATCTGCCCTGCACCGGTTGTGCGCGTCAGAATGCCGCGGCCTGCGCCTTCATCGAGCGCAACGGAGATGAACAAGCCCGGCCCTACGATCGCTGGCCGATCGGGATCGGCGCGAAACTCACCTCTGATGAACACACAGCCCGGGAAATCCAGCCACTGAGGCGCTGTCGAAGCGCCTCGCTGTGCGGAGCCGATGATGTCGTCGTCAGGCCGTCCGGCAATTTGATTGTAAAAGTCCTGCATCGAATCCGCTACGCCGCGACATTGGCGGCTGGCGGCAACGCACTCAAGACCTCTGCGCGCAGTTTGGAGAGCTTCGAAACTGACGTCCTCGACGAGGTTCTGCGCGCGCGGCGATCCTGCACGGCAGTCAGATCCAGGAGCGCGTCAGATGCCCAGATATTTGTGCTGGAGATCCGGCTCGGCCATCAGCTCGACGGACGTGCCGCTCCACACCGTCTTGCCGCGCTCGATGATGTAGTGGCGGTCGCAGATGCGGGCGAGGTGGTCGACGTTCTTGTCGACGACCAGGATCGACTGTCCCCGGCTCTTCAGCAGCGACAGGCAATTCCAGATTTCTTCGCGGATCAGCGGCGCAAGGCCTTCGGTCGCTTCGTCCAGGATCAGCAGTTTCGGATTCGTCATCAACGCGCGGCCAATCGCGAGCATCTGCTGCTCGCCGCCGGAGAGCTGGTTGCCCATGTTGGAGGCACGTTCGGCGAGGCGCGGAAACATCACGTAGATCGCGGCGAGCGTCCAGGGATTGGGGCTAGCGAAGCGATCGGCCGCGGCCGCCACCAGGTTTTCGCGCACGGTGAGGTTCGGGAAGATCTGGCGCCCCTCAGGAACGAGACCGACGCCGAGTTTTGCAATTCTGTAGGATGGAAGCTGCCGCACTTCTGCGCCGGCGAAGCGGATCGTGCCTGATCGTGCCGGTGTCAGGCCCATGATGGAGCGGATGGTGGTCGTCTTGCCCATGCCGTTGCGGCCCATCAGCGAGACCATCTCGCCCGGCTTGATCGACAGCGACAGGCCGAACAGCACCTGGGAGAGGCCGTAGCAGGTCTCGATGCCGTCGACGTTGAGCAGCGTGTCAGCCATCGCCTTTTCAGACATGGTGCGTCACCACGTGCTGGTCGCCGAGATAGGCGCGCTTGACGTCCTCGTTGGCGCGGATCGCGGCCGGATCGCCCGAGGCGATGACGCGGCCATAGACCAGCACCGAGATGCGGTCGGCCAGCGCGAACACCGCCGGCATATCGTGCTCGACCAGCACGATCGAGACTTCCTTCCGCAGCTCCTGAAGCAGTTGCACCATGCGCTGGGATTCGGTGACGCCAAGACCCGCCATCGGCTCGTCCAGCAGCAGCAGCTTCGGCTTGCTCGCGAGCGCGACCGCGAGTTCGATCTGGCGGCGCTCGCCATGGCTGAGCCTGGACACCAGGACATCGGCGCGATGGCCGAGCCCGACGCGGTCGAGCGCGGCATGGGCGGCATCGCGCAGGCCCTTCTCCTTGCGCGCATTGGCGAAGAAGCGGAACGAGTGGCCTGCATGCGCCTGCGCCGCCAGCGCGACATTGTCGGCGGCGGTGAAGTCGAGCAGCAGCGAGGTGATCTGGAACGAACGGGCGAGCCCCAGCGCGCAGCGGCGATAGGCCGGCAGATAGGTGATGTCGCGACCGCCGAGCGAGACGCTGCCGGAATGCGGTTCGAGGTGCCCTGTGAGCTGACTAATCAGCGTGGTCTTGCCGGCACCGTTCGGGCCGATGATGGCGTGCAACTCGCCGCTAGCTACGTCGAGCGAGACGTTGTCCGTCGCAACGATGCCGCCGAAGCGGCGCACCAGTTTTTCGACGCGGAGCAGCGGTTCAGCCACGATTGAGCCTCCCGAGCAGGCCCATGATGCCGCCGCGGCCGAACAGCACGATCAGCAGCAAGAGCGGGCCCATGATCAGCGCCCAGTATTCGGTGATCTGCGACAGGAATTCTTCCAGCAGCAAAAACACCACCGCGCCCATCACCGGGCCGAACAGCGTGCCCATGCCCCCCAGGATCACCATCACCATGAGGTCGCCGGAGCGGGTCCAGTACATCACGGCCGGGCTGATGAAATCGGTGTTGTTGGCGAGCAGTGCGCCGGCAAGGCCGCACATCATACCGGAGATGACGAAGCAGACGAGCTGGTAGCGTTTTGCCGGAAAGCCGATCGCCTGCATCCGCTGCTCGTTGGAGCGCAGGCCCTGCAAGACGAGCCCGAAGCGCGAATTGGTGATGCGCCAGATCAGGACGATCACGGCGAACAGGCAGGCGAGGCAGAGATAATAGAACTGCGTGCGGTTCGACAGGTTGATCAGGCCGGAGAAGTCGCTGCGCTTGTAGACGGTGAGACCGTCGTCGCCGCCGTAACGCGCGAGGCCCGAGGCGACATAATAGGCCATCTGCGCGAAGGCCAGCGTGATCATGATGAAGTAGACGCCACGCGTACGAAGGGAGAGCGCGCCGATCACCAGGGCGTAGATCGCGGAAGCTGCGAGTGCGACCGGGAACTGGATGAAGCCGCTTCCGACGCCTTCCTGCGCGAGCATGCCGACCGCGTAGCCGCCGATGCCGAGATAGGCGGCGTGGCCGAAGCTCATCATGCCGCCAAAACCCATGATGAGGTTGAGGCTCGCGGCCGCCAGCGCCAGGATGACGATGCGGGTAAACAGCGTCAGGATGAAGATGTTGCCGGACAGCTGCGAATAGAGCGGCAGCAGCACGAGGCCCGCCAGCATCAGGGCCGTGACGGCCTTGCTCACAGTGAAAGCCTTCATCGACGGTTGGCCGGAAACAGCCCCTCCGGGCGCACCACCAGCACGATCGCCATCAGCAGATAGATCAGCATGGACGACAGTGCGGGCGCGGCGGTGGAGGCGGCGGCGCCGCTCAGCACCTGCCGCAACAGGTTGGGCAGGAAGGCGCGGCCGAGCGTGTCGATCATGCCGACGAAGATCGCGGCGAGGAACGCGCCACGGATCGAGCCGATGCCGCCGATCACGATGATGACGAAGGCGAGGATCAGGATGTTCTCGCCCATGCCGATCTGCACGGTGAGGATCGGCGCCTGCATCAGGCCGGCGAGGCCGGCGAGCGCGGCGCCCAGGCCGAACACCAGCGTATAGAGCAGCTTGATGTTGATGCCGAGCGCACCGATCATCTCGCGGTTGGAGGCGCCGGCGCGGATCAGCATGCCGATGCGGGTGCGCATCACGCCGAGATAGAGCAGCAGCGCGACCAGCAGCGCCACCACGATGATGGCGAGACGATAAGCGGGATAGTGGATGCCGGGCAGGATCGGCACCGGCACCGTGAGCCAGGCCGGCAGCGGCAGCGCAAGCCCGGCCGGACCCCAGATCAGCCGCACGGCTTCATTGAAGAACAGGATCAGGCCGAAGGTCGCGAGCACGTGGTCGAGATGGTCGCGCCCGTAGAGATGCCGCAGCGCCGACATCTCCAGCACGATGCCGAGCACCAGAGTCGCGCCGAGCGCCAGCAGCGCACCGAGCAGGAAGCTGCCGGTCCAGGCCGCAAAGGTCGCGGCGAAATAGGCGCCCATCATGTAGAGCGAGCCGTGCGCGAGGTTGACGAGATCCATGATCCCGAACACCAGCGTCAGGCCGGCGGCGAGCAGGAACAGGAGCAGGCCGAACTGCAATCCGTTCAAGAACTGTTCGACGACGAGCAGCATCAAAACTCTTTCAGGCGCACGCGGTGTCGCGCCGATGTTCGAACACGGTCGCCATCAGTGAAAGAGCTCCCCCTGCCTCTTCAAGGCGGAAAAATGGGTAATGGCAGTATCGTTCCGAGGCAAGAGCGATTCAACACCAGACATGCACTTTGTTGCATGCCGGTGCATGCGATCGAAATTGGCCTTGCAAGAAGGCTGCCGCACAGGATGGGTCAACCTGCCGCACCCAAACGATCGCCCTCCCCCAGGCATGCCTGGGAGAGGGCGCGAAGGTCGACGGAAGTAGGAGAAGGCGTCTAGTGCGACGTCATCTGCCGGGGGAGATCATCCGGCTCGGCCAGCACGCTGTTGGCCGTCGAGGCTTCCAGCGCCGCCATACGGAACAGATAGGCGAGCGTTGCCAATCCGGTGTCTTCCGCCATCTGCGCCAGCTCGAGCGCCATGTCGGACATGTAGCCGAGATTCTCGTCCTTGGTCTGCGCCATGATCTGGCTGTCCCGCATCATGTTCGACATTTCAGGCGCTCTTTCGTTGTGCGGCAGCAAGGCCGCAGAGGTTGGCACGGGCGACGGCGTCCAGACGCGGGCCGTCTTGTTGTACGATCGAATCCATGCCGATGCGATCATGCAGGGCATCGAGGGTCTCGCGGCGAATGTCGATGGTCGCCGCCATGGTCCAGGCGTTCTCCACCAGCGCGGGCAGACCAAGCGGCGTCACGACGAAGCCGGCCTCATGGAAGCGCGGCAGCCACCAGGTCTCCATGATCGCGCTGACCTGCGCGATTCCCTGATCGAGGCAGAACTCCTGCACCGCTGCCATCAGTTGCAGGTTGAGAGTGCCGTCGCGGCGATCGCGCACGACAAAGTAGCGCGACCATTCCCAGACCAGCGGATTCGCAGGGCAGCCGCGAACCGATGCCAGATGCGGGAAGACCTCGCTCATCATCGAGGGTTTGGTGGTGGGGTAGAGCCGGTGACCGCCGACGACGCGCCGGCCTTCCAGCGCGAGCAGATAGACGGTGTCCTCGTCGTCGTAGGAATCGACCTCGCGGCAATCAGGCCGGCGCAGCGTCTCCCAGTGCCGCTCCTCGACGAAGATGTCGTGGCGTAGTCGGAAGTGCTGCTCGAGTACGTCTTCGTAAAGGTGGCGATTGACCGAAGAAATTGCGTGAATCATGAAAACCCCCATTCAGCCGGAATGAGGGGCAGCCTCTGCGAAAAGAGGCAGGTTCGATATTGGGAAATTTCCCAGTACGTCGCTTAGGGATTGATGAGCTTGTTGCGAATCGCCAGTGCAACCGCATGCGTACGGTTGACGGCGCCGAGTTTGCGCGCGGCGGTTGCAAGATGCTCTTCTGCGGTGCGCTGCGTGATGTGCAGGATCTCGCCGATCTCCCAGGCCGACTTGCCCTGCGAGGCCCAGGCGATCACCTCGCGCTCTCGCGGGGTGAGACGCGTCGACAGATGCGGCGCCGGATCCAGCAGGCGGCGAATATGGTCGAAGCCATACATTGCCATCAGGTGCAGTGCCGGCTTGCTGCGGGGATTGAGGTCGAGATGGACGCCGCCGAGCGACACCGCCGCCTCGTAGCCGGTGAGCCCGTGGATCGGCACGATGAAGCCGCGCGACATGCGAAAATCGCCGGCGCGGTTCATCACCTCGGCCGCGCTCGGCTCGAGCTCGGCATCATAGGGCGCTTCCGACCACTCGAACGGATTGACCGATTGCCGGCACAGCCGCACCACGGGGTCGACGCGGTCGTAATTGTTCTGGGTGTAGAGATTGAACCATCCTGCCGGCCAGCGCTTGGCGAGCACCATCTGCGCGAACCGCTGATCGGGATTCGGCAACCCCGTCACGATGATGGTCTCGAAGCCGAAGCGACCGAACGCCGCCTCAAGCGCATTCATGGCGTCCGGTACCTTGCGATAGGTCCCCAGGCCTTCGATGAAGTCGAGCGCTTCCCGGCCATAATCTACGGCGTCTACGGCGGACATCGGTGCGTTTCCTGAGCCTCGCCGTCGGTATAGCACGTATTTGGGAGCTGCCTCAATTCGCTGCTTCCGTAGTTTACCGGCCCTCGTCTGCACCCGAGATTTAATCTACTTGTGGAGGAAGTGACGTCAAGTTACACCTATGGCGTCTGAAGCGGGAAAATCACGATGGAAGACGAGGACATCGCCCTCAACAGCGTGCTCGGCCTGGAACTCAACCGCGTGTTTTTCGCCGTCCGCGAAACGGCAAACAAGCAGAAGATCATCGAGTACGCGCGCGAAGTGCTGCAGCGCGAACGCGCGGAGCGGCCCGGCAGCGCGTCGCCCGAGAGCCCGGCGAGCTAGAACGCGGTTACAGGTGAGGCATACGTTCTGCGCGAGCGGCGCCCTTCCATTCGAACGTGCCGATTTTGGCCGAAACATTCTGACTGCGAAGTTAATCAGCAATTGTTGCCGGTGAGCGAGCTGCGCTCTTACCCTCCCCTGGAGGGGGAGGGTGAAGCGCCGCCCGCTCCGTCGCACACTTGCCGCTGGATGACATCACGGCTCTCGTGAGATGATCGCCACCACGATCCTCTTTGGGATGCCCACGACATGATGACGCTGCGCCAGGTTGAAGTGATCCGTGCCGTGATGGTGACGGGTACCATCGGCGGCGCGGCGAAGCTGCTCAACGTGTCGGCGCCGGGGATCAGCCGGCTGGTCAAATACACCGAGCGCACGCTCGGCATCCGCTTCTTCCAGCGCCAGAACGGGCGCTATTTCCCGACGCCGGAAGCCGAGAACATCTTTGAGCAGATCAACGGCGTCTACAAGAAGGTCGACGACCTCTCCGAGCTCATCTCCAAGATCGGCCGCGGCGGTTTGTCGGAATTGCGCATCGGCTCGGTGCCGAGCATCTCCCAGGTGATGGTGCCGCGCGCGATCGAGCGCGTCCGGCGCCGCTATCCCGATCTCGGCATCGACATCAACATCCTCAAGCTCGAGGAAGCCATCGACTACCTCCTGCTCGGCCGCGGCGAGTGCGTGGCGATGAGCTACCGGCTCGAGCATTCCGGGCTCGACTTCATGCCGCTCGCCTCGGGTGAGCTCTATTGCATCGTGCCGCCGGGTCACGAGCTTGCCGGCCGCAAGCAGGTCTCGGCCGCCGAGATCACCCGCTATCCGCTGATCGGCATCGATCCCAACGATCCCTACGGCCGGATCATGGCCGGGATCTTTGCGCGCCACCGGCTCGACTACAACATCACGATCCGCGCGCGCTTCGGCACCACGGTGTGTGCGCTGGTGAAGGCGGGGCTCGGCATCGCCATCATCGACCAGTTCACGGTGGCCCATGGCGGCTATCCGGGAATCGAGCTGTTGAAGATCACCGAGCCGACGCGGTTCGAGACCTATATCGCGGTGAAGCGCGGCGCGCCGCTGTCGCTCCATGTCGAGTATTTCATCGAGTCCCTGCGCGCCGAGATGCGCGCGGTGGAGCCGTCCCGCAGCGAGGGCAACGCCGCCCCGGCACGCGCGCGGAAGAAATAACATTATGTTAGGTTTGCCCAATAAATGGGTAATTGTGTTAGGCACGGGAAAGGCTATCGTCGCAACTGGAAGCCCCCTTGGAATTGTGCGGATTTCCCCGCTAATGGCCAGGACCCAACGCTCCCAACGAGACGATAGCCAACCATGTCCAAGCGCGGATACGCCGCCAGCAAGAAGCTTCTCACCGGCCTAATCGGGGCGCCGATCGCGCATTCCGCCTCCCCTGCCATGCACGAGCGGGCCGCCGAGGCGCTCGGCCTGCGCGGTCACTACCAGCTCATCGAGGTCGCCGGCGCCGATGCGGCCGGGCTCCGCATGATGCTCGAGGGCGTGCGGCGGCTCGGCTTTGCCGGCGTCAACGTGACTTACCCTTACAAGGAAGCGGTGGTCCCGCTGCTCGACGAGCTGGCGCCGGGCGCGGCCGCCATGGGCGCGGTCAACACCGTCGTCGTCAGGGACGGCCGGCTGATCGGCCACAACACCGACACGACCGGGTTTGCGCGCGCGGTCGCGCCGCTGTTGGCACCGTCCGGAAATGCAGTCGCCGTGATCGGAACGGGCGGCGTCGGCAAGGCAATCGCCTTTGCGCTGGCGAGCCTGAAGGTCTCCGGCCTCCGCATTTTCGACAGCGAGACGGCGCGCGCCGAAAAGCTCGCTTCATTGCTTGCCAGGCACGGCGGCGCCACGGTGGCGAAAAGCGTCGAGGACGCGCTCGATGGCGCAACCGGCCTCGTCAACGGCACGCCGGTCGGCATGCTGCCGAACCGGGGCATGCCGGTCCCGGCGGCCTTGCTGCACGAGAAAATGTGGGTCGCGGACGCCGTCTATTCGCCGCTGATCACGCCGCTGCTGGCGGCGGCACAGGCCAAGGGCGCGCGGATCATGACCGGGCGGGAGCTCGCGATCTACCAGGCCGCTGACGCCTTCGAATTGTTCACCGGCCTTGCCCCATCGACCGAGGTCATGGGAGAGGCATTTGACGAGGTGATGGCGGCACGAAGCGCGGCCTACCACGCCGCGTAACCGAAGCGGCCGGACACAAGGCCGCGGACAACATCAACGAAAAATGGGAGGAGTGACCATGAAATCGACCCTAGTGGCAGGCGCCTTGCTTGCCTTCGCGACTGCAACCAGCGTCCATGCGCAGGCGATCAAGCTCGCCGACGTCGCCGAGCTCTCGGGCGGCGGCGCCACCGTCGGCACCAACTGGAAGAACGGCATCGACCTCGCGATCGAGGAGATCAACGCCAAGGGCGGCGTGCTCGGACGCAAGCTGGAGGTCACCCATGCCGATTCGCAGTCCAACCCCGGCGTTGCCCGCGCCCAGGTGCAGAAGGCGCTCGACGCCGAGCCCTATGTGCTGCTCGGGCCCGGCTATTCCGGCTCGGTCAAGGTGACGGCGCCGCTCGCGGCCGAGGCCGGCATCGCTCAGATCATGGGCGGCGAAGCCGCCGAGCTGACGCAAGCCGGCAACAAGTTCCTGTTCCGCACCTCGTTCGGCCAGCAATCGTCGATGCCGAAGGTCGCAAAGTACATCCACGACGACATGAAGGCGAAGACGGTCGCGGTGGTCTGGGTCAACAACGACTTCGGCCGTGGCGGACGCGACGTCGTCGTGAAGGAACTCGACCGGCTTGGTTCCAAGGTGGTCGCCGATCTCTCGACTGAAGCGGGACAAGCCGACTTCGCCGCCGACGTCGGTAAGATCAAGGCCGCCAATCCCGACGCCGTGTTCGTCTACCTGAATGAAGAAGAGAGCGCGCGCATCCTGAAAGAGCTGAAGCGCCAGGGCGTCACCGCGCCGCTGATGGGCGAGACCACGCTGATCGGCCAGAAGGTGATCGAGCTCGCCGGCGATGCCGCCAACGGCGCGCGCGGCCATGTCGGCCTCACCACGGACGCACCGGTCGACCTGATCAAGGCGTTCCGCGACAAGTTCGCCAAGAAGTACAATTACGTGCCCGACCATAACGGCCTGAAGGGCTATCTCGCCGTCTACATGGTGAAAGCCACCACCGAGAAGATGGGGAAGGTCGACAGCAAGGCGTTCGCCGACACGCTGCACGGCCTGACCATCAAGGCCGCGGACGAGCCGGGCATCCTGATGGACGTCACCTTCAGCGAGACCGGCGACATCGACCGGCAGAGCTTTCTGGTCGAGGTGGTCGAAGGCAAGCAGGTGGTGAAGCAGGTGCTGCCGAAGGTGAAGTGACGATCTTCGCTCTCCCCGCGCCCGTCCCGCCGAAGCTTCAGCGAAGGCGGATGCGGCGAGAGATCTCTCCTCTCCTCTCCCTCTCCCCGCTCTTCGCGGGGAGAGGGGCGGGGTGAGGGGTGATTCTGCAAGGACGGTGAGAGATGGGCTCGCGGATAGTGCCCCTCACCCCGCCCTCTCCCCGTAAGAACGGGGCGAGGGAGACGACAGAGCTGGGCGAGGGACAGGAGAGGGGAAAATGTCCAATCTGTTCGATCTTCTGGTCGCGGGACTAGCCACTGGCGCGATCTATGCGCTGGTCGCGGTCGGCTTCACGCTGCTGTGGCAGACCTCGCAGACCATCAATTTCGCGCAAGGCGAGTTCGTGATGCTGCCGGCGTTCCTGATGCTGGCGGCGATGCATGCCGGCGCGCCGTTCTGGCTTGCGATCATCCTCGGCATCCTGCTCTCGATGCTCCTGCTGGGCCTCGCCTTCAAGATGCTGCTGGTCGATCCGATGATGCGCCATGGCGTGCTGCCGCTGGCGATCGCGACGATGGCGCTCGCGATCGGCATCAAGGAGGCCGTGAAGCAGTTCTTCAGCGCGGAGGCCTCGCCCTTCCCATCGATCGTGCCGACCGGTGATATCTCCATTCTCGGACATGCCGTCTCGCTGCAAAGCATCGGCGTCCTCGTCCTCGCCATTCTTGCCGTCTTCGGCCTGACGAGCCTTCTCAACCGCACGTCGCTCGGTCACCAGATGCAGGCGGCGGCGCAGAACCCGACGGTGGCGCGCATCATCGGCGTCCCGGTCGAGCGCATGATCCTGCTGACGTTCCTGATCAACGCCTTCCTGGTCGCGCTGGCGTCGCTTTTGATTACACCGATCTACCTCGCAAAATTCTCCTCCGGCGAAGTGCTGGGCCAGGCCGCCTTCATCGCCGCGATCGTCGGCGGCTTCAACCAGGTGCGCGGCGCCATCGCCGGCGGCCTCCTGATCGGCGTGCTCGACAATCTCGCAGCCGCCTATGTCTCGACGCAGTACCGCGCCGCCGTTCCGATGATCTTCCTGATCGCCGTCATCCTGTTCCGGCCGCAGGGCTTGCTCGGCCGCGCCGAGGAGCGCACCGTATGAGCGGCTTCGCCAAACCGTTGAAGATCGCGCTCGGCCTCATCGTCATTGCCGGCCTGATCATCGTCCCCATGAACTTCAACCGCTACGGCCTGTTCATCCTGAGCCAGTGGGCGGTGATGAGCATCGCCGCGATGGGGCTCAATTTGACACTCGGCTATGCCGGCCAGGTCTCGCTGGCGCAAGGCGCCTTCGTCGGGATCGGCGCCTATGCGGCAGCGATCATGACGACCCATGGCTGGCCGCTGCCGGCGGCGATCGTGGTCGCGATTGCCTTGAGCTTCGCGGTCGGCTGGGTGCTCGGCTATCCCGCGCTGCGCGTGCAGCACCATTACCTCGCCTTCGTCACCCTCGCCTTCTCCACCCTCGCCTTCCTGGTGTTCCGCAACGAAAGCTGGCTCACCGGCGGCATCTACGGCATCTCCAACATTCCCCGGCCGCACATCTTCGGCATCGCGACCAACAAGCCGCTGCCGTTCTATTATGTCTGCCTCGGCTCGCTTGCGATCGTGTCGCTCGCGGTGTGGTGGCTGATCCGCTCGCCCTGGGGCCGCGCCTTCATGGCATTGCGCGAAAATCCGCTGCGCGCGCAGTCGCTCGGCGTCGACACAAGGCGCTATACGCTGATGGCCTTCGCGATCGGCTCGGCGCTCGGCGGCGTTGCCGGCGCGCTGTATGCGCCGCTGACGCAATATATCGATCCCGTGCCGTTCAACCTGTCGCTCTCGCTCGACCTCTTGATGATGGTGATCGTCGGCGGTGCCGGCTTCTACTTCGGCCCCTTCCTCGGCGCGATGATCGCGGTGCTGTTGCCGGAATGGCTGCGCTTCACGGAAGGGTATTATCTGATGCTCTACGCGGTCGCGGTGATGCTGCTGTTGATCTGGTCGCCGACCGGCATTCTGGGAATTCTCGATCGCTATCTCGCCGAGCGCCGCACCAAGGCGGCCTCCGCGCTGCGGGCCGTGGCAAAGTCCCGGCTGGAGACGGTGCAATGAGCGCGGTCCTGGAAGTCACCGGCATCAAGAAGAATTTCGGCGGCATCAGCGCGGTCGACGGCGTCTCATTCGACGTCCGCGAGGGCGAGATCCTCGGCCTGATCGGCCCGAACGGCTGCGGCAAGTCGACCCTGTTCAACTGCATCCTCGGCCAGCTCACACCATCAGGCGGCGAGGTCAAGCTCGACGGCAAGGTGGTCACGGGCCTGCGTCCTGCCGAGCTCAACAAGCTCGGGGTCAGCCGCACCTTCCAGCTCCTGCAGGTCTTCCCAAAGCTCTCGGTGCGCGAGAACCTGATCCTCGCAGGGCAGGAGCACCAGGGCAATATGGCCTCGCGCCTGGTCGGCCGCTCCGATGCCGGGTTGACCGAGGTCGCCAACCAGATGATCGGCTTCTTCAAGCTCGACCATCTCGCCGACGAGCCGGCCGGCGGGCTC